>NZ_JBFODU010000011.1:0-81283 GCF_040908505.1 Aeromonas sp. R1-2 | reverse complement strand
GGGGGCCGCAACTGCGGCCCCCCGTTGTGTTTGATGCGCTATCTTCGCGCATCTCGTATTCATATCCCTCAGGCTTCCAACCAGCCTTATCCCCGCTTGTCAGCCTGCGCCACCAACTGCTCCGCCAGCCGGTGACCGTGCAGGTAGGAGGCAATCAACTCGCTATCCGCCTTGCCCGATTCAATCTGCTGATACCAGTGCTCCAGCATGGCGGCAAAGCCGCGCTGGGCCAGCACCGGCTGCCAATCGTTGGGGCTAAGCATCTGCGCCGTCTTGTCGCGGGCTATGATGCCGCGGGTGCAGTTCTCAAGGTGCAGGGAGAGATTGTCGCCATAGGCGTCGATGCGCTCCTCGGTGATGCCGGCGCTGCGGTTCATGCTGCCGCTGATGGCGCGATCCCCGCTCTGCCAGCTGACGCTTACCCCGGCCAACAGGCTGCTGTCCTTCGTATCCGGTCGCAATACCGCATGAAAGTCGCCGCCCGGCACGCCGCCATAGAAGCAAAGGCTGTCGAGCACATGGATAAAGTCATCGAACAGAAAATCCCGTGCCTTGCCGGGCAGGGCGAAGCGGTGCTTTTGCCAGTTCAGCTCGGTGAGCGGCTGGGCGCGCGCCTCGGCCATGGCGGGCAGATAGCGGCGGTTAAAGCCGGTAAAGAGGGCGCAATCCTGCGCGATGGCGAGGTTGGCCAGCGCCTCGGCCTCGGCCAGATTGTCGCACAGGGGCTTGTCGACAAAGGTGGGGATCCCTGCCCGCAGGCACTGCTCGGCCAGCTCACGGTGCACGGCGGTGGCGGCGTGGATCATCACGGCGTCGGGGCGGCTGGCCAGCAGGGCTGCCACATCGGTAAAGCACTCGGCGATCCGGTACTGGCGGGCGAGTTTCTCCAGCACCGCCGGATTGCGGGTACAGAGCAGCGGGGTGATCCGCTCGTCGCTCGCCAGCAGCGGCAGATAGGCTTTCTGGGCGATATCCCCCAGACCAATCATGGCAATGCGCATCTCAACTCCTTTTCACTCGATAACGGGACAAGCGGAAAACTGCCCGCACCATCGCAGGATTTCCCCCGCAGATCCAGCCTGCCGTTAGCGCGCTGACTGGCGTGTGCAGCTCTGTGCAAACGGCGGCGTTATCCGGGCATGGCAAGATCGCAGACCGACTTGATCACCTCGGCCAGCCACTCGATAGCGAGATTGCCCTGGCTTTTGCGGTGTCTGCCGACCACCACCTCGAACGGCTGCGGCGCCCCGGCCAGCTCCACGGTGCGAAAATCGCCGAGGGCGGCGATGGCCGACGGAATGCAGGCCGCCACGTCATTGACCGACATAAAGGCTTGCAGCGAGGTGTAACAGGGGAGCGTCGCCACCGCTGCGCTGGCAACCTGCTGCGGGCTCATCTGCCCTTCGAAATTGCCGACGCTGTTGGCGAACTGCACAAAGGGGATGGCCGCCAGATCCTGCGGGGCGTTGTCCGGAAGATATCGGGAGTCGCGGCGCAGCACGCAGCAGTAGTGATCCCGGCGCAGGGTGGCACGCAGCAACCCCGGGTCGAGATAGGCATCAAAGCCAATCACCAGATCGACCTCGCCGCTGGCCAGCGCCTCCAGATGCTGCTCGGCCTGAAAGTCCACCACATCGAGCCGGATGGAGGGCGCCTGACTGCGCAGGGCGCTCGCCAGCCTTGGAATAATGGCGAGCTGGGCATATTCGTTCGCCATCACCCTGAAGGTGCGCTCGCTGCTGGCGGGATCGAAGGGGGCGGCCACAAAAACCCCGTCGATATCGGCCAGGATCTGCTCGAACTTGTCAGCCAGCTCGCAGGCGTAGTCGGTCGGCTGCAACCCGGCGCTCTGGCGGATAAAAAGCTCGGCGGGAAAGAGGTCGCGCAGCTTTTTCAGATGGCTGCTCACCCCCTGTTGGGAGATCTCCAGCAGCTCGGCCACCCGCGACACACTCTTGTATCTCACCAGCAGCACCAGCACCCGCATCTGCCTGATATCGATCTTCTCCACCCTTACCTCACCAATTAAAGTTGTATCACATACAAACCACTCATGATTTACATTGTATCAGTGGCTCTCTAACCTTGCAGCTCTTCCAGCAAAGCGAGGTTAACGATGAAAACAGTCATTCTGATTGGTGCTCAGGGGAAAATGGGGCAAGCCGCCCTCAGTGGTCTGGGCAAGCACAAGGTCATTACCGCCAGCCGCTCCGGCGAGGGATGTGATTTTCAGGTGGATATCACCAGCAGAGAGTCCATCGAGCGGCTCTACCAAAACGTGGGATCCTTCGATGCGGTGGTCAATACCGCCGGCTATTGCGAATACGCCCCCTTTGGCGAGATGAGCGACGAGCAGTGGCAAACCACCATCCAGAGCAAGCTGATGGGGCAGATCAATCTGGTCAATATCGGTCTCAACTACATCAATCAGGGGGGCTCCTTCACCCTGATCTCCGGCATCCTCAATATCAAGCCGATCCCGCTGGCCATTGCCGATGCCACCACCAGCGGCGCCATCGATACCTTTGTCCAGTGCGTGGCCCACGAGCTGCCCCGTGGCATTCGCATCAATGTGGTCAACCCGACCGTACTGGAAGAGGCGTGGGACGTATATGGCGAGATGATGCCGGGCTTCCAGCCGGTGCCGGGCGCCCTGGTCGGCAAGGCGTTTGAGCGCTCCGTCGATGGCTTTATTAGCGGCCAGGTGCTCTATGTCGATGCCTGATACGGTTCAGGTGTGACCCCAATACCTTGGTAATTCCTTGTCGATGTTTTTCCTCTTCCCCGAAAGCGCCAGCTCTCGGGGCTTTTTGTATGGCGGGGGCAAAGCCGCACAGAAGATAGAAAAAAAGGAAGCCGAGACTTCCTTCCTTTTGGCTTTCGCAGTGGCCTGTGACTCAGTTGATCTTGCCCATTTCAACGGCAAAGCTGGTCGCCAGCTGGGCAAACTTGAGAGCGTGGCCAGCCGAGGGATCCGAGTTTTGCAACGTATCCTGCGCCGTGTGGATCCTGGGGTTGTATTCGCTGAAGCGTGACTCGAACGGCATGGCGGCGGGGTAGCCCTGATTGTGCCAGGAGGCGTGATCCGAGCAACCATAGCCACAGCTGTCATAGCCATAGCTGACTTGCGGCAGGTAGGCATCGATCAGCTGGGTGAGGTAGCCGGTCAGCCCCTTGTCGGTGTAGTCGGTCATAAAGACGATGTCGTTCGCCGAGCCCTTGTAGTTGGTCATGTCCAGCTGGAGCGCGGCCAATACCTTGGTGTTGGCCGCCTTGTAGCGGCTGGCGATATCCTTGGAGCCCCGCAAGCCCACCTCCTCTGCCGCATAGCCGATAAATTGCAGGGTGCGCTCCGGCTGGCGGCCCTGCTCGGCGATGACCCGCAGCACCTCGGTCAGGGTGGCGATACCGGAGGCGTCATCATCAGCACCGGGGGCCAGTGTCTTGCTGTTGGGGGCCGAGCCTGCGGTGGAATCGAGATGGCCGCCGAGCACCACCACCTCGTCCGGATAGCGGCTTCCCTTGAGGGTCAGCACCACGGATTGTTGCGGGTAGCCGCTATGTTTGACCCGACTGACGCTGGCCCATGGCAGGGTGCTGCCGAGGCTCTGCCACTGGCTGGCTACCCAGTCGGCGGATTGCGTGCCGGTGGGGGTGGTGTAGTAGCGGTTGCGCCAGCCGGATAGCTTGCTGATGGTGCTGGCGATATTGCCTTGATCCAGATGGGGCAGCAGCCGGTTGACACTGGTCCTCTGGGTCAACGGCGGGGCACTGAACAGGTTTTGGCTAAGGGGCTGAACCATGCTTTGCAGCGCATCGGCCAGGGTCGTGTGCACCACATAGCCTCCGCAACGCTGGTGGCCTTCGTGCATCAGGTGCGAGAGGGAGCCAAGCTCGCTTGCCTCAATCTGGGCCTGCTGGATAGGCGCCCCGCTGGCACTGAACAGGGGGGAGAGCTTGGCATTGACCTGCTTGAGTTCAACCCCGCTATCGGCCCCAATCGTGATCCACACGGGTGCCCCCGCCTGAACGGCAAGGGGAATCAGGGGGAGTAAAAGGGCTGCAGTCATCGCTTTCATTTCGGATCCTTCCGGTTATGGTTAACAGTAAACAGGCTTGATGGGCCTCATAGGAATACCAACCTAGTCTAGGCACCCACTGCTGTCAAAAAGGCGGATGTCCCGAAAAAGGGCGCTTATTAGCAGCCAAGTGCTCTATGTCGATGCCTGATCCGGTTCAGGTTTGACCCCACTGCCTTTGTAATTCCTTGTCGATGTTTTTCCTCTTCCCCGAAAGCGCCAGCTCTCGGGGCTTTTTGTATGACGGGGGCCAAAGCTGCAACAGAATGGGTTTCGTATTGAGCCCATTCTGGCTAACATGCCACACTTCACGAAGCGACAAAGGCAAGGACGCGATGAGCAACAAGACACTGCAATCCCTCTTTCACTACAAACGCTGGGCCGATAGCGAGCTGCTGGATGCCATCGCCATGCTCGATGCGCAGCAATATGGCGAGGCCCACCACACCTGCCTCAGGATCTTCAACCATATCCATGTGGTCGATGCCATCTTCCAGGCCAATCTGCTGGGGGAAAACCATGGTTTTACCGCCACCAATACGCCGGAGACACCGACCCTCACCGCCCTGCGCAGCGCAGTCACCAAGCTGGATAACTGGCTGGTGGATTACGTCGTAGCGCTGAGCCCGCAAGAGGGGGCAACCCCGCTCTCGTTTCACTTTGTCGATGGTGACAAGGGGCAGATGAGCCGCGATGAAATGCTGCTCCATCTGGTAACTCATGGCGGCTATCACAGGGGAGCCATAGGGCGGATTCTGGTGCAGTGCGGCATCACGCCGCCGCGCGATACCCTGACCACCTTTTTGCATCGCAGCGAGCCCAGGCGGCGGGGTGATGCGCCTCTGGCAGAGGGCGGGGCCCGCCCATGATACGCGCCTATCTGCGGCTCACACCGCTGCTGCTGATTTGGCTGCTAAGCGGCTGCGCCGCCATCGATCACTACGCGGGGCGCTTTCGCAACACCCTGGTATCGGGGGAAACCCGCGCGACCATTCGCGCCGAGCTGGGCGAGCCCCAGCATTGCCAGCAGGCCGCCTTTCTGACCGAGGATAAGGTGCAGGGCTGCGATCGTTTTACCGTGCTCGGCAAGATCCACAAGCGCGCTGACGGCAATGACCAGGCCACGGCAAGCGCCGTGACCATGGGGCTGGGGGAGCTGATCCTGGTGCCGATGACGGTGGCCGGCGTGGCGGCGGACTATACCCAGCGCCATACCATTACCGTCTATTACGATCGGGACGATCACTACCTGTTTCACACCCTGCAGAACGCCAAGGGGCAGGAATATTAGACAATAAGATGCCACCAAAAATTACATTAACTCACCACTATGCTACTTACAGAATTGCTGATCGCCTCTATTTATACCAACCACCGGTATCACCCAACATGAGTGCACAAATCCCAGTAGTTTCAAAAATAGATACCAAAATGAACCTCTGTATGACACCGACTGATAGGGCTGCCTACTCACCCCATAGCTAAATAAGGTGTAGTCAATCTGGCTGATACCGTTAGTACCGCCTAGTTACAAAAATGTTATTACTTGAATTTCTAATTTAATACTTGCCCATACAGCACCAGCCACCTAAAATAACCAAACGAGTCCTACTGAAGGGTGGCAAACTCATTGATTCGCAATGTAGGTTGTCATCGGGGGATTCAAAAATAGAATCTGTGGCATCAGAGCCATACTGGAATTTAAATTCAATTAAAAAACTTATTATAGAGTGGCTATTATGAAATATATAATTCTTTCATTATTACTCCCTATGAGTATTTCGGCAGCCGAACAAGATTACAAGTTAATAAAAGATGAATGGGTTGATGGAAAAATAGATAAAAATACATCGTCATCATCAACAATTTTAACTCACATTGAAGGAAGTGTAATTTCCCCTGGGAGTTCAGGAGATAACATAAATGGTGAGTTTATGGAGGAAAATAAACTCATCCAATTCAAACAAGATATAAATAAAAACATCACATATTATTTAGGCAAGACTATCGCTGAACGACAATATCAAGGTGTTTGGTATGATATGACCGGAAGGGGTGGAGATTTTCGGATTGAGTGGGGTGAGGATAACAATCCAGATTGTCGTTTAGCAACAGAGACTGGATGGTACCACGATCTATATTGCAATGCTGATATTGATGGCGGTGGATGGCGTCTTGTTGCTGTGCGGGCTAATAATACTCCATATGTTCAAGTTGATAAAATAACATCCTTAACAAACAATGAGTATCTCAACCCAGGTGCTTGGGCACAATTAAAGGATGAGTCAACTGAGATTTTATTTATTCAACCAAACACTAAACTATGGGGGATTATGAACATAACTCAAGCCAGTAATGCTGCATTCTGCTCCCCGCTTGATAATAATTTAGGAAAAGCAAAAATAGTTCATGCAGAAAAATATGGTTGTGATGGTGCTAACTTAGATTATACAATTGTTGGTCACCCGAGCAGTAAAGATTATCAAGGTAGTTTCTACGGATATAAGAAGGATGACTGGACCAGTGCTTATCCAAATCTATGGATAAAGTCAAATTGGCATCCTCAAAGACAGTTTGCATATAGTAACCAGTTAATGGTTTTTGTAAGATAAGATTTTTTACTTACTGGGATAAGCCATTTTCCATAAAATGGCTTATTTTTATGACTAAAATAATAAATGTCTTGAATTTCAATAAATCATCGCATCCATCATCCTTTTAACTCTAATTGGTAGATCATCACGCCAGTTCGGTCAGGGTGCCTTACTGGGCCGGCGCATCCTCCCGACGAGCTAGGCCTCATTGACAGCGCAGCGCCGGTTTGTCTTCCAGCAGCCAGGCTATCCAGCGCCGCCGCGAGTTCAGCACAAACCCTTCGTCGGCCGCGATCCCGCTGACGATATGGCCGTCGGCCTCCGGGTCAGCGGCCTCGCGGGAGAAGATGAAGTCGCGGCTGTTCACCCGCTCCCCCTTGCTGAGCGCCACATCGAGCCGCTGCTGGTCAACGGCCTCTCTTTGCACACAGGATACATGATGCTGGCCATACCCATACCCTTTATTGTCTCCTTGCTGCTGGCACTGCTGGCACTGCTGGCTGCCGTGCTGCTAGCGCGCCTCGGGCGGGCGGCCAGAATGACCGCCCTCTTTTTGCTGCTGTGCGCCATCACCACCGGCATGGTGGGGCTGCGCTGGACCTTCGCTCTGGCGCAGCTCACTCTCGTGCAGCCGATCCTCGCCTCGCTTATTTCGGTGGCCGCCTGGCACATCTTCAGCCGGACCAAGGCGCCTAGCGCCCGCTTCTCCTGGCTGCACGGCGTCGGCCCCGCGCTGGTTGCCTTCGGCATGCTGACCCACAACTGGTTGCCACTGGATGGCCTGCTGACCGCCATCTATCTCTGCTACGGCATCGCGCTGGTGCGCTTCTCCGATAAGACACAGCTGCTGCTCTATGTCTCGTTCAATGAGTGGGAGGGGGTCAGGCGGGCAGAACATATCGCGGGCTGGATGCTGCTGTTTTCGGCGGCCATCGACGCCGCCGTCTCCCTCGACTTCGCCTTCAACCAAGGCCAGCTGGCGCCCTATATCCTGTCGCTGGGTCACCTGATGCTGGTGCCCATGCTGGCGGCAGCCGTGGTGATGGTGGGTGTCAATACCGCTGACGCAGAAGAGGAGGAGATGCCCGCCTCCGAGCCCGAGCCTGCGGAGAAAGCGCCACTGCTGGGCGACGATCGTGCACGGGAGATAGTGGCTCTGCTCGATAACCTGATGAAGGAGAAAACCTGCTACCTGGATCCTGAGCTGACCTTGGCCCGCCTCTCACGCAAACTGGGCATTCCCGCAAAGCAGATCTCCAGTGCCGTCAATCTGGTGCGCCAACAGAGCATCCCCAGGGTCATCAACGAATATCGGATTGCCCATGCCAGGCAGGCCCTGCTGAACACGGATGAGAGCATCACCCAGATCTTGATGAACGCCGGTTTTCAGACCAAATCCAATTTCAATCGCGAATTTCAGCGCATCACCGGCCTGACTCCCAGCCAGTTCAGAGCAACCCGCGACCTGTCGGCCGCCTCCTGAGTTAGTCGCCTGCTCTCGTTTGCTCCCGGCAATCTAGCCACTTGCCCACTCTGTCCCCCAGCTCGGAGCAGACCAGAGCTGTCACGGCGGCCCAGAGCATCTGGTTGCCATCAAAACCCGCCTGCTTTTCAAACAGGAAGGGCACCAGCAGATTGAAGCCGATGATCCCGAGCAGCAGCCCAAGGCCACTGCCCACCTTCTCCCTGCGGGATCGCGTTTTTATTGCCATCTGATTGCTCCTGCCAAACACGTCATGAACGGGCCCCAAGCCCATCTATCGGGCAGGCCAAGATAACAGAAGCGCTCCCTGATGGGCATGCTCGCCACGTCTGTCTCCCTACTAATGGCATTCACAACAGTCACCTTCCTGTCATCTGGCTGACATCCCGCGGTCATTTTCAAACCATAGAGTTTTTCACTTATTTTTCATACGGATAGATAAGGAACATCATGACTTTCCCGCGCTCTTCTTATGTGGCTTTGGCCGTCTCGCTGGTCTTGCTTGGCGGCTGCCAGTCAGAGAACGAATCGTCTGCCGACAGCCAGGGCAAAACGGCCTATCAATACAGCACCAAAGCGGTCTACAGCCCGCAGCAGCAGGCGGAGAGCTACGAGCCAGCGCCCCAGGGGTTCAGCCCGGTCTTTACCGAGATGGTGGCGCGCCACGGCTCGCGCTCCCTCTCCAGCCCGAAATATGACGTGCTGACCAAGCTGGTCTGGGAAGAGGCGCAGCGTCAGGGGGCGCTCACCACCCTCGGGCAGGGGCTGGGAGGCAAGGTCGATCTGGTGACGGCCGCCAACCAGAAACTGGGTTATGGCCTGCTCTCGGCGCTGGGCAAGGAGGAGCACGCCAATCTCGCCACCAGGCTGGCGGCGCGGCTGCCGACCCTGCTCAACAGCAGCGAGCCCCACTGCATCAAGGTGGTCACCTCGGGCAAGGACAGGGCCAACGAAAGTGCCTTCTACTTTATGGAGAGCCTCAAGCGCAACGTGAGCTATGTCAGCGACTCGGCGCAGTGCTACCTCACGCAGGATGACCCCTCGAAGATCGACAAAAAGCTGGTCAACAAGTTCGAGCTCTACTTCCACAAGACCACGCCCGAGGGGGATTACGCCCGCTACCTGCCCGCCTATGAGAGCTACCAGCGCTTTATCGGCGACGAAGATGCCGGAATCGCCCCGGCCCCCGAGCTGGCCAGGGCGCTGGATCAGCTTAAAAACCTGAGCAAGACCAAAGAGATGGCCCGCAGCATGCTGGAGCGTATCTACAGCAAGGGCTTTGTCGACTATCTGGCGGGCGGCGTCGAGTTTGTCGCCGTCAATCCGGAAGATGGCGGCATGACCTATGTGCGCGACGAAGTGGATGCCGCCCTGATGCTCTACAACCTCTTTATCATCGGCCCCGGCATGATCCGCGAAGCGCAGGCTCAGGGCAGCGAGCCCTGGGCGCTGGAACAGTTCCTCACCCCACAGGAGTCTGCCTGGTTCTCCTACCTCTCCGATGCGGAAGATTTCTACGAGAAGGGGCCGAGCTTTGCCAACCAGAGCGCCCCCTACGCCATTGCCCAGCCGCTGCTCGACGGCCTGTTTGGCGAAGTGCAGCGTCAGGTCGTGGAGGGTGAGCAGAGCCGACGGGCCACCCTGCGCTTTGCCCACGCCGAGGCCATTATCCCCCTCGCCGCCCTGATGAAGCTGGAAGGGAGCCGTCAGGGGGCCAGCCCGGATCAGCTGTTCAGCCAGCAGAACAACGAGTGGCGCGGCGGCTGGGTCTCCCCCTATACCGCCAATATTCAGTGGGATATCTACCAGAACGGGCAGCGGCAGGTGCTGGTCAAGATGCTCTACAACGAAAAGGAAATCGCCTTTAAAACGGGCTGCCAGCCCTACCAAAGCGGCAGCCACTACTACGACTTCGAGGAGCTCAAGCGCTGCTACGGCTATAACGGCTAACCCCTAGCGCGCCGGATATGGCAACAACAAGGGGCGACCAGCAGGTTGCCCCAATTCACTCCCCTTCCCTGCGTGCCAAAGCGAGATATGGCTATAAAGCCACCTTCCGGTTCCATTTGCTGATCAAGCGCAAAAAATGATTAATTTCTGATGGTTATGT
Organism: Aeromonas sp. R1-2; assembly: GCF_040908505.1. Lineage (NCBI taxonomy): Bacteria > Pseudomonadati > Pseudomonadota > Gammaproteobacteria > Aeromonadales > Aeromonadaceae > Aeromonas > Aeromonas sp. R1-2. Next base: position 71,017 of record NZ_JBFODU010000011.1, on the reverse strand, counting down.
CACTTAAAGGCTCGCCTCGGCAGTTTCGTTTGGCTTACCATGGCCATTCAGAACCTGTTGAACTGCGATGGGTTGCTGCCATCGCTGGTCAAGGGAGCATATTGGAAGCTGTAATCCACGGGCGGTAGCGTGTATTTTATATGTTTTAACAAACTGCATGCACACAAATTTATTTAAGAAGGAAGTATAAATAACTTTTTCGACATCATCTAACGGCCAGTTTTTGTGAGTAAAAACAATTTGTTATTGACTTTCAAATTACATGGCGATATTGTCCACCTCGGCTTATGGGCAGATTTTGGATTGTGTTTCGCAATCAGTGAAAAAAATGTCCCACAGGACTCGCCATATGGCGGATTGACGCAGTGTCGATTCCGAATATAAGTGCATAAGAGTGCCCATAAGCCTTCACTTTAACATTAAAAAAATGTCCAGACTGGCCTTATTAAAGCAAGCAACCACTAAGAGAATGCTTGCAAAAGTACTAGATGTAAATCCCTCCTTCCTTACCAAAACTCTCTATTTGACCAGCGATGAACTGAAATATAAATCTTTTGAAATACCTAAACGAAATGGTGACCCTAGGACAATTTACGCACCAAACAAAGAGTTAAAAGATTTGCAATCTAGGCTTTCTGTTTTACTACTTGACTGTATAGATGAAATAAATAAAGAAAGGAAAATAACACCAAAACTATCTCATGGTTTTGTTAGAAATCGATCAATAATAACAAACGCAAAAAACCACATTCATAAGAAAAATGTTTTAAATATAGATTTAAACGATTTCTTTGGATCATTTAACTTCGGTCGAGTGAGAGGTTTTTTCATAAAAAACCAGCACTTTGAGCTTCATGAACATATTGCAACGGTTATTGCACAAATAGCATGCTATAAAAACTTTTTACCTCAAGGAAGTCCATGCTCTCCAGTAATAACCAATTTAATAATGCATAGTGTCGATATTCGACTTGCTAAACTTGCTAAGAAAAATAGCTGTACATATACCAGATATGCAGATGACATAACCTTTTCGACACGTGAAAATGTATTTCCAAAAGATATTGCAATAGCAGATAAAAACAAAGTTCATATCGGCAGAAGGCTTTCAAAAGAAATAACTGATAACGGATTCACAATAAATGAGAAGAAAACCAGAGTTCAGTTAATGGATTCAAGACAAGATGTAACTGGCTTGGTTGTAAACAAAAAAGTTAATATAAAAAGTGACTACTGGAGAATCACTAGAGCTATGTGTCATAGCTTGTTCCAAACTGGTTCATACATAAAATGCGAACAGAATGGACAAGCGGTTGCAGGTACTCTTTATGAACTAGATGGCCGATTAAATTTCATTGATTACATAGATAAATATAATAATGTAAAGGAAAAAGGTCCTATTGATAACCGTTTCTCACTGAGAAATCACGGACTTAATTACAGAGAAAAACTTAATGTAAGAGAAAAAACCTTCAGTCGATTTTTATTTTACAAGTATTTCTTCGGCCATAACAAACCAACGGTACTATGTGAAGGAAAAACCGATAACATTTATATCAAAGCTGCCATACTACGTTTATCTGAAAAATTTGAATTGTTATCCAATGCAAAAACTGATGAAAAAGAATATGAACTCCTAGTTAACTTTTTAGAATACAGTAAAAGAACTAGATATCTTCTTGATTTATATGGCGGAGCAAGTTATCTAAAGCGTTTTGTAGAAAGATACCGTTCTGATTATTCTTACTATCGAGCTCCAGCAGCAACGCAACCGGTAATTATTGTTGCGGATAACGACTCTGGTTCAACAGAGTTAATTTCATATCTTGTAAATCATAAACCTCTCTACCCTGAACTAAAAAAAGATAAAGCCGAGTCGAATAAAATAATAAAAGAATCTTCTTTTGTTCATGTTGAGAAAAACTTATATATAGTGTTTACGCCACTTATTGATGGTCGAGATAGCTTCATGGAAAATCTCTTTTTACCTGAAACACTAAATATTGAAGTTGATGGACGAAAATTCTCACCTCAACAAGAAGCTGATACTAAAAACTCCTATGGTAAAAATACTTTTGCGACAAAAGTAGTATCAGCCAAAAAGCATAGCATACCTTTTTCCGGTTTTGAGCCATTATTAACCAGAATGGAAGAGGCTATTATTCACTATCGTACCAAAATTGAAAAAAATAATGTTAAATAAAAAGGCGACCACCCGGTCGCCTTTTTATTTCTATCGCTTTCCAATCAGGAAATATTACCGTGCCGGTCGCTTGGCACCATTGCCTTTGGCCGCAGGCTTGCCGCCCTGAGTGGCGGGTTTGGCAGAACCGGCGCGGGTCGGCGCCTTGCCCTTATGGGCGGGTTTACCGGTCGGTTTGCCCTTACCTGCACTCTTACCAGCACTCTTACCAGCACTATGACCTGCGCCTTGTCCGGCGGGCTTGCCATTAGCCGCCCCTTTCTGCAGTTGGGAACCCACCGGTTTGCCGCCCGTCGGCTTATTGCCTGTGCCATTACCACCATTGCCACGCTGATGAGCAATGTTGCTGTGGCGAGTCAGGGCCGGTTTCATGCCCTTGCCGCTGGCGGCGCGCTCGTTGCGCCCTTCCGGCGGCACCAGACAACCCGGGCCATTGCCAATCAGGTGGCCCTTGCCCATGGCGAGCAATGCTTCGCGGATCATCGGCCAGCCAGCGGGATCGTGGTAGCGCAGCAGTGCCTTGTGCAGGCGGCGACGGCGCTCGCCCTTGGCGACAAAGACATCGCCACCGGTGCGGCTCACCTTGTTTAACGGATTTTTCTCCGTGTAATACATGGTGGTGGCGTTGGCGAGCGGCGACGGGTAGAAGTTCTGCACCTGATCGAGCTTGAAGCGGTTCTCTTTGACCCAGAGCGCCAGATTGATCATGTCTTCATCGGTAGTGCCCGGGTGGGCGGAGATAAAGTAGGGGATCAGGTACTGCTGCTTGCCCGCCTCTTTGGAGTATTTGTCGAACAGCTCCTTGAACTGGTAGTAGCTGCCCATGCCCGGCTTCATCATCTTGGAGAGCGGCCCCTCCTCGGTGTGTTCTGGCGCGATCTTGAGGTAGCCGCCGACGTGGTACTTGGCCAGCTCCTTGATATAGCGGGCATCTTCCACCGCGATATCGTAGCGCACGCCGGAAGCGATGAGGATCTTCTTGATCCCCTTGAGGTCGCGCGCCTTGCGATAGAGGTTGATGGTCGGGCTGTGGTCGGTGTCCATGTGCGGGCAGATGGTGGGCCAGACACAGGAGGCGCGACGGCAGGTCTGCTCGGCCTTGGGGCTCTTGCAGCGCAGCTTGTACATGTTGGCGGTAGGGCCGCCCAGATCCGAGATGACACCGGTAAAGCCCGGCACCTTGTCGCGGATATCTTCGATTTCTTTCAAGATCGACTCTTCCGAGCGGCTCTGGATGATGCGCCCTTCGTGCTCGGTGATGGAGCAGAAGGAGCAGCCGCCAAAGCAGCCGCGCATGATGTTGACCGAGGTCTTGATCATCTCGAAGGCGGGGATCTTCTCGTTGCCATAGGCGGGGTGCGGCACCCGCTGGTAGGGCAGGCCGAATACGCCGTCCATCTCCTCGGTTTCGAGCGGGAAGGCGGGCGGGTTGACCCAGACGATGCGATCGCCGTGAGCCTGTGACAGGGCGCGAGCGCAGCCGGGGTTGGTCTCGTGGTGCAGAATGCGCGAGGCGTGGGCGTAGAGCACCTTGTCCTCTTTCACCCGCTCGAACGCCGGCAGCTTCACATAGGTTTTTTCCCACGGCTTGGGCTTGGGCGGCTGCACCAGCACCGGCTGGGCCTCCTGCGCGGCAGGGGCCGATTCGGTGGCGTCATCCGAGCAGGGCGCCCCTTCCATATAAGGATTCATGATGGGATCGATGCGGCCAATCTGGTCGAGCTTGCTCGAATCCACCCCTTTCCAGCCCGGCAACGGCTCCTTGCGAATAACGGCGGTGCCGCGAATGTCCTGCATGGTGTCGATGGTCTCCCCCGCTGCGATGCGGTGAGCCACTTCCACCAGCGGCCGCTCGGCGTTGCCGTAGATGAGGATATCGGCCTTGGCATCGAGCAGGATGGAGCGGCGGATGGTCTCGGACCAGTAGTCGTAGTGGGCGATACGGCGTAAGGAAGCTTCGATGCCGCCGATAACGACGGGCACCTCTTTGAAGGCCTCCTTGCAGCGCTGGGTATAGACCAGAGTGGCGCGATCCGGCCGCTTGCCGCCCACATCCCCCGGGGTGTAGGCGTCGTCGTGGCGCAGCTTTTTGTCGGAGGTGTAGCGGTTGATCATGGAGTCCATGTTGCCCGCGGTCACCCCGAAGAAGAGATTCGGTTTGCCCAGACGCATAAAGTCATCCTTCGATGACCAGTCCGGCTGGGCGATGATGCCGACCCGAAAGCCCTGCGCCTCCAGCATGCGGCCGATGACCGCCATGCCGAAGCTCGGGTGATCCACGTAGGCATCCCCCGTCACCAGAATGACGTCGCAGCTGTCCCAACCGAGCTTGTCCATCTCTTTGCGGGACATGGGCAGGAAGGGCGCCGTGCCGTAGCACTCGGCCCAATAGCGGGGATAGGAGAAAAGGTTGGGTACCGGCTGCATTTTGAACACCTGGAAAAATTCGGGTCGCGCATTATACCGGTTGCGGCCAAGGGGAGCGATGGCTTTTTGTCCCTATAGATCCCGCGGAATAGGCCGCCGCCCGCAATAGCAAGGGCACCCGCAGGCGCCCTTGTGATGATGGAGGCTGATTTACTGGCCCCGCTTGAGCGCGCAGGTCAGGGTTCAGGCCAGGATTGAGGCCAAGGCGCTGATCAGGGCGCCGGAGGGTGCGACTCCCCTGCCCCCTTGGCGGCCAGCGCTTCGTCTACTTGCTGATCCCGCGCCCCTGTCATGCCGGCGTGACGGGCGATCAGATGGTAGATGGCGGGCACCACCAGCAGGGTAACCAGGGTCGCCAACGACAATCCGAAGAAGACCACAGTCCCCACCGCCATCCGGCTCTCGTAGCCTGCCCCCATGGAGAGCATCAGCGGCACCGCGCCGATAATGGCGGTGAGCGAAGTCATCAGGATGGGGCGCAGACGGCGCACCGAGCCTGCGATGATCGCCTCCTCGAACCCTTCGCCCCGCTGGCGCAGCTGGTTGATGAACTCGACGATGAGGATGCCGTTCTTGGTCACCATGCCGATCAGCATGATCATCCCGATCTGGCTGTAGATGCTCATCTCCTGCCCCGTCAGCCAGAGGCCAAGCAGGCCGCCAAAGATGCCGAGTGGCACAGTCACCATCACCACCGCCGGGGTCAGGGTGCTCTCGAACTGGGCCACCAGCACCAGATAGACCACCAGCAGGGCGAGGCCAAAGACCAGCACCATCTCCCCCTGATTGTCGCGGTAATCCTTGGAATCACCGGCGTAATCCACCGTCATGCCGGTGGGCAGGTTGGCGTTGGCCCAGCCATCGAGGAAATCGAGGGCCTCACCCAGGGTGTGATCCGGGTGCACGTCAGCGGTCAGGGTGATCGCCTTTTGCCGCTGGTAGTGGTTGAGGCGGTTGGCGGTCGCCACCTGCTTGACGGTCGCCAGAGTCGAGAGACTGACCATCTCGCCGTTGGCCGCCTTCAGGTAGATGCGACCAAGATCCGAGATGCCGTTGAACTCGGTCTGGTTGCCGCGCAGGTAGACGTCATACTCCTCGCCCCTGTCCACATAGGTGGTCTTGCTCGCCCCGCCCAGCAAGGTCTGCAAGCTGTTGGCGACAGTGGAGACCGGAATGCCGAGCTGGCTGGCGCTGTCGCGATTGATGGTCACCTGCAGCTCGGGGGTCTTCTCGGCGTAGTCGAGATCCGGGCTCAGCATCAGGCCGCTGCCCTGCGCCGCCTGTTGCAGCGCCAACCCTTGCTGGTAGAGCTCGGCATAGTCGTTACCCTGCAGCACGAACTGCACCGGTGCGGTGGAGCCACCCCGGAAGCCGGGCTGGAAGGTGCGGATCATCACATCGGGAATGCCGGAGAGCTTGGCCCCCAGCGAGCGGGAGAACTCGGTGGCGGTGACGTCGCGCTCGGCCCAGTCGGTGAGCTGGATGATCACCATACCGGTCTGATCGCCGCCACGGCCAAAGGCGGGGGTACTGAAGCTCAGCGCCTGCACCACCCCTTTGCCCAGCATCGGCATGATGGCGGACTCCACCTGCTGCATGTTGCGCTTCATCCGCTCGATGCTGGTCCCCTCTGCCCCCTTGACGAAGACATAGATGACGCCGCGATCCTCGGTCGGGGTAAGGCTGGTCGGCAGCTGGGCAAAGAGGGCACCGATACCGCCCAGACAGAGCAGCAGTACCAGCGGCGTCCAGCGGGAGCGACGCAGCACCCACGCCAGCAGGTGGCGATAGTGCCCCTCCAGCCAGCCCAGCCCGCGATCGAGCCCGGCGGTGAGCCGGTTCGGTTTATCCAGCGGGCGCATCAGCCAGGAGCCCATGGCCGGGGTCAGGGTCAGCGCCACCAGCGAGGAGCAGAGCACCGCAAGCGAGAGCAGAATGGCAAACTCGGTAAAGAGCCGCCCCACCATGCCATCCATAAAGGCAATGGGGACAAACACCATCACCAGTACGGCGGTGGTAGCGATGACCGCAAAGCCCACCTCGCGGGTGCCGTGCCAGGCGGCCAGCAGCGGCGGTTCACCCCGCTGCAGATGGTGGTGGATGTTCTCCACCACCACGATGGCGTCATCCACCACCAGGCCGATGGCGAGAATAAGGGCCAGCAGGGTGATGAGGTTGATGGAAAAGCCGAAATACCAGGCGCCGATAAAGGCTGATATCAGCGATACCGGCACCGTAATGGCAGGAATAAGCGTTGTGCGCCCCTGCCCGAGGAACAGATAGAGCACTGCCACCACCAGCACGGCGCAGATGGCCAGGGTCTCGTACACCTCGTCGATGGCCTGCTTGATAAAGATGGTGGAGTCGTAATCCACCTCGAGCTTGGCCCCCTCCGGCAGGAAGCGCTGCATCTCGCCGAGTTTCTTCTCGATCCCCTGCGCCACTGCCAGCGGGTTGGCGGTGGACTGGGCGACGATGCCGATACCCAGACTCTCCTTACCGTTGCGCTGATAGGCGCTGTCTTCGTTCTTTGCTCCCACCTCCACGTCGGCGATATCGGCCAGATAGACGCTCTGGCCGTTGGCGGCAGTGGTGACTTGCAGTTGCTGGAAATCTTCCGCTGTGTGGTAGAGACGAGCGATCTGCACCGCCATGGTCATGGAGTTGTTGCGGATCTCCCCCCCCGGCAGCTCGATGTTCTCGCGCTTGAGGGCCTCTTCCACATCGCTCACCGTGATGCCACGGGCGGCCATGTCGGCAGGGCGCAGCCGCACATACATCACCTGGGTGAGATCGCCGGAGAGCGCCACTTCGCTCACCCCATCCACCAAGCTCAGGGGATCGACCAGCACCCGGTTGGCGTAGTCGGTCATGGCGGTGCGATCCATCTGGCTGCTGCTGAAGTTGAGCCAGATCGCCACATCGCCGTTGCCGCTGTCCTTGGTCACCAGCGGCTCGTCCACATCATCGGGCAGCCGTGGCCGCGCGCGGGAGAGGGCATCGCGCACATCGGAAATCCCCTCCACCATGTTCCAGCCGAGCTTGAACTCGACGGTGATCATTGAGCGTCCCTTGCGGGTCATGGAGTTGATGTTCTTGATGCCGCTGATGCCGGAGAGCTGATCCTCGATGGGCTTGGTGACCTGACTCTCCATCACCGAGGGGGCCGCCCCCTCATAGGTGGTGGTGATGGAGACCGACGGGATCTGCACGTCCGGCATCTCCCGCACCGTCAATTTGCTGAAGGCGACCAGACCAAACACGGTGAGCAGAGCGCTGAGCACCACCGCCACCAGCGGGCGGCGAACTGAGATATCGGAGAGCCACATCAGCCGTTCACCTCGGCCAGATCACGCACCTGCACCCCATCACGCAGATTGACCAGACCTTCGACCACGATGCGATCGCCGACCTGCAGCCCCTCGGTGACCCAGACGGTCTCCCCTTCGGTTTCGCCGAGCACCACCGGCACCCGTTTGACCCGGCCATCGGCCTCGAGACGGTAAACAAAGCGCTGCTCACCGGCGTACTCCACCGACTGGGCGGGGATCAGGGTAAGCTGCTGGGCGGGCAGTGCCAGCTCCACATTGAGCAGCATGCCCGGGCGCAACTGACCGTTGCCATTGGGGATCATCACCCGCGCCTTGATGTTCTGGGTATCGTTGGAGACGCGGCTGTCGAGGGTGGTCAGGGTGCCGTTGAATTGCTGATCCGGCCAGGCAGTACTGGTGGCGGTGACCGCCATGCCCGGTCGCAGCAGGGAGAGGTAACGCTCCGGCACCGCCAGATCGAGGCGCAGTTTGTCCAGTTCATCGAGATGCAGCAGGGTATCGCCGCTGTTGACCAGCGCCCCTTCGCTCAAGTCAATCAGGCTCACGGTACCGGCAAAGGGCGCCTGCAGGGTACGCAGGGAGAGCTCGTAGCGGGCGGCATCGAGGCGTGCCTGCACCTGGGCCACGGTGGCCTCCTGCCCCTCCAGCTCGGATTGGGTCACGGCGCCACGGGCCACCAGCTTGCGCATATCCCCCAGCTTGCGGTTCTCGTCGCGCAGACTGGCGCTCTGCTCGGCCAGCTCCGCCTGCTGCTTGCCCGCATCGAGCGCGATCAGGGTCTCCCCCTTCGCCACACTCTGGCCAGATTGCACCGCAATCTTGACGATGCGACCGGTCACTTCGGGGCTGATGATGACGGATCGATTGGCTGCCAGCTTGCCCACCAGCTTGAGGGTCGGCTCGGCCAGACTCTGTTTGACGGTTTGAGTGCGGATATTGACCTGTCTGGTCGGTGCTTTGGCGGCGGGTTCGCTGTGACGCAGCGCCCAGACGCCGGCAACCACGATTAGAAGAAGGCCCAAGCCGAGCCAGATACGCATTTTCATCGAACAGTCCATGAAGAGTGAGAGGGTAAATCCAGATTGGGGCCATTTTAGCCCCAGACTATGCCGTGACTATGTATAAATGTGACAAAACGTAACAAGAGCGGGATAAGCTCACTCTGTTTCTGGTCGCGCCGTTTGTTTTCACGCCACATCGCATACACTAACGACAATTTCCTTCGCAACCCGACTGACTGCCTATGCCCAAAATGTCTGACCACCGCTTTCTCACACGCCTGACCTGGCTCCTGTTCGCCGTGGTCATCCTGCTGATTGGTCTGACCTTGCGGCAAAGCCTGAAACAGATAGAACGCCTCTACCAGAGCGATACCCTCAACAGCGCCATCTACCTGCGGGATCGGTTCAAACAGACCGAAGTGTTTCTGGAGGCGATGCGCGGTCAGGCCGAAGAGCGACTGCGCAGCGACCCCCAGTCGGTGCTCACCCGCCAGCTCTATGGCCATATCGAGGCGCTGCCAGAGGGGCTGGCCCTCGACAAACTCCCCGGCGATTTACCGGCCGGACTGGCGGGCAACCTCACCGGTGACGGCCCGCTGCCGCCCCCCGGCAGTGCGCGGGAGGCGCAACTTCATTTGGCCCTGAGCCTCTCTCCCTTGCTGGCCACTGCCAGCCAGCGCCTGGGCAGCGAGATCGCCTGGGCCTACTTCACCGGCGTGGACAACTTTATCTACCTCTATCCCTGGATCCCCTCCAGCCAGTTTCGTTTTGCCCGCAGCATCTATGACAAGCACTACTGGCAGGATGCACTGATGTCACCCAACCCAAGCCGGGACACTATTCTCTCCCGCCCCTACGAAGATTTTGCCGGGCTGGGCACCATGGTCACCATGGTCACCATGTCCCAGCCTCTCTACAAGGACGGCTCGCTGGTAGGGATGATCAGCATGGATATCCTGCTCTCACGCTTGCAATCGCAGCTCAATCAACTGGCACCGGCGCTGGGTGAGTATCTGCTGCTCAATCAGTACCATCAGGTGCTGGCCAGCAGCGCACACCAGCCCGTGGTGCCGCAAGACCCCGAGCCGACCGACGAATACCAGTGGCAACAAGGGGCATTGCAGCTGACCATGGCCATCCCCGATACCCCGTTGCGACTGGTGCACAACGTCACCCTGCTGCCGCTGGTGTGGGCCATGCTCTGCCAGTCCACGCCGACCCTGCTCGCCATTCTCTTTATGCTGCTGGCCGCCCTCTCCAACCTGAGATCCCATCGCCTCAACCAGCGGCTCAATTACCTCTCCTGCCACGATGCCCTCACCGGCGCCTTCAACCGCCACTATCTGGTGCTGCTGGAACAAGCGGGAGAGCTGTCCCGGTTGCAAGCGGGGATCCTGATGTTCGATGCGGATCACTTCAAACGGGTCAATGACAACTTCGGCCATGCCGTCGGCGATATCGTGCTGATCCGGCTGGTGCAGATCTGCCAGCAGCAGCTTAGACCCACAGACCACCTGATCCGCTGGGGTGGCGAGGAGTTTCTGCTGCTGATTGGCCGCGCAGATGCAACGCAGCTCGGCGAGCTGGCGGAGCGGCTGAGAAAGGCGGTGGCAGATCATGACTGGGCCGCCATCGAACCCGGGCTGGAGGTCACCATCAGCCTCGGCTATCTGCCCCACCAGGAGAACCTTCCCCTGCACGAAGCGGTGCGCCGCGCCGATGTGGCGCTCTATCAGGCCAAGGCCAACGGTCGCAACCGCAGCGAAAGATGGCAGGGTGACGCCTCCTGACTCTCGGAGTAAGCTGAGCCCTCAACCCCTTTTTTGGAGGACTGTCGTGCCACGTAAACCCCGCGTAGGGCTCGCTCTCGGGAGCGGCGCCGCCAGAGGATGGGCCCATATCGGCGTCATCCGCGCCCTTGAACGTCTCGGCATCAAACCGGATTTGATCGCTGGCTGCTCCATCGGCAGCTTTGTCGGTGCCGCCTATGCCGCCGGTGAACTGGATCGGCTGGAAACCTGGGTGCGCGGCTTTACCCGCCTGCAGGTGGTCAGCCTGCTCGACCCGGCCCTCTCCGGCGGTCTGTTTCGCGGCGAAAAGGTATTTGGCCTTGCCGCCAGCCATCTGGGGGATCCCGATCTCGAGAATCTGCCCATCCCCTTCGCCTGCATCGCCACCGAACTCGATACCGGCCGCGAAATCTGGCTGCAACAGGGCCCGCTGCGCCAGTCGGTACGCGCCTCCTGCGGCATGCCGGGGATCCTCACCCCGACCCGGATCAACGACCGCTGGCTAGTCGATGGCGCCGTGGTCAATCCGGTGCCCATCTCGCTGGCCCGCGCCATGGGGGCCGAGGTGGTGATTGCGGTCAACCTCAACACCGACATGCACCAGCCCTGGACCGACGAGCCGGATCAACCCGGCAGCGGCGGCCTGCTCAGCCAGTGGCTCAATCGCGGTGAATCCGCGCCAGCCACCCCGGGTCTGTGGAGCGTGATGAGTGGCTCCATCAACATCATGCAGGAGCGGATCACCCGCGCCCGGATGGCCGGTGACCCGCCGGAGATCCAGCTCTGCCCGCGCCTGGGCAGCTTCTCCATCATGGATTTTCATCGTGCCAGCGATGCCATCAACGAGGGGGAAGCTTGCGTCGAGCGCAATCTCGATCAGCTCAAGGATGAACTGGGCCGCCTCGGGTTGCTGGGCAATTAGTTGTCGACATGCTGCGGTTTACACATGAAAAAAGCGCCACTCGGCGCTTTTTTTCAACTCACTTACCCGGTCACTCCTTACGGTAGAAGAGCAACCCGAGCAGAATCACCCCCACAGAGACCAGCAGATAGAGCCCCAGACTGGGATTGGTGATACCGCCATACAGAATGATGAGCGCGCCCAGGGTGGCACAGGTCGGGATCACGAACCGCTTTATCCAGCCCAACTCGGTAAAGGTGCGCATGTACCAGACATAGAGGAACAGATAGAGGCCATAAATCAGCACGATCGGCATCTCGTCCAGAGCGATGTAACGACCGAATGTCTCGTTGATGCTGCAGTACCACAGCACTGAGTAGATCACCGACAACAAGGCTGCCGCGAGGGCCGAGTTGATTGGCATGTGGTGATGCGGTTCGATACGGCTCATCCACTTGGGGGCAGGACCCTGATTGCGGATCGCCAGCGAGTAGGGAATACGCATGGTCGCCAACACCAGACCATTGAGGGTTCCGAGGCAGGAGATAATCACAAACACGGTCAAAATGGTCGAGGCAGTCCCGCCAAACAGGCTGGTTGTCGCGAGATTTACCGCGTTATCCCCTTGCGCCACTATCTCGTCCGTCGGCAAGACGCTGGCGATCCCCAGAAAATAGGTGACGTAGACCACAAAGACTATCAGGGTGCCAATCACCAGCGCTCTGGGCAGATTCTTCTTGGAATCGCGAATTTCGCTGTTGATGGTCACGGCGGCGATCCACCCCTCATAAGCGAAGGCGGTGGCAACCACGGCCGTGGCCAGAGTGCCTCCGGTGCTTCCTATCCCATCCATTGCCTGTACAAAGTTGGTCACGGTGACACCATTGAGCAAGCCTGAAATGGTGCCCACAATGGCAACCAGGATCAGCGGGATCAACTTGATCAGGGTAGAACCCACTTGCAGCTTGCCCGCCAGAACCGGGGTATAGAAGTTGATCAGATAGGTGACCGTCATATAGACAGCCGCCAGTATCCAGGTCGCACCAGAGTTGGTCGGATTATCACTGCCGAGCAAGATCATGGTGTACAGAGCGGCGACCCAGGCAAGGATGGCGGAAAGAGGGGCGTAATAGAGTACGCCTTTGAACCACCCCACCAGATAACCAAACATTTTGCCGTATGCCGCTTCGGCATAATCGACGATACCGTTGGACTTTTCGATCCGCTGGGCAAACTCGGCAAACACCAGCGCGCCGAAGATCATCGAAAATGCCCCCAGCGCCCATGCCAGCAGCGCAATGGCCAGATTACCGCCAGTCAGACGCAGTACATCATCGGCCTTGAAGAAGACACCGGAGCCGATCACCACGCCGACCACCATCGCAATGGCAGTCATCAGGCCATAACGTTTATCCAACTCATTACTGCTCATACCCATACTCCATACGATTGCTCATATCATCCTGAATGTAATAGTGTTCGGGTGGCCAGATACCACCAGGGGGCCCACTTTTCGGGGCCGCTTATTCTCGTTGGCCTGCATGGATAATTCAAAGCGTGTTAGATCAAAATATCGATCGGCAACCCAAAAAAAATACCGCCCGAAGGCGGCATTTCTATTCACATCGATGATCACGCCTTGGCGAGGTCATCCGGGCCAATCTGGCCGATTTCGGCGACTTTCTTGTCTGCCAGCAGCCAGAGGGTGAACTTGTGCAGATCCGGGTGGTGCGCCAGGGCAACCAGGAAGGCGCCCCCAACTTCACGGTAACCCAGCTCGTAGTTTTTCAGCGTGGTGGGAGGAACACCCAGCAAATCTGCAAACTTCGGACGGCTCAAACCGACCGCTTCACGGATCTGACGGATCTTCTTGCCAACAGTGACGATATTTGAATTCATAATGTTCCATACTCCGTTTGGCGGATTTACTCCGCCTTTTATTTTTCGCGACGACTCGTAGTCAAGTGTATCAGTTTTGTTCGGACTCGTTATGGTCGAGCCTCTATCTTATGAGCGCCTTTCGGCGACAACCCTTGCCTTCAAGGGGGGATGGTAATCGCTCAGCCGCCTCAGGTAAACAGTCTCGAAAAGAAACCTTTATTGTGGCCCCCCCAATAACTCGTATAATCCGCCGGATACCCATTAAGAGGAATAAGTATGGCGTTTCCCGGCATTATCTCTCGCCTGCACCCCGTATCCAGCACAGAAGAACTGGCACAACAGCGCCTGCAAGGTGAACAATATCGCGCCGAAGCATTCTGGCTTCCGGCCTTGATGTCCAGCCACGCCAGCGAGCTGCTGGCCGCCCTGCCGGAGAGCTGCAGCCTGTTTCTTGAACAGGCATGCCCGGACCTGGCCTTGCGCAGCCACGACGGCACCCTGCATAACAATGAGCAGCTCGTCACGGTAAATGGTCAGGCAATTGCGCTGGCAACCACTCAAGGTGATGGTGGTCTGGTGCCCGAATCGGGTATGTGCGAGATGGCCGACTGGCTGGAGGCGGGACACCGCCACTTCATCTGTTCAGCTGCGGTTCAGCCTGTGGCTCGCGCCATCCTCAACATCTGGCCCCTTGACCCCTATCTGGCCCGACATTTCTTGATGACATTTACCCCCTTGCTGCAGAGCGCAACCCAGGCAGATTACCTCGCGGTCTTTGCCACCAGAGCGAATCCTGCCAGCCCGTATAGCGACTGGGTTCAGGCTTATATGAAGCTGGAGAAGAAACTGCACAGGGCCTATCTGGATCACTAATTAATCAAAATAAACAGCCAGTTAAAGGCACGACACAATTTGCCACAAGGCTCATTTGTGAGCTTGATCATGTTTTAAAATCGGCATAGAGTGCGCCTCGTCATAGGAATGACATCAGTTGCCTGGCAGTGGTTTCTCACGCATTGCGTGCCATGCCAGCGCACTCGACACACCAGGAGAGTGTGCCACCCGGTTATACCGGGTCATCTGCCAGACTCGACGCCAGCCGTACGGCGGAGCCTGCAGCTTACATAAATTACAAAGTGTGAAGCACGTGAATAACGTGCGATCTCAACGAGGATTTTTTTATGATGAAAATGGCTCCTTCCATGATCGCCATCGCCATGGCTGCTCTGGGTGCTACCGCTGCTCACGCCGCTGACGACATCTACTTCGGTGCCGGTGTCGGTGCTGCTCACTTCAACGGTCTGAACAAGATCGATGGCGGCGGTTACGAAGGTACTGAAGATGCTGCTGCAGCCAACGCCTTCGTTGGTTACAACTTCACCGAGAACTTCGGTACCGAGTTCGGTTACCAGTACGCTGGTCGTGGCAACATTGAAGGTGAGCGTTACGAGAACCAGGGTGCCACTCTGTCCGGAATCGCCCGTATGCCGGTTGGCAACAACTTCTCCCTGTTCGCTGAAGGCGGCGCCTACTGGGCTCACACCGATGGTCTGGGCATCAGCGACACTAAAGTTTCCCCGCTGGCCGGTGCCGGTGTGACTTACAAGGTAAATGACGCGCTGGATCTGCAAGCTCGCTACCGCTACATGTGGGACGTGGCTGACCTGAATGACGATGGTTTCCACTACAAGTCCAACCAGAGCGTTGCAACTCTGGAAGCGGTATACCACCCGTTCCGTACTTCCTACGTAGCGCCGGTAGCGGCTCCGGCACCGGTTGTTGAAGAGGCTCCGGCTCCTGCTCCGCAAGTAGTAGAGAAGAACTTCGCCCTGAACTCAGACGTGCTGTTTGCCTTCGGCAAAGACACCCTGAAGCCGGAAGGCGTTGCAGCCCTGAACGGTCTGTATCAGCAAATCGTTGAGTTCCAGCCGAAAGATGGCAACGCTGTTGTTGTTGGTTACACCGACCGTATCGGTTCCGACGCTTACAACCAGAAGCTGTCTGAAGCCCGTGCCCGTACCGTTGCCAACTTCCTGGTGAGCAAAGGTATGGCTGCCAGCAAAGTTGCCATCGAAGGTCGTGGCGAAGCCAACCCGGTTACCGGTACCAAGTGCAACGGCGTAACTGCTAAAGCTCAACTGATCTCCTGCCTGGCTCCGGATCGTCGCGTAGAAGTTCGCGTATCTGGCGTACAAGAAGTTCAGCAATAATCTGACCTCGTTCAGGTAGTGCGAAAAAAAAGGGATGCTGCGGCATCCCTTTTTGTTTGTATGGTGCTCGCTTGCATCCCTCACTCCCGCCTCCCTGCCCTTGCCTGCCCCGTCTCGAAAGCATAAAGTAGTTGCGCCTGTAAGGTATTGGATAAGCAGTAAAAAGCGCTTCTTGTCCGGTCTGTTGTCCATGACGCCAATGCATCATGAGAGTCCAAAGCCTTCGCTATCCACTTTGCTGGCGATTTTTCGCAGCAATAAAAACAAGTGCATTGCCCGACATGGGCTAACACAACGAGGATAAACCGATGAAACTCAAAATGGCTCCTACCCTGATTGCACTGGCGCTCGCCGCCGCAGGCACCACAGCTCAGGCTGCCGATGACTGGTACACCGGTGTTGGTGCAGGTTGGGCTTATGCCCACGGTCTGGATGATTTTGGCAAAGACACTGACAAAGATGCCACTGCGCTGAGCCTGTTCGGCGGTTACAACTTCAACGACTACTACGCAGCTGAGCTGGGCTACCTCTACGCCGGTAAAGCGGGCGTTGACGGTGCAGATTTCAAAACCCAGGGTGCCACCCTCTCCGGTATCGCCCGCCTGCCGCTCGGCGACATCTTCTCGGTGTTTGCTGAAGGCGGTGCCTACTTCAATCACGTCAACGGTAATGGCAACAGCGACAACGGCACTGCGCCGCTGGCGGGTCTGGGCCTGACTGCCAAGCTCTCCGACCTTATCGATGTGCAAGCACGCTACCGCTATCTGTGGAATCTGGGTGACGAGCAGAAAACCTGGGAGAGCGACATGAGCGTCGCGACCCTGGAGCTGGTGATGCACCCGAACCGTACCTCTTATGTTGCCCCGGTTGCAGCCCCTGCGCCTGAGCCGGTTCCCGAGCCGGTACTGGTCGACAAGAACTTCGCCCTGAGCTCTGACGTGCTGTTTGCCTTTGGCAAATCCACCCTCAAGCCAGAAGGTGTCGCAGCGCTGAACACCCTGTATCAGCAGATCGTTGATGTTCAGCCTAAAGATGGCAGCGCCGTGGTCGTCGGTTACACCGACCGTATCGGTTCTGATGCCTACAACCTGAAACTCTCCGAAGCGCGTGCCCGTACCGTAGCCGACTTCCTGGTTGGCAAAGGTCTGCCGGCTGGCAAAGTTGCCATCGAAGGTCGCGGTGAAGCCAATCCAGTCACCGGTACCCAGTGCAACAGCGTCAAGGGCAAGGCTCAGCTGATCTCCTGCCTGGCACCGGATCGCCGCGTAGAAGTACGCGTCACCGGCGTGCAGCAAGTACAACAGTAATCCTGCAGTCCGACATAACAAGGAGGCCACCTGGCCTCCTTTTTCTTGCCGCTTAATTCACCCACCTTGTAACCCTCTTTTGCCCCCTTCCTCTTCCCGTCTCACGCCCTAGTTCACGGCGGGTCGCCTCCCATACCTCTTTGGTGGTTAAAAACAGCCCGTCACCTATACATAAGTGTGGGGTTTGACCAGCAGGCAACCCCACTACACCAAACATCGACGAGGATACGCGATGAACATAAGAGTAAAACCTGTGTGGATTGCACTGGCATTGGCGAGCACAGGCGCACAAGCGGAACCGGTTCACGACTGGTATGCCGGGGTTGGCGGTGGCTGGGCAATTGCCCACAATCTGAATGATTTCAGTCAAAATGTCGGCAAGGATGCGACTGCGCTCTCCCTGTTTGGCGGCTACAACTTCACGGAAAATCTGGGGGCAGAGATTGGCTATCTCTCCACCGGAGACTGGGATATCAGCGGCCATGAGTTCAACAGCAAGGGAGCTACCCTGTCTGTGATTGGTCGTTTGCCGCTCAGCGAGATGTTCTCGGTGTTTGCCGAGGGGGGTGGCTATATCTATCACGTCGAGTCAGTCAATGGCGGGGACGACAACCTGGCGCCGCTGGCGGGTCTGGGAGTGACAGCCCGGCTCCATGACTGGGTCGATCTGCAGGCACGCTACCGCTACACAGTGCGCGTTGGCGATGATCCGGATAACGGCAAATCCAACAGCGGCACCCAGCGCTGGGTCAGCGACATCAGCACCGCCACGCTGGAGCTGGTGATCCACCCGAACCGCAGCCAACCCAAAGAAGCGGCCCCCACGCCCGCCCCGGTCGTGGTTCCCCCGCCACCGGCCGAACCGGAAGTGGTGGATCAGACCTTCAACCTCAGTTCCGATGTGTTGTTCGCCTTTGGCAAAGCGGACCTCAAACAGGAGGGGATGAGTGCGCTGGACGATCTCTACCAGCAGATCGTCGACGTGCAGCCCAAGGATGGCAGTGCGGTGGTGATGGGATATACCGACCGTATCGGTTCGGATGCCAACAATCAGAGGTTATCAGAAGCTCGGGCCCAAACCGTTGCCGACTTTCTGATCAGTAAGGGATTGCCTGCCGACAAGGTGAACATCCAGGGCAATGGCGCGAGCAATCCGGTCACCGGCAACCAGTGTGATGCCATCAAGGCGAAGGCGGCGCTCATCGACTGCCTTGGACCGGATCGCCGGGTAGAGGTGCGTGTCACCGGCGTACAGGGCGGCAGCGAGTAGTTGATCTTGAGGCGATAACCATGTCAGACGTGCAGTAAAAAGGGATGCCGAGGCATCCCTTTTGCTTTGCGTCTTTGCGCAGAAATCAGAACGAGGTGCGACGGTAGCGGCGATATTCCGGATGCCAGAAGTTGGCGTCGATGGCCTGATCGATCACCTCGTCCGGGGTCTGCACCGCTTTGCCCTGCAGCATGGCGGTCTTGGCCACCATCTTGGCGATGTAGCGGGAGACCTGATGGATATCCGCCAGATCCGGCAGCAGGGAGCCCTCCTCCCCTTTTACCAGCGGCGAGCACTCCGCCAACGCGCGACTGGCCGACATCAGCATGGCGTCAGTCACCCGGGTGGCGCCGGAGGCGATAACACCCAAACCGATCCCCGGGAAGATGAAGGAGTTGTTGCACTGGGCGATGACGTAGCGCTTACCCTTGTGCTCCACCGGTGCAAACGGACTGCCGGTGGCCACCAGCGCCTGACCGTCGGTCCAGCGGATAAGGTCTGCCGGCGTCGCCTCGACCCGTGAGGTAGGGTTGGAGAGCGGGAAGATGATGGGACGGGCACAGTGCTTGTGCATGGTCTTGACCACCTCTTCGGTAAACAGCCCCGGCTGGCCGGAGACCCCGATCAGGATGTCCGGGCGACCATGCTCCATCACCTCCAGCAGGGAGATGTTGTCACCCACCGGCCAGTCGGCGATGCGCTCCACCGGTTGGGAGAGACGGCGCTGGAAGTCGAGCTGGTTGGGGATCTTGTCGGTGATAAGACCAAAGCGGTCCACCATAAATACCCGGCTGCGGGCCTGGGCATCGGTCAGCCCTTCGGCCTTCATCTGCGCCACGATCTGCTCGGCAATGCCGCAACCGGCGCTGCCCGCCCCGAGGAAGGCAACCCGCTTCTCGGAGAGCTTGGCGCCGGAGGCCTTGCAGGCGGCGATGAGGCTGCCCAGGGTCACGGCTGCAGTACCCTGAATATCGTCGTTGAAGCAGCAGAGCTCGTTCTTGTAGCGGTTGAGCAGTGGCATGGCGTTGTTCTGGGCGAAATCCTCAAACTGCAGCAGGATATCGGGCCAGCGGCGCTTGACCGCCTGAATGAAGGCATCGACAAACTCGGCATACTCATCCCCCGAGATACGCGGATTGCGCCACCCCATATAGAAGGGGTCATTCAGCAGTTGCTGGTTGTTGGTGCCCACATCCAGCACCACCGGCAGGCAGTAGGCGGGCGAAATGCCGCCACAGGCGGTGTAGAGGGAGAGCTTGCCGATGGGAATGCCCATGCCGCCGATCCCCTGATCACCCAGACCCAGGATCCGCTCACCATCGGTCACCACGATCACCTTGACGTTCTGCTTGGTGGCGTTTTGCAGCATGTCATCGATCCTGTCCTTGTCCGGATAGGAGATAAACAGGCCACGGGCGCGACGATAGATGTTGGAGAACTCCTCGCACGCCTTGCCCACCGTCGGGGTGTAGATGATGGGCAGCATCTCGGTCAGGTGGTTGTGCAGCAGACGGTAGAAGAGCGTCTCGTTGGTATCCTGGATGTTGCGCAGGTAGATGTGCTTGTCCATGTCGTTGCCAAACGCCATGAACTGGCGATAGGCGCGCTCGGCCTGCTCTTCGATGGTCTCGATATTCTGGGGCAACAGACCTTCGAGGTTGAAGTTGCTGCGCTCTTCGCTGGTGAAGGCGCTGCCCTTGTTGAGCAAAGGGGTCTCCAGCAGGGCGGGACCGGCGTAGGGAATGTAGAGAGGACGTTTCTGGTTATTATCTTCAAACATGGATCTTGGTACCTAAACGGTTAGCTAGACGCAGGGACCCGCCGATCCTAGGGGCTTGTCTCATTAATTTCAAAGAGTTTGCACATCCGTTGCAAAAGGTTTGCGACCCAGTCGACGAAAGGCGCCGGGGGTCTGACCAGTCAGACGACGAAAGCGGTTGGCAAAGTTGGCCCCATCGCTATAACCGACCCGGGCCGCCAGCTCGCCAAGTGGCCAGTTGGTATAGAGCAGCAGCTGGCGCGCCTTGTTCATTCTGAGCTCGGTCACCCTCGCCATCGGCCCCATACCGAACGCTTGCTGACAGAGCCGGTGCAGATGGGGTACAGAGCAAGCCATCTGTCGGGCCAGCAGGGCCACACTCCAGGGTTCGTCCAGGCGCGCCTCCACCCGGCGAAACAGTGCCTGCAACCTGAGTTCAGGGGTACCGCGCACCTCCCCTTGCAGGGTGCGCTCCAGCAGCGCCAGCAACAGGCTGAGCAGTTGAGGTTGCAGCGAAGAGCGAACCCCCTCCCCCTGCATCAGGCTGAGCAGATGGTAGAGCTGATCGCCGCCATCCCCTTGCCAGACACGGTGACCAAGGCGATGCAGGTGCTGCCAGCGCGGCACGTCATCGAGCAAAATCCAGCTGATCTGCCAGCTTTCGCCAATCAGTTTGAGACCACCGGGTACGGCGGCGGGCAGGAAAATCAGCGATCCGGCCGGAATGGCTTGCTCACCCTCGTCGGTGAGCAGCGCGCCACCCTCATCGTGACTCACCATCAGGATGTGAAACTCGGGGCGATTGCGACGGATCAGGTAGTGATCCCGCACCCGGGAGAGGCCGGTCAGGAAGATCCCCGCCTCGCCGAGCAGGGGCAGCCCTTCACGTCCCAGCATCTGCTCTTCACAGGCTGGCGCTATCTCCAGACACTCGCTGGCAAATGGCATAACACCTCAACAGGATAGTTTTACACAAGAAAATCGAGAGCTACTCACAGTGAGAAGAGCCTCGTCAGCCCCTATCATACCACTGACAAACCTTGCTTTTCTCATACCCGGTTAACAACTATGAATTATTGGCAAGCGATTTTAAAACAAACCACCGATCGCGAGTTCATGACCCGATTGTGGCGGCTGGCTCTGCCTGTCTCGCTGCAATCCATGATGTTCTCCCTGCTCGGCCTCATCGATATCATGATGGTGAGCCAGCTTGGCACCACGGCTGTGGCGGCGGTCGGCTTGGGTAACCGGGTCTTCTTTTTCAATCTGCTGGTGATAGCGGGCCTCGCGGGCGGGGTCTCGGTATTGGCAGCACAATACTTCGGGCGCGGGGAGATGGCCGGGGTGCGCCGCTCCCTGGCGCTGGCCATAGTGGGCGCCCTGCTGGTCACCCTGCCCTTTGCCTTCATCTATGTGTTATCACCGGGCAGCGTACTCGGCTTTGCCAGTCAGGATCCGGCACTGCGAGCTCTGGCGGATCAATTCTTGATGATCACCGGCGCCACCATCCTCTGTACCGCCATCGTGGTGCCGCTGGAGTCAGCCCTGCGCTCGGTCGGCAATGCCGCCGCGCCGACCCGCATCGGCATTATCGCTATCATCGCCAACGTCATCCTCAACTACGCCCTCATCTTCGGTCACTTCGGCTTCGAGGCGATGGGGGTCGCCGGCTCGGCCTGGGGCACCACCATTTCACGGCTGCTGCAGACAGCCCTGCTGCTGCTCTACGTAAAGCGTTATGAGGCGCGCCTGATCCCGCGCGCACCAGACTGGCTAGCCGCCTTCAAGCGCAAGGAGGTGGTGCGCTTTACCCTGATCGCCCTGCCGCTGCTGTTCCATGACGGCCTCTGGGCCTTTGGCATGCTGATTTACGGCTTTCTCTACGCCCATCTTGGCACCGATTCGCTGGCCATCATGACCACCCTCGGCACCCTGGAGAGCATCCTTATCTCCCTCTTCTTCGGACTGGCGGTGGCCTGCTCCACCCTGCTCGGCCACCGGCTCGGGGCCGAGGAGTACGAGATTGCCTGGCAGCACTCCCAGCTGTTCCTGCTGCTGGCACCGATTGGCGCTCTGCTGGTGGGGATCATCGTCTGGCTGCTGCAAGCCAACCTGCTGCAGTGGGTCGGCAACCTGCCCCCCGAGCTGATGACGGAAGCGGGTCAGGTGCTCGGCATCATGTGTCTCGGGATGCTGCTCAAGGTGTTCAACATGGTAGGGATCATCGGGGTGCTGCGCTCTGGCGGCGATGTGAACTACAGCATCTTCATCGATATTGTCGGGATGTGGTGCATCGGCATCCCGCTCGCCTGGGTGGCGGTCACGCTGCTCGGCTGGCCCCTCTCCTGGGTGGTGGCGGTGGTATTGCTTGAGGAACTCAGCAAGGTGTTGCTGGTGCAGCGCCGTATTCGCCAACGCTGCTGGTTGAAGAATCTGGTGATCGGATAAACAGCCACAAATCGGGGTCATATCAATGACAGAAAAACCCTGTTTGCAGTATGCTGGGCGCCTCTTCAATCAGAGACAGGGATCCACGATCTCCCTGTCCAGTAGTCGTTTAAGGAGACGAGCATGCAACCACAGAAAGAGCTGATCACCGAGACGGCCCTGCTTGAGATGGCCAACAAGATCATCAAAGAGCATGAAGACTTCATCCACGGTATGCGCGCAGATTCGGTGGAGCAGAAGGGGGATATTCTGGTGTTCAAGGGGGAGTATTTCCTGGCCGAAGACGGCACCCCGACCGGCAAGACCATGGCGGTCTTCAACATGTTCAAGCTGCTGGCTCAGCAGCTCTCCGGCAAGTACAAGCTGGCCTGATCGCACCAGCTCATTGCCAACAGGATGCCGCCCTCAGGCGGCATCTGTTTTTGCGCGGTTCTGCCCCTCGACCACCACGCAGTTGCGTCCCGCCATCTTGGCTTGGTAGAGGCACTCGTCGGCACGGTTGATCAGAATATCGATGGTGTCATCGGAACGAGCCATGGCAATCCCGATACTCACCGTCACCTCCAGCAATTCGTCCGAGGTGGGGCTCTTCACCAGCCGCGCCTCGACAGCAATGCGCAGCCGCTCGGCCATTTTGCTCGCCAGCGCCGGATCTGCGCAGTTGTGCATCAGGATGGCAAACTCTTCGCCGCCATAACGCCCCAGCACCATGTCAGGCTCCAGCTGCTCCCCCAGGGTGGTAGCCACCTCCTTGAGCACCGCATCCCCCGCCAGATGGCCGTAGATATCGTTGATCCGCTTGAAGCGATCGAGATCCAGCAGCATCACCGCAAAGGGCTTCTTCTTGAGTTGCAGCCGGATTCGGGCCTGCTCCAGCTGCTTCATCAGCAGGCGGCGGTTCATCATGCCGGTCAGCTCATCGGTGGTCGATTCCCGATATAGCCGCAGCAGCATGTTGAGTTGGCCGCACTGCACCCAGCAACTGGCCATGGTAAACATGCCGAGCACCCACACCTGATTCAGGGTGGCCTGACTCCAGATGCTCTGGCCCACCAGCAGCCAGTGGCCCAGCAGCATGGTCACCAGTACCACGCCTGCCAGTTGCAAGCCGAGGGAGAGGGGGATAGGGAAGATGGCAAACAGGGTGATCAGCAGATAGGGAAAGGCAGCATAGCCCGCCTGCAACTCCTGTCCGGCGCCAAAGCTGTTCAGGCAAAAGAGGGAGAAGAGCATCATCACGGCCATCAGGTAGCCAAGGGCCAGCTTCATCCGTTCCCGCTTGAAGTGGATGAGGTACGAGAGCGGAATAAGTGGCGAGAGCGCCAGGGTGCAGAAGATCCTGGCCTGGAACAGCTGCTCGAAATGAACGGCGGGCAAGGTCAGCCAATCCACCACGGCCCAGGCGGGCAATCCGAGCATCAGCAAGCAGGTCAGCAGGCGCAAACGCACCGTCATAAAGCCCATGCGAGTACGAGTAAAGTCTTCGGAGTGAACCCTCGCACTCCAGAACTCTGACAACTTGAGCATCCAGAGTCTCCACGATGAATACCGAGGGCTCATTCTACACCTACAAAGTGGTAAAATTGTCATTAGCGGGGAGAATAAAAAGGAGAGGTCGGTCACACAAACCGACAGATGATAATCGCAGCGCGCAAACGTTTCAACCCATCAAAAAATAAACCTTTTTTTGCATAATTAGCGCTGGTCAGCCTCATTTCAATCACTACAATAGCGCCCAATTTTCTCCCCCTCCCCACACAATTCGAGGTACTTATGGAACAGGCTGCTGTCACACGCGCCAATCGAGAGGCACATCCCCCCAGGCGAGCCCATAGCGAACTGGTCTATGGCATAGAGGATGTCCCGCCTCTGCCCCAGACGCTGTTCGCCGCCCTGCAGCATATGCTCGCCATGTTTGTCGCCATCATTACCCCGCCCCTGATTATCGCTAATGCCCTCGGCCTCCCTGCCGCCGACACCCGTTATATCGTCTCCATGTCGCTGGTCATGTCCGGCATCGCCTCCTTCATTCAAACCCGTCGCTTCGGCCCCATCGGTTCCGGCCTGCTCTCGGTACAGGGCACCAGCTTCAACTTCCTCGGCCCCATCATCGCCTCCGGTCTCGCCCTCAAACAGGCCGCCATGCCCACCGAGGATCTGTTGGGCACATTGTTCGGCACCATGATGGTTGCCGCACTCACTATCGTGGTGATGAGCCGCTTCCTCCATCTGGTGAAACGGATCATCACCCCGCTGGTCACCGGCATAGTGGTGCTGCTGATCGGCCTGACCCTGATCAAAGTGGGCCTGATCAGCATGGGCGGCGGCTATGCAGCCCTCTCTGATGGCAGCTTCGCCAGTCACACCAACCTCTTCCTCTCCCTGCTGGTGCTCGGCCTTATCGTGTTGCTGCAACGCAGTCGCAACCCCTGGTTGCGCCTCTCCGCCATCATGATTGCCATGCTGGCGGGCTATGCCGTGGCGCTGCTGCTGGGCAAAGTGAGCGCCCCCACCTTCGACGATCCGCTGGTGATGGTGCCCATTCCGCTCCACTACGGCCTAGGCTTTGACTGGCAGCTGTTCGTGCCGCTCGCCATCATCTTCGTGGTGACGGCGCTCGAAGCAATCGGCGACATGACCGCCACCTCGGACATCTCCGGCGAGCCGCTGGAAGGGCCTGTCTATATGGAGCGGATCAAAGGCGGCGTGCTGGCCGATGGTGCCAACTCCATGCTGGCGGCGGTTTTCTCCACCTTCCCCATGTCCACCTTCGCCCAGAATAACGGCGTTATTCAGCTGACCGGCGTCGCCAGCCGTCACGTCGGGCTCTTTATCGCCGCCATGCTGGCGCTGCTCGGCCTGTTCCCGGCGGTCGCCAGTCTGGTGCAGCAGATCCCCGAGCCCGTGCTGGGCGGCGCCACTATCGTGATGTTTGGCACCATCGCCGCCGCTGGCGTGCGCATCATTGCCCGCGAGGAGCTGGATCGCCGCGCCCTGATGATCCTGGCGGTGTCGCTGGCCATGGGGCTGGGGGTCGCACAGGTGCCGGAAGTGCTGCAACACCTGCCGGAGCTGGCCAAGAGCGTGCTCTCCTACGGCGTCGCCACCGGTGGCATTACCGCCATCGTGCTCAACCTGCTGCTGCCCAAGCGCGAAGCGCGCCACTCCTGAGACGTCATCAACCGATAGCAGACTCAAGCCCCGCACTGCGGGGCTTTACCTTGTCAGCCGCCACGGGTAGTGTGCTGAGCAGCCTTTTTTGAGGATGCCGCCATGCCCTATCGCCTGCTCTCCCCCCTCTCCAATACCGCTTCACCCGCACAGATACTGGCGCAAGAGCAGAACTGGCTGCGCGACTGTGCCCATGACGGCCAGCCCCGCGCTCACCTGTGGCAGGCGCCCCAATGCCTGATTGTCACTCGCAAAGATACCCGCCTCCCCCGTTACGAAACCGCCTGCCAGCAACTTGCAGATGAAGGCTGGCCGGTACATGTGCGCGACAGCGGTGGCACCGCCGTGCCCCACGGGGCGGGGATCCTCAACCTATCCCTGCTGCTGCCCCGCACCACCACAGATCTCGCCCACTACTACCGGCTGCTGGGGGCGCCGCTGCTGACCCTGTTGGCGGAGTACGGCCTTGAGGGAAGCTATGACTTCGTGCCCGGATCCTTTTGCGATGGTCAGTACAATCTGGTGATCGGGGGACGCAAGATCACCGGCACTGCCCAGCGCTGGCTGGCGCCGGGACAAGATCACCAGGGCGCCGTGCTGGCACAAGCCATGCTGCTGGTGGCGGGTGATGTGGATGAGGGAACCAGGATGGCGAGCAGCTTCTACGAATTGGCGGGCGGCGAGCTGCGTTTTATGGCGGGAACCTCCACCACGCTGGCAAGCTGCATCGGCTGGAGCGGTTGCGATCAGGCACTGGTAGAGAAAGTGCGAGCACGTCTGGATAGCCTGCTGAGCGAGGGGCTATCCTCCTCATCCTGACCTTATCCCGAAGGGAGAGGAAAAGTCCCCATCCAGAGACACGGCGCACAAAAAAGCCACGACCGGAGTCGTGGCTTGTTCTGTTCAAGGGGAGCGTGAAACGGGCTGAGGCGTTCAGGCCGTCTGCGGCTCCGGCTCGGCTTCGCTATCCAGATCCCGGCTAAAGTAGGCGCGGGTCTCGGCGATCACCACATGGCGCAGGCCAATCAGGCCGATGAGGTTGGGCACCGCCATCAGGCCGTTAACGATATCGGCCAGCAGCCAAATCATGTCCAGATGGAGGAAAGCACCGCTCGCAACCAGCGCCAGATAGACCAGACGATAGGGCTTGATCGCCTTGACCCCGAACAGGTATTCGGTGCAACGCTCGCCGTAGTAGTTCCAGCCAAGGATGGTGGTAAAGGCGAAGAACAGCAGGCCGATGCTCACCAGATACTGACCAACATGGGCATCGAGCCCCTGGGCAAAGGCCAGACTGGTCATGGCCGCGCCGCTTGCATCGCCGCTCCACACGCCTGTGACCACCAGGGTCAGGCCGGTCATGGTGCAGATGATAATGGTGTCGATGAAGGTACCTGTCATGGAGACCAGCCCCTGCTCCACACACGAATCGGTCTTGGCCGCCGCCGCCGCGATTGGTGCAGAGCCCAACCCTGACTCGTTGGAGAAGACCCCGCGCGCCACCCCGGACTGAATGGCCAGCATGATGCTGGCGCCGACGAAGCCGCCGGTCGCCGCATGGCCGGTGAAGGCACTCTCGATAACCAGCATGACTGCATCGGGCAGGGCGCTGGCGTTGTTCACCAGCACACCCAGACAGGCGACGATGTAGAAGATGGCCATGAAGGGCACCACCTTGCTCGACACGCTGGAGATGGATTTGATCCCTCCCAGGGTCACCAGCGCCACGATCAGGGTCAGCACCACGGCGGTCGCTTCACGGGGCACCGAGAAGGAGAGGCTCATGGCGTCTGAGATAGCATTGACCTGCGGGAAGGTACCGATCCCGAAGAAGGCGACACCGATGCCGAACAGGGCAAACAACTTGGCCAGCGGCTTGGAACCGAGCCCCTTCTCCAGATAGTACATGGGGCCGCCCGCCATCTGGCCGTTGGCATCCTGCTCGCGATATTTGACCGCCAGCAGACACTCGGCGTACTTGGTGGCCATGCCGAACAGCGCCGCCATCCACATCCAGAACAGGGCACCGGGGCCGCCGAGCTTGATGGCGGTAGCCACCCCGACG
This sequence comes from Aeromonas sp. R1-2, assembly GCF_040908505.1. Classification (NCBI taxonomy): domain Bacteria; kingdom Pseudomonadati; phylum Pseudomonadota; class Gammaproteobacteria; order Aeromonadales; family Aeromonadaceae; genus Aeromonas; species Aeromonas sp. R1-2. The sequence continues at coordinate 43,252 of NZ_JBFODU010000011.1, read as the reverse complement.
ATGTTGCCAGTACCGATGGTGGCAGAGAGAGCGGTACAGAGGGCGCCGAAGCTGGAGACATCCCCCTGCTTGCCCTGCCCCTGATCGCGGCCAAAGACCAGCCGCAAAGCGAGCGGCAAGCGCACCACCTGAAGCAGACCCAGACGCAGGGTGAGATAGATACCGGTCCCGACCAGCAGGATCAGCAGGGGCGGCCCCCAGATAAAGCTATCGATGGCGGTTAACGCCGATTGAATTGATGACATGCATCCTCCTTAAGAAACAGAAATTAAGGAGGAGAAGGATGATCTTCCCATAGGTGTCGCGATCGGCCAGAGGCGATCGGATGCGGGCCAAGCCCAGGTACAACCATCCCATCCCCTCTGTCCTTTTGCCTGAGAGTTTCCGGCGCCAGCCTGCCCTTGCGGGTAGTCATGGTGCCTTGCTCCTTCGGCGCCCGATTTAACGGGTCTCTCCAGAGTATCGTCCAGTAGCAGTCCACACCGGTTGCCCGGTACCTGAAAGATTCACTTCTTCGGTGGATGGTTGCCCATCGCTCTCCTGCTACCTTCATCCGAACTAGTTTGGATTAGGAAGTCGGCATGTTAATCCAAAAAATGTGAGCTGTCTCGCACTTGGCCGCCCCCATTTATATTTTTTTAGTGACCGCCAGAACCGCGGCAAGAATGTTAAATGTTAGTTAACTATCAACAAGTTAGGCGCTCACGGATCAAATGTGGCCCAAACGGGAAAAATGGCGGATAGAGAACAGTGATCCCTCTCGTTTCGCCAAGAAAATCTTGCCGACATATCCAATCAAAATGCTTGCACACAGAATCAATAAGCCGATAATCCGCTGCATAACCAAGCACTTTGCCATCAATTTATGCACTGTGTTCGGTTGGTCCCACCGGACCGCTCGCCTGACCCGGCCGTCGCCGGTTCAATCGCATATGGCTTGGGCATATCACGCCCCCTAAGGATGACCAAAAGAGAATGAACGAGACCCTGGTTGCAAAAGATGTGGTCGCACAAGATTACCGTCAGCTGGTTGAACAATTCGGCTCCCCCCTGCTGCTGCTCGACAAGGCAGCCGTCCGCAAACAGTATCGGGCACTGGCAGCCGCCCTGCCCGATGTACGATTGCACTATGCACTCAAACCCCTGCCCCATGAGGCGGTGGTCTCTGTCTTGAAGGAAGAGGGGGCCTGTTTCGATCTGGCCACCAATGGCGAAGTGGATCTGGTGCGCAGTCAGGGGGTTCGCCCGGGACGTTGCATTCATACCCATCCCATCAAGCGCGACAGCGATATCCGTTATGCGCTGGAGTTTGGCTGCACCGTGTTTGTCTACGACAACCCGCTGGAGCTGGAGAAGTTCATTCCCTACAAGGACGAAGTGAAACTGCTGCTGCGGGTCAGCTTCCCTAACCCCGAGACCAAGGTCGATCTCTCCAAGAAGTTCGGCTGCACTCCGGAGCAGGCGCTGCCGCTGCTGCAACTGGCCCACGCCAAGGGGCTCAAGGTGATGGGGCTGTCGTTCCACGTCGGCTCGCAAGTGCCTCATGCCCGTCGCCATGTGCAGGCCATCGACGCCTGCCGCGAGATCATGGAGCAGGCCTGGGCGCTTGGGCTCAAGCCCTGGGTGCTGGATATCGGCGGCGGTTTCCCGGTGGATTATGAGGGGGGCGAGCTCGATATCGACGGCTTCTGCGCGCCGATCCGCGAAGCACTGGCCAAGCTGCCCGCAACCGTGCAGAAGATTGCCGAACCGGGCCGCTTTATCAGCGCGCCGGCCATGACTTCGGTATCCAGCGTGATGGGCAAGGCCCACCGCGGCGACAAGATCTGGTACTACCTGGATGACGGCCTCTACGGCAGCTACAACGGCCAGCTCTATGACCACGTCACCTATCCGGTGAGCACGCCTTATGCCTGTGGCGAGCAGCACAACTCGGTGCTCTCCGGCCCCACCTGCGACAGCGTGGATGTGATCCGTGATGGCATCATGCTGCCGGATCTGGCTATCGGCGAGTTGGTGGTTGGCAAGGTGATGGGCGCCTACACCTGGGCCTCCGCCTCCACCTTCAACTTCTTCCCCAAGGCCAGCATCCTCATTCTGGACAACAGCCAGAAGGGGCAGAAGCTGGTGGCAGTAGCCTGAGCACACCGCTCGCCAACAGGTTCACTGGGCAAAAACAAGAGGGGGAAGCTTGCGCTTCCCCCTCTCTCATTTCACCAACCCCTATCAGATAAACTGACTGGTCAGCAGCCAGCCGGTGTAGGCGACAAAGCAGGTCAGCAGCACGCCCCCCTCCAACCGATTGATACGGCCCTGTCCCTTGCGGCCCAGACACATCACCAGCAGCAGCAGAGTCAGCCCCATCATGATGCTCCAGTCACGGGTGAGCACCTCCGGCGCCACATCGAGCGGGTGGATGCCCGCCGCAATCCCCACCACCGCCAGGGTGTTGAACAGGTTGGAGCCAAGCACGTTGCCAAGGGCCAGATCATGCTCGTTCTTGCGAATGGCGATGAGGGACGAGGCCAGCTCCGGCAAAGAGGTCCCTACCGCGACTATGGTGAGACCAATCACCAGATCGCTGATACCGAGCGCCTGAGCGATGGTCACCGCCCCCCAGACCAGCAGACGGGAAGCACCGATCAGCAGCACCAGCCCGACCACCAGCCAGAAGATGGCGCTCTTGAGGGACATCCCCTCGCTCTCGATATCCTCGGCGGTCTCGGTATCCAGCGCATCTCCCTTGCCATTCATGCCAGCCCAGATGGACCAGCCCATCAGAGCAACGAAGACGGCCCCCAGAATGACCGCATCCATCCGGCCCAGATGCCCATCGATCAGCAGGGCGCCGGAGAGCAGGGTAATACCGAGCAGGATCGGGATCTCCTTGCGCACTACCTGAGAGGCCACCGCGATAGGGCTGATCAGTGCCGTCAGACCCAGGATCAGCGCGATATTGGTGATGTTGGAGCCATAGGCATTACCAAGCGCCAACCCAGGATTGCCCTGGGACGCCGCCAGTGCCGAGACCACCATCTCCGGGGCCGAGGTACCAAAACCGATGATCACCATGCCGATCAGCAGCGGCGGCATCCCCGCATAACGGGCGGTGGCGGCGGCACCGTCGACAAACTTGTCTGCACTCCAGACCAGCAGCGCCAGTCCGGCAATCAGGGCAACAAAAGCCAGGGTCATAGGATCTTCATCTCTTATTATCTGCAACGAAGCGCCAGCCCAAACGGGCAGGCACCATGGGAAAGTGGCGCCAGTGTAGCTGTGCCGCCTCCCATTTCAAGGGGAAATCAAACCGTGATTAACATTTCACAGAGCAGCCAGCAGGCTCGCGGCATCGGAGACCTCAAACTTGCCCGGCGCCTCCAAAAACAGCTGCTCTACAACACCATCGTTGGCGATCAACGCAAAGCGCTGGGCGCGGATGCCGCCAAAGGCGCCGGTATCCTTGGCCAGGCCCAGCGCCCGGGTCCAGCTGCCATCGCCATCCGCCAGCATGGTGATCGCCTCGGCATTCTGGGCCGTCTGCCAGGCCCGCATCACGAAAGCATCGTTGACCGAGAGGCAACAGATGGCATCCACCCCTTTGGCCATAAACTGCTCGGCCAGCACCACATAACCGGGCAGATGAGCATTGGAGCAGGTGGGAGTAAAGGCGCCGGGTACCGCAAACAGCACCACTTTTTTACCGGCGAACAGCGTCTGGCTATCCCGCAGCTGCTTGCCCTCGGCGGTGATAAAGGTAAATTCGCCCGCAGGCAGGGGGTGTCCTACAGCAATCATGATTTCTCGTCCTGAGTCGTGATGGGAAGTCGCCAGTTTATCCCAGAGTGACGATGCCGCCTAACAGCGGCTCTGATCCTGACCATGGATAGCGGCAGGCATTTTCCCCTTGGGCAGACTACTCTTGAGCTGGTTTCACGGCGCCAGGAGGCCCCATGCAACACTATTACGATGGTCTGGAAATTCGTCCCCCCGCCATGCGCGAACAGCAGCAACTGGACCAGCTCAATCATCAGCTTACCCATGTCAGTCAATATTGCGCCGGTTACTCCAGCGCCTATCGCCAGTGCCGCCTCGAGGATCTGGCAGAGCTGGCCACCCTGCCACTGCTCGACAGCAAAGAGCTCTTTGCCGCTCAGCAAGCTCATCCCCCCTTTGCCGGTCTCACCGGCCGTCCGGCCAGTCAGGCGCTGCGGGTATTCTCCTGTCCGGGCCAGCTGGCCATCCCCGAATATGCCGGGGCAGACTGGTGGGGCGCCGCCCGGGCGCTGTTTGCCGCCGGCTTCAAGGCGGGGGAAGTGATGCTCAACGGCCACGACTATCATGCTGGCCCCACCGCCTTTATCTTCGATAACGGCGCCCGCCAGCTGGGGGCTCCCGTGGTACCCTGCGGGCCCCACGATACCCAGCGCCAGCTGGAGGCACTGCTGCGCTATCAACCCACCGGCTATGTCGGCCCGCTGGTGACCCTGCTCGACCTGCTGGAAGCGGCCGAAGCAGCGGAGATCCCGAGCGACTCGCTGCGCCGCGCCCTGTTGTGCGAAGCCACCCATCCCGAAACCGCGCCGCTGCGCGCCATTCACGGCATTGCGGCCCTCAACTGTCTGGTGTGGCAGGATGTGGGGGTGGTGGCCTACGAGAGTCAGCCCGGTCAGGGCTTTATCGTCAACGAAAGCTGCATCGTCGAAATCATCGATCCCGCCAGCGGCAATCCTGTGAGTGGCTACGAGACTGGCCAGCTGGTGGTGACCCGGCTCGATCTGGAGTATCCGCTGCTGCGGCTAGCCACCGACTGGCAAGGTCACTGGCTCGCCAAGCCGAGCGCTTGCGGGCGCACCAACCGACGCCTCAAGCTGGTGTAGCAGACCAAGTAAATGCACAAAGGCAGACGGGCAGCCATCAGGCTGCCCGTCTTGTCTCTGAACTGGAAAAGAAAATATCTAAAGAGAGACGTTAGCGTCTCGCCTGCCAGGTGGCGATGGCGAGCAGGGAGTCGGGGGTAAATTCGCTGGCACGCTCGGCAATCTCGGCCAGGCTCATCCAGTGCACCGCGCTCACCTCTTCGGCCTGCAACTGCAGCGGCCCCTGATAACGGCAACTGAAGAGGCCACCCCAGACCCGGTAGCCCTCCCCTTCCGCATAAAAGCTGCCAAAGCCCTGCAGGGGAACATCCATAATCCCCAGCTCTTCGGCCAGCTCGCGGCGGGCGGAGCGCTCCATCTCCTCACCGGTGGTGACCACGCCACCGGCGCAGGCATCCAGCATGCCGGGGCAGAAATCCTTGCTGAGGGTGCGTCGCTGCACCAGGATCCGATCCGCGTCGTCGAGCACCAGAATATAGCTGGCACGATGGCAGAGATTCTCCCGCCGCACCTCGGCTCGCTCGGCCACACCAATCACCCGGTTGTTCCCGTCCACCACATCAACCCATTCCACGCACAGGCCCTTTTATTTGTTCCATTCAAGCCCGCAGTATATCGGTGCGGTGGTTTGCCATGGCACAACTTTTTCGATGATGACGTCAATTTGCCGAACTCACTGGCAAAATAAGGATTCATGCAAATCTTTATAAACCGTCATATCAGTGTCATCGACCGACACCATAGTGTGCCCTGTCCAGGCAATCAGGGAACCGTGTGATGAAGGTATTCAAGCAGTTATCCCCACGGCAGATCGCTCGCTACATCAAGAGCTTTCATCGAGGCTATTTTGCCATCGAGTCGCTGGGGACATTTGAATTCAACGCGGGCAGGATCAGCCTCCATGGCCTGACCTGCCGCCAGCGGCTAAGACTGGCTCGCCAGATCAATCTGGCGGTCAGACAACTTGGTCACCGCGACCCCTTGCCGGACATGTGAGTCAAAGGGTCTTGCCCTACTGTCTGTTGTGCATCCATGCTTTGCCCGCCGGCTACTGGCCGCGCGGGCCGTTTTCGATATCGGTAATGATGCCGTTGCGCACCGTCACAAAGCGCATGAACTCGTTCTTGCCGAAGTTGTAGGTCCAGCGTTCACCATATTTGACCTGTACCATGTTGCCAAACTGGTTCTCCTCGTTGCGGTTGAGCTCTTCACGCAACATCGGCTCACCGCACTTGAGCAGCATCTCGGCGGTGGTGTCTCCCTCGGTGATCAGGGCGTTCTTGCAGCGCATGGCATCAGCACTGACCGGAATGCTCAGCAGCAACAGAGCAAGCCCCGCTACTTTCTTCATCTTCTTGCTCATCGGGTTCTCCTTATCCTCTCTAATGAGTCGCAGTATGCCTGTTCCCGTTTCTGAAAAAACCAGTCAAAAGCGCAAAACTGCCGCCCTTTTCTGCTCTCCAGCCCGCTGGTCGCGACAAATGCTGTCTATCACATAGCCCAAAAACAAACGGCGACCCGAGGGTCGCCGTTTGCATCAAGCCAGCAGGATCACAGGATGTCCAGCAGCTCGACTTCAAATACCAGTGCAGAGTAAGGCGGGATGGAGCCCGCGCCACGGGCACCGTAGGCCAGATCGTGGGGGATGTAGAGCTTCCACTTGGAACCAACCGGCATCAGCTGCAGCGCTTCAACCCAGCCAGCGATCACGCCGGTCACCGGGAATTCAGCCGGCTGGCCGCGAGCAACGGAGCTGTCGAATACACCACCGTGGGTAAAGGTACCGTGGTAGTGCACACGCACGGACTGACCGGCTACCGGAACGGCACCGTTGCCTTCTACCAGCACTTCGTACTGCAGACCGGAGTCGGTCACCTTCACTTCAGCGCGCTTGGCGTTATCAGCCAGGAAGGCTTCGCCGTCAGCAGCGGCGGCCTTGGCGGCGGCTTCCTGCTCTTCTTGCATACGCGCAGTGATCACCTGGAAGGCATCATTGATATCGTCACGGCTGACCGCGAACTCCAGACCATTCAGGGCATCTGCCAGACCTTGTTGCAGGGCCGGGATATCCAGACCGGCGAAGGCTTGCTGCGCCAGCTGATCACCCATGTTGCGGCCGATGCCATAGCTGGCCTTCTGTTCGATAGAGTCGTATTGGGACATTGAGATGTTGCTCCAGATCCATGTAGTAAAGAGGCGGGATAATATCAGACTTTTGGCCGGGGTGCTGCCGGGGGCGCCCCTGATTTCCCCGTCAGTGGGAGGAACTTCACACAAGATGCGGATGAACGCCGCCCAACGGCGGCGATCTGCTTAACCGCGATCCAGCAAGGCTCTGACCGCAGCCACCTTGGCGCCGTCGGTGATATTGACCCGACCGTCATCCGAGGTGCCCATATTGACGCCATGGGGCACCATGCCACCACGCCAGCCCATGCCGGACATATGCACTTCGCTCACCCCGGTGAACTCGATGATGGTACGCACGTTGTCGGCATTGACCCCGGCCCCCGGCATCAGGCTGGCACGTCCCGCCAGCGCCTGCTGCATCTCCTGCAGGGTTTCCAACCCAGCCAACGCGGTCGGCGCATGGCCCGAGCTCAGAATGCGCTCGCAACCGGCAGCAACTATGGTCTCCAGATCGAGGCGCCAGTCGGAGGAGAGGTCGATGGCGCGATGGAAGGTAACCCCCAACGGTCCTGCGGCATCCACCAGCTGTTTGAGCCTGGCGGCAGGCACCCGCCCCTCCTCATCCAGCAGACCGACCACTACCCCTTGCAAACCGGCAGCGCGTGCCGCCGCGATATCTTGTAGCATCATCTCGAACTCGCCGTCGTTGAAGCAAAAATCCCCGGCGCGCGGGCGGATCATGGCGTACACCGGCACGGTGGCGTGGCGGGCTGCCTGCTGCATAAAACCGTAGGAGGGGGTCAGGCCCCCCAGACCCAGCGCAGAGCAAAGCTCGATGCGATCCGCCCCGGATTGCTGGGCGGTGAACAGGGATTCCAGGTTGTCGATACAGATTTCAAGACGGGTCATGAGGACTCCTTTTTCGGGGAGATCAGACCCCACATCTGATCTCATAGATTGAGCAAGGCTGCGCCTCGTACACCGCCGGCGCCGCCGAAGCGGGCCTGGCGGATCTCGGGCAGGGCGACCCCGGGCAGCAAGTGACCGGGCAGACGCAGCGGCAGCTGTTCATAGAGGGCGGGCAGGCCGCTCAGGCCGCCCCCCAACACCACCACTTCGGGATCAATCACCGAAATGGCGGTGGCAAGCCCGGCGGCCATGATCTCCAGCCAGCATTCGACCGTCTCGACCGCATGGGGTTCATGGGCCTCGAAGCGTCCCACAATCTGGTGACCCGTGGCACGCTGGCCATGGAAATGGTGATAGAGACGCTCCAGACCGGTGCCGGAGGCATAGGTTTCAAAACAGACCAGACGGCCACAGCCGCAACGGGGACGGGGCAACTCGGGATACTTCATCAGCATGGTCGCGGGCAAGGGGTAGTGACCAATCTCGCCAGCCAGCCAGTTGCGCCCCTGAATAAGCTTGCCCGCCAGATAGACGGCGCCGCCGATACCGGTGCCAATGGTGACGCCGAGCGCACTGCCGGCGCCGTCGGCTGCCCCTTGATGCACTTCGGACCAGAGGAAGCAGTTGGCGTCGTTATCCACCTTGACCGGCCGCTCCAGCAGCTCGGCCAGATCGGCGCCCAGATGGCGACCATTGATGGAGGGCAGATTGGCCGCCACTATGCTGTGATCGTGGCTGTTGATGACACCGGGGAAACCGATGCCGACCGAGCCCCGAGCGCCGAAGCGGGCATCCGCCTGCTCGACCCGGGAGCGGATCAGCTGCTGCAGGCCCTCGTAATCGTTGCCCGGGGTGCTCATGCGCTCCTCGTGGCAGAGGTTCAATGCACCGTCATAGACCGCAAAAGCGATCTTGGTGCCACCGATATCAAAGCCGTAATACATGCCAGCACTCCCTTGTCAGCCCGTGTTTATTCCACTCTGTTCCAAGGGGAACATTGTATTAATTCGCAAAAAAAATAAAGTGACCGGGGGCTAAAAACGGGAGAGTGATCAGAGCAAACGGCTCATTTGTCGCTGCAGGCAGGGCTGCCCGAGGCTTATCAGGGTGCGCTCCTCGCCATCAAAAACGAAGCCACGGCGCAGGTAGAACCCCTCGCCGATGTGGTTGCCATCGAGCAGCCACAATTTGACGCTATGGCAACCGGCTCGGCGCATCTGCATCGCCACCGCCTGCCACAGCCGTTTACCATAACCTTGTCGCCAGTGGTCGGGATGGAGGTAAAAAGCGCGGATCAGGGCATGACTCTGTCCCGCTTCCTGCTGTGGTTGCCAGTAGAGCAGGCCAATCACCACCTCATCGAGACAAAGCAGCATGGGCCTTGGGCCCGGCTCGGCCAGACGGCTCTGCCAAATCTGCAGATGAGCGGTGACATCGAGCTGTTCCAGCAGGTCGGCGCCGAGCACCTGGCCATAGGCAGCGAGCCAGCTGGCTCGCTGCATCACCGTCATGGCGGCGGCATCGTCGCTGCGCGCCATGCGCAGGCTTATGCCTTGCATTGGGGCACCAGACCGTTGGCGCGGGCCTGCTCATAGAGCGGCAGCACTTGCGCCTGTTGCGCCTGCAACTCGGCGATCCGGTTCTCGTTGCTCGGGTGGGTAGAGAGCAGTTGCGGTGGCGTGTTGCCACCGGCGGCGGCACTCATGTTTTGCCACAGGGGGATCGCCTCGGCCGGATTGAACCCGGCACGCGCCATCAGCTCAAGTCCGAGCCGATCCGCTTCGCTCTCCTGAGTTCGGCCATAGGGCAACATCACCCCCACCTCGACCCCGAGGCCAAGGGCGGCCATGGTGGCGCCGCGATACTCGCTAGTGCCCATGGCAATGTCCGCAGCCGCCAGACCGATCCCCGCCAGCTGGCTGCGCGAGAGTCGCTCGTTGGAGTGCTGGGCCAGCACGTGAGTCAGCTCGTGGCCGATGACGGTCGCCAGCTGATCCTGATTCTTGGCCACCTTGAGCAGGCCGCTGTAGACCCCGATCTTGCCGCCGGGCAGGGCGAAGGCGTTGACCTGTTTGGAGTCAAACACCACCACTTCCCAGTTGGTGATGCCATAGCTGGCCGGCACCTGGGCGGTCACCGCCTTGGCGACACAGGAGACATAGGCGTTGAGTTTGGCATCTTTGCTCACCTTCTCCTGCTTTTTCATCTGCTCGAAGGAGTCGGCGCCCAGCTGATTCATCTGCTGGGGAGAGTAGAGCAGCATCTGGCTGCGGCCGGTCGGCGACTGGGCGCAGGCGACCAGCAGGGAACTACAGAGGGCTACCATGCCAAACTTGGTGAGGGACGCAATCATGAAGGGATCCTTTGCCATAACGTTGCCCTATTCTCGGAAATGCCGCCCTGCTGCGCAAGGGAGCCAACCCCGGCTGGCGGAAAAATATCCATCCAGCGCTATTAACAAAACTGACAACCGCCAAAAACAAAACGAGCCCGCTTGGGGCTCGTTTTATCAGGGCATGCTGACTGCAGGCAGTTACATGATACCCAGCTTTTTCAGGTCAGCCTGTACCACCTTGGCCGGCACCGGCACGTAGCCATCTTTGGCAACGATGTTCTGGCCCGCTTTGGAGAGCATCATCTTGACGAACTCTTGCTCCATCGGGGAGAGCGGCTTGTTCGGATGCTTGTTCACGTAAACGTACAGGAAGCGTGACAGCGGATACTTGCCAGTGATGGCGTTATCGGAGGTCGCTTCGATGAAGGTCTTGCCATCCTTGGAGAGCGGTACCGCACGCACGCCGGAGGTGACATAACCGATACCGGAGTAGCCGATGCCGTTCAGGGAGGCAGAGACAGACTGCACCACGGAGGCAGAACCCGGCTGCTCGTTCACGCCGCTCTTGAAGTCGCCGTTACACAGGGCGTGCTCCTTGAAGTAACCGTAGGTACCGGATACGGAGTTGCGACCGAACAGTTGCAGATCCTTGCTGGACCAGTTGCCATCCAGACCCAGATCAGACCACTTGGTGGCAGCCTTGGCTTCGCCGCACTTGAGGGTGCTGGAGAAGATGGCGTCGATCTGCGGCATGGTCAGCCCCTTGATGGGGTTGTCCTTGTTGACGAACACCGCCAGGGCATCGACTGCGACGCGGATGGCAGTCGGCTTGTAGCCGTAACGCTTCTCGAAAGCTTCCTCTTCACCGGCCTTCATGGCACGGCTCATCGGACCGAACTGGGCAACACCTTCGGTCAGGGCAGTCGGGGCGGTAGAAGAACCGGCGGCCTGGATCTGCACGTTGACGTTGGGGTACAAACGCTTAAATTCTTCGGCCCACAGGGTCATCATGTTGGCCAGGGTGTCCGAGCCGACAGAGGACAGGTTGCCCGAAATGCCGCTGGTCGGTGTGTAATCCGGCAGGTCTTTATCCACACCGGCAGCCAGGGCGCTGACAGAAAACAGGGTTGCTGCGGTGAATCCGATTACACCAGCCAGTTTGTTGAGTTTCATCCAATCTCTCCAAAGTTACAGAAGGTCCGTTCTTAAGACGGCGCCAGTATCTGACCTGGCAGTGACAAATTTATGGATTTAATGTGACACTTTAATGACATGGCGACAGATTTGAACAAATGAAAAGAGGGCCCGTTCAAAGGCCCTCTTTTTGCAGCTAACTCATTGCCATAAAAGACTATTTGATCACCACCATGCGACTCGGGATGAGAAAGCTGAAGCGGCTGCCAAGGCCGACCCGGCTCTCGATATCGAGCTGGCAGTCATGATGACTGAGGGCATGCTTGACGATGGCAAGGCCCAAGCCTGAGCCGCCGGTGTGGCGCGAGCGTGCCTTGTCGACCCGATAGAACCGCTCGGTCAGCCGCGCCAGATGCTCGGGGGCAATCCCCTCCCCTTCATCGCTCACGGCAAACAGCGCCATCGCCCCCTGCTTGCGCCACTCCACCGTAATTTTTCGCCCCGCCGGGGTGTAGTGGATGGCGTTATAGACCAGGTTGGAGACGGCACTGCGCAGCTGCTCCTGATCCCCGCGCACCAGCAGATTGGGCTGCACCACAAATTCGAGCTGGTGGGCCCGTTCGCCCGAGAGCGCTCGCGCCTCCTGCTCCAGCAGTCCCAGCATGGCAGGCATGTCCACCAGATGGGAGAGATCCACGGTCGGGGCCGCCTCGATACGGGAGAGGGTGAGCAGCTGATTGACCAGATTATCCATCCGGATGGTCTGCTCCATCATCACCCGATGCGCCTTGGCCCACATGGCGGGCGGGGGCGGCTCCTCGGTCATCTCCAGATAACCCTTGAGCACGGTCAGCGGAGTACGCAGCTCGTGAGAGACGTTGGAGACAAAGTGCTTGCGGGTCTTCTCGAGACTGCGCAAGCGGGTGACATCCCGCACCACCAGCATCGCCTGATCCGAGGCGTAGGGCATGATGCGAAACTCGAGAAACTTCTCCTCGTTGACCGGGGAGTGCATCTCGAGGGGCTCGTCATACGCCCCCTTGCCCAGATAGGCGTTAAAGGCCGGATTGCGAATGAGGTTGCCGATATGCTGGCCAGCATCCTCCGGCCAGCGAAAACCTAGCAGTTGCTCCGCCAGCCGGTTGCACCAGAGGATGCTGCCATCGGTGCGAAACACTACGGCGGCATCGGGCAGCGCCTCGGCACCCTCCCGGAAGCGGCGAATAAGCCCCGCCAGCTCGCGGCGCCGGGCGCGGTGACGCTGCTGCAGCTTGTAGATACCGTTGAAGATGTACTCCCAACTGCCATTGCCGCTGGGGGGCACCAGGCTGCGGTCGTGCCACAGCCAGTCAGAGAGCCGCTTCTGGAAGCGATAGTGCCAGCCCAGATGCAACACGGCCGCCACCAACAGGCAGAGGGCAAGATGATCAATCAACCAGCCAACCAATGCGAAGGGGGCGTAAAAAAACGCCATTCGCCACAACTGTCGCCGCCAGGCGTAAGGTTGCAACATAACTGCCTCTAGAGACGGGTTGAGAAGCGGTATCCGGCTCCACGCACCGTCTGGATCAATCTGTCGTGCCCTGTCTCTTCAATCGCCTTGCGCAGGCGACGAATATGCACATCCACGGTTCTGTCCTCGACGTACACATTGGTACCCCAGACATTATTGAGCAGCTGTTCACGGCTGTAGACCCGCTCGGGGTGAGTCATAAAGAAGTGAAGCAGCTTGAATTCGGTCGGCCCCATGTCGAGCGCCTTCTCTTCGGCACTGACCCGGTGGGAGACAGGATCGAGTTTCAGCCCCTGCACCTCGATCACCTCATCCACCGAGGTGGGCGACACGCGGCGCATCACCGCATGGAGGCGAGCGGTCAGCTCCTTGGGCGAGAACGGCTTGGTAATGTAGTCGTCGGCACCGGCCTCCAGACCACGCACCTTGTCCTCCTCTTCACCGCGAGCGGTGAGCATCACCACCGGGATCTGGCGCGTCACCTCATCCTGCTTGAGCTGCTTGATAAACTGGATGCCACTGCCGCCCGGCATCATCCAGTCGAGCACGATGAGTTCGGGGTAGGGTTCGCGCACCTTCGCCAGTCCATCGGCGTAATCTTCCGCTTCAATCGTCTCATATCCCTTCTGCTCCAACACGAAGCAGAGCATTTCGCGGATCGGTGCTTCGTCCTCGACCACCAGAATTCGCTTAGCCATTCCCTTCTCTCTCCTCTGTGAAGATGGGTGCGCCAATTATTAGAATTTTCTGTGACACTTTTATGACTTTATGACAGGCGGGATGATAAACGTTTTCAGATTCAGTTGGCAGCAGTACGTTGCAACAAGTCCCAGCGGTTGCCGCTGATATCCTCAAATACCACCACAGTGCCATAAGGCTCGTCGCGAGGCTGTTCACAAAAATGAACACCGTACGCCTGCATACGCTGGTAATCCCCCCAGAAATCAGTGGTCTCGAGGAAGAGAAATACCCGGCCACCGCCCTGCTGGCCGATGGCGGCCTGCTGCTGCGCATTGGCCGCTTGTGCCAGCAGCAACGCGGAACCGGGGGTGCCTTTGGGGGCAACCCGTACCCAGCGCTTGCCCGGTTTGCCCGGTTCATCGAGCCGAGTGTCCTCCAGGAGCGCAAAGCCAAGTCCCTCGGTAAAAAAGCGAATGGCCTGATCGTAATCAGCCACCAGCAGGGTCAGCGCCCCTATATGTTGTGACATGGCAGAAAATCCTCAACGGATGAGTCAACGGGCGCAATGCCCCGGCAAGGGCGCATCATAGCGGCTGGATGGGCAGGGCTCCAGCCATCATGTGCGTCTTGAAAACAACCGGTGAGGGGGAGTGAGCACTCAAGGGGCTTCGCGCAGCGTCCGGTAGAGGGTGGTACGGCTGATCCCCAGCTGGCGCGCGGCCTCGCTCACATTGCCGCCGCATGCCGCCAGCGTTTGCTGTACCTGCCGCCGGGTTTGTTCACGCAAGCTGGTCGCCTCCCCCATCGGCAAGGCGCCGGGCTCTGTGGCCACACTGGGCAGATGCAGGTGGTCGGGCTCAATCCAGCCCAACCCCTCAGCCAGCACACAGGCCACTTCCAGTGCCTGCTTGAGCTGGCGCACGTTGCCGGGTAGCGGATGGGCCAGCAGCTGTTGCTCCGCATCGCGGGTCAGACGCAGAGTCGGGTCCATCTCTGTCAACAGTCGCTGGATCAGCTCCAGACGCTCAGCGGCAGGCCAACGGCGCAGCGGCATCAGCTGCTGGCGCCAGCCGCAGATCCGGTAATAGAGGTCTTCGCGAAATGCGCCACTCTGCACCATGGCAGCCAGATCCCGGTGGCTGGCACTGACCAGCCAGAAATCCACCGCCTCCGGCTTGTGACTGCCAACCGGTGTCACGCTGCGTTCCTGCAACACCCGCAGCAGTCGGGTTTGAGCCTGCAGCGGCAGTTCGCCAATTTCATCGAGCATCAGCATGCCGCCGTGGGCTGCGCGCAGATAACCCTGACTGCCCTGGCTGCGGGCACCGCTGAAGGCACCGCCCACATACCCAAACAGCTCGGCTTCCACCAGATCTGCTGGCAACGCGCCACAGTTGACGCACACCAGTGGCTGATCCCGCCGACTCGATGCTCGGTGCAGGGCCCGCACCAGATGCTCTTTACCGCTGCCGGTCTCCCCCTCGATAAGCAACGAAATGCCGCGCTCCAGCATCTTGAGCGGCACCTGCTGCGGAGGTAGCACCGGGCTTGAGTGACCCGGCAGCACGGTGCAGGAAGGTGTCGCGTCCGCTTCTGGCACCAGCCGCAAGCCACGCCCCTCGCGCAGCAGTTGCCTGCCATCAAAAGGGTGCTGACCGAGCCAGAGTCGGCCTGCCCGGTTGGCACCGAGCAGTTCCCCCTCCTCTCCCAGCAACAGGCGAGCGGACCAGAGGCTCTGGGGATCGAGATCCACCAGCCAGCCCGGCTGACGCGCCAATAGTGCGTTTTCGAGGGTCATGGCCAGCAGCCGCACCGTGCCCAGCATGTCGCCGTCGTGATGGGCCGCATCGGTGGAGATATCGAGCACCCCCAGCAATTGCCCATCCGGCCCGAGCAACGGGCAAGCGCTGCAACTAAGGAAGCTGTGCTGGGCGAAGAAGTGCTGATTGCCGAGCACCTGCACTTCGCTCTGCTCGGCCAGCGCGGTACCGATGGCGTTGGTGCCCTTGCTCGCCTCCCCCCAGCGGGCGCCACTGCGCAAAAAGATACGCTCGGCATGGCGGGCGAACCCCTCATCACCACTGGCGGCCAGAATGGCCCCCTCACCGTCACACAACAACAGGCGACAGGGGCGACCCGCCAGCAACTGGGCAAACAGCGGCAGCACGAAGCGCTGGAAGCAGGCGATCAGCGCCCTGTGCTGCTCCTGACGGGCCGATAGCTCCCCCTGGGGCAGCAAGTCCAGATCGGCGCTCTGCTGACGGCTCAGCCCCTGATGCAGGCAACGCTGCCAGGAACGCTGGATCGGACCGGGACCGGGTTGAAGTGACTCACTCATCACGCCTCCTGTTCACAAACAGCACGACTGTCTCGGCCACTGTCCAGAAACGGTACAGTTTTATCGCAATAGCCGTGATCATTGGTTAACCAAGATACGCCGCCACACCCCATTTGATAACGTTTTTGTAACCTTTTACCTGCTGGTCAGACCCTTTGGCACGCCCCTTGCGATATCAGCTGGCAACCGGTCTGTCAGTCAGCCCGGTCAGGATCACACACATAAAGGATGATGAGATGATTTATACCGCTCCCGGTCAGGCAGGTGCCCTGGTCAGCTTCAAATCCCGTTACGACAACTTCATCGGCGGTGAGTGGGTGGCTCCTCGCGCCGGCCGCTACTTTGAAAACATCTCGCCGGTGGATGGCAAAGTATTCTGCGAGGTCGCCCGCTCCGACGCCGCCGATATCGAGCTGGCGCTGGATGCCGCCCACAAGGCGTTCACCAGCTGGAGCAAGACCAGCGTCACCGAGCGCAGCAACCTGTTGCTGCGCATCGCCGATCGCATCGAGCAGAACATCGAAAGGCTCGCCATCGCCGAAACCTGGGAGAACGGCAAGGCGGTGCGTGAAACCCTGGCCGCCGACCTGCCGCTGGTGGTGGATCACTTCCGCTACTTCGCTGGCTGCATTCGTGCTCAGGAGGGCTCGGCCGCCGAGCTGGATCAGAACACCGTCAGCTACCACTTCAAGGAGCCCATCGGCGTGGTCGGCCAGATCATCCCGTGGAACTTCCCGCTGCTGATGGCCGCCTGGAAGCTTGCCCCTGTGCTGGCGGCCGGTTGCTGCAGCGTGCTCAAGCCCGCCGAGCAGACCCCGGTCACCATCATGCTGATGATGGATCTCATCAAGGACATCCTGCCTGCCGGCGTAGTCAACGTGGTCAACGGCTTCGGCGCCGAGGCAGGTCAGGCTCTGGCCACCAGCAACCGGATCCAGAAACTCGCCTTCACCGGTTCGACCGAAGTGGGCGCCCATATCCTGCGCTGCGCCGCCGACAAGCTGATCCCCTCCACCGTGGAGCTGGGGGGAAAGTCCCCCAATATCTATTTCGCCGACGTGATGCAGCACGAGAGCAGCTACATCGACAAGGCGGTAGAAGGGATGCTGATGACCTTCTTCAACCAGGGGGAAGTGTGTACCTGTCCCTCCCGCGCGCTGGTGCAGGCCAGCATCTATGACGACTTCATGGACAGGGTGCTGGCCCGTGCTCGCACCATCGTTCAGGGCAACCCCCTCGATACCGCCACTCAGGTGGGGGCGCAGGCGTCCCGCGAGCAGTTCGACAAGATCCTGGGCTACATGGAGATCGGCCGCGGCGAAGGGGCCAAGATGCTGATCGGCGGCGGCCCGGCCAAGGTGAGCGGACTGGAGGGGGGATTCTACATCCAGCCCACCATCTTCTCCGGTCAGAACAAGATGCGGGTGTTCCAGGAGGAGATCTTCGGGCCGGCACTCGGGGTCACCACCTTCAAGGACGAGGCGGATGCTCTGGCCATTGCCAACGACACCCAGTACGGGTTGGGGGCAGGCCTGTGGACCCGCGACAGCAATCTGGCCTGGCGCATGGGGCGTGGCATTCAGGCTGGCCGGGTCTGGGTCAACTGCTACCACGCCTACCCGGCACACGCCGCCTTTGGCGGTTACAAAAAGTCGGGGATCGGCCGCGAGACCCACAAGATGATGCTGGACCACTACCAGAACACCAAGAACCTGCTGGTAAGTCACGACATCAACCCGCTCGGCTTCTTCTAGCGCAAGCAGATGTCATCAGAAAGGGCGCCTGCGGGCGCCCTTCTTGTTTTGCTTTACCAGATGACATGTCCGGCGATTAGTTATCTGCCCGATTGCTGGCGATAACGCTGGGGGGAGCAGCCGAGCTCCCGGTTGAACATGGCGATAAAGGCCGAGGTGGAGCCGTAACCGAGCCGCCAGCTGATCTCCTGAATGGGCATGTCGCCCTTGAGCCAGGCCAGTGCCTTGAGCAACCGCAGCCGCGCCCGCCACTGACCGAAGCTCATCCCCAGCTCCCGCAGGCAGCGCCGCGCCAGGGTGCGCTCTGTGGTGTGCAGTTGTCCGGCCCACTGGACCAGAGTACGGGGATCGGCAGGATCGCTGTGCAACGCCGCCAGCATGGGAGCCAGCAGCTTGTCCTGACTCATCGGCAGGTAGCTCTCCTGACAGCGGGTGCGCGCCAGTCGCTCCACCAGTAACTCGGCCTGACGCTGATCCCACTCATCCGCCATATGGCTCACCCGCCGTTCGCAAAAATCGCTCAGCAGGGCGCGGATCAGCGGGGTGAGCAGCAGCAATCTGGGCTCTGGCGGCAGCTTGGCCGCCAGCTCGTGGCTGACGTAGATGGAGGTGTAGTCGAGGGTCTGCTCGTTGTAGGAGGTGTGGTCGAGATCCGCCGGTACCCAGATCAGGTAGTCGGCAGGGGCCACCAGTCGCTGCTCCCCCAGCTCTATCTCCATGATCCCCAGGCTGATCATGTTGAGCTGGCCCCAGGGGTGGGAGTGCAGCACGGTCGCGCTGTCGGCCAGCATCTGCTGGTAACTGAAATAGAGCGGATTGGGTGCGGGCAGAACGACATCTACCGGCTGAAAGTGGTGAGTAGCCATTAGCGCCCCTTGTCAGCGAGAGAGGAACAGGCGTGATGCAACGCCCTGTTGGCTCGGTCTCCGGCACAGGCCAAAAGCAGCCATCAGTTGCGAGCAAACGCAGCCCGTGTGGGCCGGAATAAGGTGCATCAGAAAGAGTTGTCTTTTCTGCTGGGTCATCTGTCTGTTTTACGCTACTTGATAATATAAAGACAAGGGTAGACTTGGCCCCCTGTTAATAAGGAGCCTCTGATGCGAATCTTTTCCCCTCTTCTCTTTCCGCTGATGGCTGTGCTGATCTGGGCTACCAATACCGTGGTGTCCAAGGCGGCCGCCAGCGTGCTCGACCCCGCGGCTATCTCCTTTTATCGCTGGGTGATTGCCGCCCTGGCGCTGACCCCCTTCTGTCTGCCCACCCTCTGGCGGCGACGCAGTGAGGTTCGCCCCTGGCTCGGCAAGCTGCTGGTGCTGGCGGCGCTCGGTATGGTGCTCTACCAGTGCCTGGCCTACTACGCCGCCCACAGCACCTCGGCCACCAATATGGGGGTGATCGGCTCCCTGATTCCGCTGCTTACTCTGCTGCAAGGGGTGCTCTTCTTCGGCCAGCGTCCCGGCAAACAGGCACTGCTCGGCATGAGTCTCTCCCTGTTCGGGGTGCTCTGGCTGCTTGGCAAGGGCGAACCGCTCGCCCTGCTCCATAACGGCATCAACCCGGGGGATGGCATGATGTTGCTGGGCTCCGCCAGCTACGCCCTTTACGGCCTCTTGATCCGCCGCTGGCACCTGCCGTTTGGCCCCTGGCTCAACCTCTACATGCAGATCCTGCTGGCGGTACTGCTGCTGGTGCCGCTCGCCCTCAGTGCCGACTCGATGGCGGTGCCGGCCGAAGGGTGGGGACTGGTGCTCTTCGCCGGGCTCGCCTCCTCTCTGCTGGCAGCCTACTGCTGGATGCGCGGCCTCGCCTGCATGGGAGCCGAGCGCACCTCGGTCTTTATGAACCTGATGCCGCTCTGTACGGCGCTGATCGCCGTCGTCGGTCTGGGCGAGCCGATCCATGGCTACCACCTGCTGGGGGGCGGGCTGATCCTGGGCGGGGTGATGGCCTCCCAACTGAAGGGGCGTGCGCCGGTAGCCGAACGGGAAGCCGCCTGAGAAAGAACATCGTCCGGAAACAACAAGGGAGCCCATGGCTCCCTTGTTGTTTCTGCAATGCACGCCAGTGCGCATCTCAACCGGCCCGGCGCCAGCGGTAGCGCCGCTCCGGCCGCCCCCGCTGACCATAGTTGAGATCCACATCCACCCGGTCTTCCGACTCCAGATACTCCAGATAGCGGCGCGCCGTGGTGCGGCTGAGGGAGAGCCGCAGCGCCACCGTGTCGGTGGAGAAGACGTTCTCCGGCTCGCCCGCCAGCAGATCCAGCACCTGACGCAGGGTGATGCTGTCGATCCCCTTGGGAGTGACGCGCATCTCCTTGATCTGGGAGCGCCCTCCCTTGCCCAGCAGCTTGTCGAGATCTTCCTGCTCCAGCCGACCCCGCTCGCAGAGGCGGCTGTGCAGTTGCAGGATCTCATCCAGACTCTGCTGAATGCGAAACAGCCGCAATGGTTTGATGACGTAGTCATGAACCCCCAGATTGAGGGCCTGCTGGATGGTCTCCACATCCCGCGAGGCAGTCACCATGATGACGTAGGCTTCGCGGTTGTGGCTGCGCAGGCGGCTCACCCACTCAAGGCCGGAGCCATCGGGCAGGGAGACATCCACCAGCAGCAGTTGGGGCACCACACCGGCCATCATGGCATCGGCCTGGGCCAGGGTGCCAGCCCGCCCCAGCAGGGAGAAACCGGGTGTCGCCGCCACCAGTTCTGACAAGATGGCACCGATCCGATCGTCATCTTCAATAACAAGCGTGATTATTGGGTCCATGGCTCACATTAATTGGTTTTTATTCAAGTAGATACCAAACAGGGTGGTCTGCTCGGCGGTTCGCCGCCATTCTATCACACCCTCGTGCCGACCCACGGTCTCCTTGACCAGGAACAGACCCACTCCGTGATCGCCGCTCTGGCGACTCACCCCGTAATCGAACAGATGATCGGCCAGCTCCTCATCGACCCCCTCGCCGCTATCCTCCACCTCGATCACCAGTCGCCGCCCCACATCGCACAGAGAGAGCAGCACCCGGGGCGGCCGCTGCTGGCGGTTGCGCCAGGCCGCCTGCAGGCCGTTGTCCAGCAGGTTGCCAATGAGGGTAATGAGATCGGCCGAGACCGAGGCCGGATACTCCGCCAGCGCCGAATCGGGATCTAGCTCCAGGGTCACCCCCAGCTCGCGAGCCCGGCTGAACTTGCCGAGAATAAGCCCCGCCACCGGCTTGTTTTCGATCAGCCGCAGCAGCTCCTGCAGCATGGTCTGGCACGCTTCGTTCTCCTGCTGGATCAGCTCCACCGCCTGATCCACATGGCCCAGCTGCAACAGGCCGGAGAGGCTGCTCAGCTTGTTGGCGAACTCGTGGCTCTGCATCCGCAGCATCTCGGCATACTGGCGCAGATGGGTCACCTGTACCCCCAGACTGGCAGCCACCTCCGGACGGCTGAAGATCAGCAGCCGCCCCGGTGCCTTGCCCTGCACCGCCTGCCAGCGACCGACAAAGGACTCCCCCTGAATGGTGAAGCTCACTTCCCCACCCTCCTGCTCCAGACAGGGGGCGAGGGGCGGCACCAGCTCCGCCAGCGACTGCCCCTGCAGGGCGTGGCGCCCGGTGACCGGCAGCCGCAGCTGATAGCTGGCGGTGCTGTTGATCATGTTGATGTTGCCGCGGCCATCGAGGGCGATGACCCCTTCGGTGATGTGCTCCAGCACCAGATCCTGCAGGGTGAAGCGGCGCACGATCGCCTCCGGCTCCAGATCGAGCAGGGTCTTGCGCAGCAGGTATTGCACCCAGAGTGCCAACAGCAGGCCGCACCCCAGCACCGCAACGATGGCGCAGATGAGCAGGGCCACCCGCTCCATATAGATGCCCTCCACCTGCTGCATCAGGTAGCCTACCACCACGGCCCCCATGACGCGCCCGTCACCACCCACTACCGGGGAGAAGCAGCGGATCGCCGGCCCCATGGTGCCCCGATCTTTCGAGCAGTAGCTGCGCCGCTCCTGCAGCGCAGGCCAGATATCCTCGCCGCGAAACTTCTGTCCCACCAGCTCGGGGTTGGGGTGGCTGAGGCGGCGACCATGCTCATCGGTCACCACCATATAGGTGGCGTCGGTGCGATTGCAGACCGCCTCCACATAGTCGCGCAGGGTAGGATCACTGCCCTGACGCAGGGCCTCGACCACCCGGGTATCCGCCGCCATCACCCGTGCCAGATCGCTCCCCTTATCCTGCAGATTGCTCTCCAGCAGATGACGGATAAAGAGGGCCAGCAGGCTGCCCAGAATGAGGATCAGCAGCAGGGAGAGCCCAAGAGAGAGGGTGACCAACTGGTGGCGAAGTTTCATGCACATACCTTAAAACGTCAGGACGCTGCCCAATAGTGCGGATGCCACCAGGTCTGGTCAATCAAAGGAGCCGGATCGCCGACAAAATCGGCCAATCCTTCCTCGCGGGCACAGAGCGCCACCGCTCTGGCGACGGCGCGGGCCACCTCTCCCACCTGTTCAATCGGGGGCAGCAGACGACCCGCCACCAGCGGATAGGCGCCGACTGCCCGCACCGCGGCCAGCAACATGCCATCGCTGATGCGGCGCGCCTTGACGGCGCAGGCCCCGAGACCAATCCCCGGAAAGACATAGACGTTGTTGCACTGGGAGACCACCCGCCGCTCCCCCGCCAACGTCACCGGCGCAAAGGGGCTGCCGGTGGCCAGCAAAGCTCGGCCATCTGTGGCGGCCCACACCTGCTCGGGGGTGGCCTCGGCGCTGCGGGTCGGGTTGGAGAGTGGCAGGATCACCGGCTGATCGCACACCTCCCCCATCGCCTGCAGCACCTCGCAGGTAAAGAGGCCACCCTGCCCGCTCACGCCAATCAAGACCGCCGGACGCACCTGGCGAATGGTCTCCAGCAGCGAACTACTCCCCTCCTCAACGGCACGGGCAAATGGCTGCTGGGCGCGGGTCAGGTTGGGGCGATCGCTGCAGACCACCCCATCCTGATCAAACAGCCAGACGCCGTTGTGACTCCCCGCCAGCTGGGCCAGCATGGCGGCGATGCCGCAACCGGCAGAGCCCGCGCCGACGATCAGCACCGGGGCATCGCACAGGGCTGTACCCGCCTGCTGCAACCCGGCCAGCACGCAGGCGGAGGCAACCGCCGCCGTGCCCTGAATATCGTCGTTGAACATGCAGAGCTCGTCCCGATAACGGGTCAGCAGGTTGGCGGCATGCTTGCCTGCAAAGTCTTCAAACTGCAGCACCACCTGCGGCCAGCGCTTGCGAATGGCAGCCACCACCTTGTCCATAAAGTGGTAATAGCTCTCGCCGTCGATGCGCGGGGATTGCCAGCCGAGGTAGGAGTCATCCTCCAGCAGCTCGGGGTTGTTGGTGCCTACATCGACACAGAGCGGGAGGGTGCGCGCCGGATTGATGCCGCCAGCAGCGGAGTAGAGCGCTAGCTTGCCGATACAGATCCCCATGCCGCCGATACCGAGATCGCCAAGCCCCAGCACCCGCTCACCGTCGGAGATGACGATCACGTCCACCTCCTGCTCTACAGACTCGAGGATGTCGTCAAGATCATCCCGGTCGTGCCAGGAGAGGTAGAGGCCGTGACTGCGCAGATAGAGATCGCTGTGGCGCTGGCACGCCTCCCCCACCACCGGGGTGTAGATGATCGGCAGCAGCTCCGGCAGGTGGTGGCGCACCAGATCGTAGAAGAGCACCGGGTTGTCCTCCTGCAGCTGGCGCAGCAGCAGATGCTGGTCAAACGGACTCTGCATGGCGCTGACCAATCGGTAGATCCGGCGCCGCTGCTGGGAGAGGGACTCCTCCTTGTGGGGCATGCGCCCCCGCACGCCCTGACGCTTGCGCTCGGCATAGGGCAGGCTGGTGCCCATCATGATGTCGTTCATCTTGTTTGTTCCTCAATCCGGTATCAGGCGAGCAGGGAGATAAGGGCGGTGGCCAAGATCAGCATCACGGCGCCGCCAAGGCGAGAGGAGATCTGGGCAAAGGGCATCAGCTTCATCCGCTGGGCCGCCGAGAGCACGGCTACGTCGCCGGTGCCGCCCATGTTGGCCATGCAGAGCCCGCCGGTGATGGCCGCCTCGATGGGATAGAAGCCGATCATCCGGCCCACCAGTGCCGCGCCGAGGGCGCCACCGATCACGGTGACCATGACCAGCACGAAGTAGCTGATGGAAAAAGCGCTGATCAGCTCCGGAATACTGGTATAGGCGACGCCGATCCCCACCAGCAGCGAGGGGGTCAGGTTGCTCACCACAAACTGATACCAGTCGGCTGCCGCCTGCTCATAACGGCGCGGCAGCAGGCCACTCACCTTGATAAAGGCGACCGCCAAAATCATCAGGGCGAAGGGGTGCATGGGGATAAAGTTGCCAAGCAGGGAGCCCAGCACAAACATGCTGGAGCTGATGAAAAGGCCCATACCCAGACTCTGCAGGGTCGGCGCTTCGGCCTGCTCATCGGCAATGCTCTGGCTACTTTCCTTGACCATCAGCTTGCCGTTGCCGGTCAGGGAGGGGTAACGGCGACCGATCCGTGCCAACAGGGAGCCAACCAGAATGGCCAGGGTATTGGCGATCACCACCGCCGGTACCATGCGTGACAATAGATCCGCACTGGACATCTGCATCGGGCCGGAGAGGATCTCCACCAACGGCACCGCACCAGCCCCCATGCCACCGCCCATGATGGGCAGGCCGATCAGCAGCACCGCATTCTTGAAGCCATATCCCATCAGGGAGCCGACCAGCCCCACGCTCAGCAGTGCCAGTGCGACGCCACCAAGAATGACCGGCAGGTAGCGCATGGCGGCATTTTTCAGCAAAGCGCCACTCATGCCGAACACGGAGCCAGTCACCAAGCTGGCGATAAAGAAGTTGAGAAAGCCTCCCTCCTTCATGAAGTTGGTAATGACCTGCCCCGCCTGCACCGGCAGCAGCTGATATTCGAACAGGGCGGCACCGCCGAAGATGGCGAGGATGGTGCCGCCACCCAGATATTCGCGGATCGGCATGATCCGCTCCCCCAGCTCGGTCAGCAGGGTGCCCAGCACAAACATCAGTGCCAGCGCACCGACCATGCCCAGCGGCAACGAGCCGTTCCAGCCGGAAAAGAGAACGCAGGTCGCCAACCCCAGAAATATAAAGAGCGGCATACCGGCAATTTGTTGGCCGCCCATAAAGGCGGCCTTTTCTTGTGTGGTTTGTAGGGGTGAGAGGTTTTTCATTGTTATGTACTCTACGTGTGATTGTGACCGCTACTTTATTGATCCCCCTCACTCCTGTCGGTTAGCCAGACTGCAAAGCCATATAAAAACATTAAAAACTTAAACATCATGGTGCCTCCAACGTGCGCTGCACAATAGAACACCAGACATCCGACACCCGACCAAGTCAGGAAATAGGGTGATAAAACTAGCGACCATAATGGCGGATATTTGGGTGATCAGCAGTAATAACGATGCGATGATCTCCCCCCCTTCGGGGAAATAACAGAGCCAGATGACAAGCTCTGCGACCATTTATCGCCACAGATCCTGTGAGTGATAATCAGCGGGCAATGTCATCGCCATAACGCGAGTGCCACGGCATGCCACATCAGGGTTTGAGTCAGCGTGCAGGAAGCACGCACGATGAAAAATGGTGAGAAGAAAGATGCAAAAAGGGGAGATTGAAATAGTGATGAGCCAAGCCAGCGAATACCAGAGCACTGGCTTGAACTCACAAGGATCACACACGGTCAGGTCTATTCTGCCAACAGCAATGGAATATTGGCGGGGTCAAAATCATGACTGATATCGGTACTTCTGATAGCGCCTTCCCGATTCACGCCATGGTGTGACTCTGCACCATATTCCCCATCACTCAACAGCACTTCAATTGCCAGATACACACATCCACTGTCATATCCATCCACAACCCGTTTCCCCCTTGTTTTATAACCCCATCAATATTAGCGGATAAAAAAAGAGCTGCTCACTGAAGCTGAAAATTTCATGAAAATAACCACCGGATATCCTCCATTCACGGCGCAATATCCGAATTGGTAAGAGAGCCTCGAGTGGATCAGCCCCGAAAATAATATCAGGGGCTCGAATGCTGCCAACTCGCACCAGAGAAAGATCCGACCAGAAACATGATCCGCATCACACTATTTACTTAGCCTGCTAAACAAGTATGATACTTAGCAGGCTAAGTACATTGAGGATGAGAAGATGACGGATCTGGAAAGGTTGCGCGAGCTGTCGCTCGCCGAGCAGATAGCGCGGATGCACCGGCTATGGCGTACTGCCGCCGATCTGGAGCTGGCTCCCCTTGGCCTCACCCATCCCCGCTGGACCGCGCTGTGGAAACTCTCCCGCATGGGGAACCATGTCAGCCAGAAGACCCTGGCCGAAGCCCTCGAAATAGAACTCCCATCCTTGATGCGCACCCTGGGCCAGCTGGAAGAGCAGGGACTGATTGAGCGCCACTGCTGCAGTCAGGACAAGCGGGCCCGCATCGTCTGTGTGACCCCGGCTGGCCAGACCCTGCTCGATCAGATCGCCGACCGCATCATGAATATCCGCCGGGAGCTGCTGGGGGGCATCGACGAGCAGACCCTGCAGCTGTTTGAAGCCACGGTGCAGCGGATCTCGGCCAACGCCCTCAGCAAAATTGAACAACACCACGACCGACAAGCCGGAGGCGATACAAGCCCTCCCGAGACCGACACAGAGAGAGAATAAGATGACTCCGGATCAACAATTTACCCGCTGGATCAAATGGTCCATGGCTGGCTTTGCCACATTGTTTGCCTATTTCCTGATAGCCGACCTGCTGATGCCCCTCACCCCTCAGGCGATGGCGACCCGGGTGGTCACCAAGCTGGCCCCCCAGGTGAGCGGCAAGGTGATCGAGGTCGCCGTTCACAACAACCAGCAGGTCAAGAAGGGGGATCTGCTGTTCAGGCTGGATCCGGCCCCTTTTGAACTGGCAGTGGAGCAGGCCCGCCTTGCGCTGGCGCAGGCAGAGCAGCAGAACAGTGAACTGGATGCCGCCCTGACCGCCGCCGTTGCCGAGACCAACGCCAAGGAGACCCTGGCCAGCCAGAAGTGGCGCGAGGCTGAGCGGATCGATGCGCTCTACCAACGTCACATGGTTTCGCTGCAACAAAAAGATGAAGCTGACAGCGCCCTGCGCAGCGCCCAGGCCAACCTGCGCGCCAGTCAGGCCAAACTGGCCCAGATCAAGGCCAGTCGTGGCGTGACCGGTGAGGATAATCTGTTGCTGCGCCAGGCCCGCAACAAGCTGGCGCAAGCGCAGCTGGCCCTCTCTTACAGCCAGGTCCACGCGGATCAGGATGGCACCATCACCAACCTGCAGCTCAAGCCGGGCAGTATCGCCAGCGCTGGCAGCCCGCTGCTGGCGCTGGTATCGGAACAGGTGGACGTCATTGCCGATTTTCGGGAGAAGAGCCTGCGCCATGTTGGCGAGCAAACCCGCGCACTGGTCGCCTTTGATGGCGAGCCGGGTCAGCTCTATCCTGCTCGGGTAAGCAGTCTGGATGCCGGAGTGAGTGCCGGTCAGTTTGATGCCAATGGTCGACTGGCCGCGCCGGTGGAGTCGGATCGCTGGGTACGGGATGCCCAGCGGATGCGGCTGCACCTCGAGCTGGACCAGCTCCCCGACCATCTGCCAGCCGGGGCGCGGGCCACGGTACAACTGCTGCCGGACAATGCCCTGACCGCCATGCTGGCACGGGGCCAGATCCACCTGCTCAGCCTGCTCCATTATGTCTACTAACCACGCCACTCACCCGTCGGCCAATACTGCCCCAGCCCACCCCGTCGGTGGTGCTGCCACTCACCTCTGGTATCGGCCCCTCACCGGCAACGAGCTGCGCCAGTGCCTGCGCATAGCCTTTGGCTGCACCACGGGCTTTCTGCTCTGCAAGCTGTTTGGCTGGAATTACGGGGTCTTCTATACGGTCACGCCGGTGCTGCTGCTGGGAATGGTGCCGGTGATGAATGGCCATGCCGCACGCCAGCTGATCGCGGCTGCGGTGGTCTGTGGGGTGGAGGTCGGGCTGCTGGGGGGACTGTTTGGCAGCCATCCGGCGCTGATGACCCCCATCGCCTTTCTGCTGTTTCTCTACCGCTTCGCCGCCATGTCGCGGGGCAGCCTGTTTCTGTTCGGGGCCAACGGGGTACTGAGCCTCAGCATCATGCTGCACTTTGCCAGCTATCCGCAGACCGACCTCAACGACCTGATCCTCAACAATATCTGGGCGAGCGTGCTGTCGGTGCTGATCGCCTACCTGATGACCATGCTGATCCCGGATGTGGAGGCCAGACCCAAGCCCGCCTCGGCCCCCAAGGCGCCGCACCGGATGCGCCATGAAGCCCTGCTGGGTGCCACTGTGGCCACCCTGTCGTTTCTGGTATTTCAGGTGTTTGACCTGCGCGACTCCATGTCTGCCCAGGCCACGACCTTGCTGGTGCTGTTCCCCATGCATTGGAACGGTGCGCTGAGTTATGCCCGCAAGCGGGCGATGGGTACCTTGCTGGGGGTCACCTTCGGCCTGCTCGGCCAGTTGCTGCTCTATGACTGGTCAGGGCAACTGCTGCTGGTTGCTCCACTGCTGTGGCTTGGCGCCATGCTGTTCAGCCATGCCCACGTCAAGGAGGCGGGCGGCTCCGGGGTCGGCTTTGGCGCCCTCACTACCCTCGGCATCCTGTTTGGCCAGTACCTCACCCCGGGCAACGATCTGGTGTTCAGCGCCCTCTACCGGGTGAGCAGCATCCTGTTTGCCATCGTGGTCACCCTGCTGGCCTGCTACCTCGTCCATCGGCTGCTCAATCGCTTCGAGGCGACCCGCTTCGGTTATTGATTTCCTGTTGTAAGCACTGTTGTCAGCCCATGGATGAGCTCGTTTTGCCCCGTCGCCTGCCGGGGCGTTTTTTCTCGCCCTCGTTTACCTCCCTCACCAATACTCCTGCCACTACAAGTCAGCGCAGAAGTGTGGCTATGCTTGTAAGGCTGCTGTCGATGAGGTGCACCTATGGTCGCGTTGTTAAAAAAATGGCTGGTTTGTCTGATGCTGTTGGCTACCAGCCCGCTCGGGGCCACCCCGCTTGTCATTGGTGCCGAAGATGACTGGGCCCCCTACTGCGAGCGCGACAAGGACAATGAGGATGACCAGCCCCACGGACTGGCGCCTGAGCTGGTCAAGGCGGTGTTCGCCGCCGAAGGGATCGAGATTGTCTTTCGCACCCTCCCCTTCGCCCGCTGCATGCACGATGCGAAAAGCGGCAAACTTGCGGGGTGCTTCAACGCCACCATCACCGAAGAGAACCGCTACCAGTACCATTGGCACGATACCCCCATGTTCGAGGAGGATCTTGCCATCTTCGCCCTTGCCAGCGACCCGCAACGGGATCTCAAGCTCACCTCGCTGGAAGGCAAGCGGGTGGGCATCACCCTCGGCTACACCTACCCCACCGATTTTATGGAGAACCCCAGGATCACCCGCTTTCAGGCCAAATCCGATGCCCAGATCCTCGAAAT
This sequence comes from Aeromonas sp. R1-2, assembly GCF_040908505.1. NCBI lineage: Bacteria > Pseudomonadati > Pseudomonadota > Gammaproteobacteria > Aeromonadales > Aeromonadaceae > Aeromonas > Aeromonas sp. R1-2. The sequence goes on along the minus strand of NZ_JBFODU010000011.1, from coordinate 14,011 downwards.
GCTGGTACGTGGCCGAATCGACTACATCCTGATGAACGGCATGCCGGGCTACCTCAAGATCCAGCAGAAGCAGCTGACCGGCAAGGTGGTCAAGGTTGGCAAACTCTCCACCGATGGCTTCTGGCTCGCATTCTCCCGCCACCACCCGCAAGGGGAAGCGCTGGCCAAACAGTTCGAGCAGGGGCTGCAGAAGATCAAGAACAACGGCATCTATGAGACGCTGATCCGCCAGTTTGAAACCAGACTTGGCCTCTACTGATTGACGATGCTTTCCTGATTGCGCCCCCTCATACTCGCGCGGTATGCCGGACAGCCAGCGACGCACCGAATGGCCCCGCAGATTGCACAATAACGGCAACCTGTTAGGCTCACGCCCGTATGACACCAATGGAGCTGTAATCATGAATAAGGTACATATGATGGCCGCTGGTGCGCTGGCCCTCGGTCTGCTCGCTGGCTGCAATCAGGGCAATACCCTCTCAGTCACTGGTGGCGAACCGGTCAGTTACCAGTGCGAGCAGGGCAAGAAGGTGCAGGTGCGCTACTTCTCCCTCTCCGATGAAAGCCTCAACTTTATCAAGCTGTCACTGCCGGATGGCAAGGATTACACCCTGCCCCAAGCCGTCTCGGCCTCCGGCGCCCGCTATACGGACGAACATGAGGCCATCTGGTGGAACAAGGGGGATGAGGGCTTTGTCGAGCTGCGGGATCAGGATGGTGAGTGGCAGACCACCTACAACGACTGCAAACAGCAATAAACGTAACCCCGGCCTGGCCGGGGTCTCTCTTTCTCTGGCATCAGAGTGGTGGGGGATCAGTTGATCTCGATCTCGAAGCGGTTGGTTACCTCGACCGGAATAGCATCCGGGTTGCCCTCTGCCGGGCTGTAGCGGATCCGCGAGAGGGTCGCCAGCGCGCTCTGCTCCAGCTCGCCGGGGGGCTCGGCCGCCACCACTTCCGGCTTGACCGGCGTGCCGCTGGCGTCGATTTGATAGCGCACTTCCACATACCCCTTGACCGGTTTGGCCGGCAGGGCTGGCTCGTCATTACCAAGCCATGACCACTGCTTCTCCTGAACCCAGTAGCTGGACAACTGCTCGAGAGGGATAGCGATCGGAGCGCGCTCGTGCGCCACCTCCTGACGGGATGAGCACCCCAGCAACAGTGTCACTGCCAGACCTGACCATACTGCGACTTTCCACTTCATGTAACGCTCCTTGTTCTTTGCCGGTGCTTGTTGCCGGACTGCGGGCCGCTCAACGCGGCCCGCTTGGTCAGTCACCCATCCTAACGAAAAAGTATTCGTATGAACATGAACAAAAGGGCCAACCCCGAGAGGTTGGCCCTTTTATCGTCAATAAGCTCACTAACCAGCCGCTGGCATCAGCCGCGCTTGTCGCTCACCACCAGCCAGAGCGCATGGACCATGCCCGGCAGACCGCCCATCAGGGTCAGCACAATGTTGATTAAAAAGTGCAGGCTAAAGCCCACCTGGATAAAAGCACACACTGGGGGCAGGAAAATGGCCAGCAGGATCTTGAGCAGATTGTTCATCCAAGCTCTCCTTTTCAAAAATGTCGTCAGGATTGGAATGGGCTAACCATAAACATCCCGGACTTCAACTGCAAACCAGACAGGGAATGCGCTCACCCGCATCACGCCAGGCATTGAGATCGTGGATCTGCTGATTGCTGCTGCCACGCCAGAGCAAACCGGGATCCGCCAACGCCTTTTCAAACTTGCCATCCACCAGCACATCCAGCAAGGCCACCAGCTCGCGCTGGGCCTCTGACAGTTCGCCGAGCAGATAACCGGTCCAGCACCAGATATCCTTGCCCGGACACTCGGCGCGCACCCGTTTCACCAGCGCCAGCACGTGGGGCACGTTGGCAGGGTGGAGCGGATCGCCGCCGGAAAGCGACAGACCTCGCCGTTTGATGCGGCTGTCGTTGAGATCCGCAATGATGCGATCGCTCATCGTCTCATCGAACGGCTTGCCGCCATCGAGCCGCCAGGTGCTCTGGTTGTAACAACCCGGGCACTGGTGCTCGCAGCCGGAGACAAACAGGGTGGCACGGGTGCCGGGGCCGTTGATCACATCGACCGGGTAGTATTGGTGGTAGTGCATCGCTTGTTTCCTGCCTCGTTCACGGGACAGCGGCATAACTGCCGCCCTCCAATGAAAATGGCCCCTTGAGTCAGGGGCCAGCTCTTCATCGCTTGTGCGCTTACATATGTTTGACGCGGCGCTTCACTTCTTCCTGCTTACCCGCATTGAAGGGGCGTGCATCCGGGCTGCCGAGGTAGCCGCAGACACGGCGGGTCACCGACACCTTGGCCGGGTCGTGGTTGCCGCAGCGCGGGCAGGTAAAGCCCTTGGAGGTACATTCGAACTCACCGGTGAAGCCGCAGTCGTAGCACTCGTCGATGGGAGTGTTGGTACCGTAGTAGGGCACCTTGTCATAGCTGTAGTCCCAGACGTTTTCGAGCGCTTCCAGGTTGTGCTGGATGTTGGGGTACTCGCCGTAGCAGATGAAACCGCCACTGGCGATGGGCGGATAGGGCGCCTCAAAGTCCAGCTTGTCGTACGGGTTGACCTGCTTCTCCACATCGAGGTGGAAGCTGTTGGTGTAGTAGCCCTTGTCGGTCACGCCGGATACCACGCCAAACTCTTTGGCATCGATGCGGCAGAAACGGGTGCAGAGGTTCTCGCTCGGGGTGGAGTAGAGGCTGAAACCGTAGCCAGTCTCCTCTTTCCACTCATCGATGGCCGCCTTGAGGCGGGCGATGATGGCGATAGCCTTCTGTTGCAGCTCGGCGCTGTCAAACAGGTGCACCTTGTCACCAAACAGGGCGTTGATGGTCTCGTGAACCCCGATATAACCGAGGGAAATGGAGGCACGACCGTTCTTGAAGATCTCGCTGACGTTGTCGTCCGCCTTCAGCCGCACGCCGCAAGCCCCTTCCATATAGAGGATCGGAGCAACCCGTGCTTTCACCCCGTCCAGACGGGTGATGCGGTACATCAGCGCCTTCTTGGCGACCCGCAGGGAGGCATCCAGACGATCCCAGAAGTCCGCTTCGTCACGGGATTTCAGCGCAATGCGCGGCAGGTTGAGGCTCACCACCCCCAGGTTGTTGCGACCTTCGTGGATCAGCTCGCCATTCTCCTCGTAGGCACCGAGGAAGGAGCGGCAACCCATGGGGGTCTTGAAGGAGCCGGTCACTTTCACGACCTGGTCGTAGTTGAGGATGTCCGGATACATCCGCTTGGAGGCACACTCCAGCGCCAGCTGCTTGATGTCGTAGTTGGGATCGCCCTGCTTGTGGTTGAGGCCATCCTTGATGGCGAACACCAGTTTCGGGAACACGGCGGTCTTCTTGTTCTTGCCAAGGCCAGCGATACGGTTGCTGAGGATGGCACGCTGGATCATTCGCGACTCCCAGCTGTCCCCCAGACCAAAGCCGAAGGTGACGAACGGCGTCTGACCGTTGGCGGTGTGCAGAGTGTTGACTTCGTACTCCAGTGACTGGAAGGCGTCGTAGCACTCTTTCTCGGTGCGGGCCATGGCGTAGGCTTCCACATCGGCAATGCCCCACTCTTCGGCCACTTCACGGTGTTTCTGCCAGCTGATGGTCACATAGGGGGCCAGCACTTCGTCGATGCGGTTGATGGTGGTGCCGCCATAGATGTGGCTCGCCACCTGGGCGATGATCTGGGCGGTCACGGCCGTGGCGGTGCTGATGGATTTCGGAGTATCGATCTCCGCATTGCCCATCTTGAAGCCGTGGGTCAGCATCCCTTTCAGATCGATCAACATGCAGTTGAACATCGGGAAGAAAGGTGAGTAATCGAGATCGTGGAAGTGCAGATCACCGCTCTCATGAGCCTGAACCACATCACGGGGCAGCATGTGGCTGGTGGCATAGTGCTTGGCGACGATACCGGCCAGCAGGTCGCGCTGGGTCGGGATCACCTTGGAGTCTTTGTTGGCATTCTCGTTGAGCAGGGCGGCGTTGGTCTGCTCGACCAGACCGCGGATCTCCTGCGCCAGACGGCCGCGCGCCTCGCGGGCCTGATCCCTGTCGTGGCGATATTCGATATAGGCACGGGCGATGGCCTTGTCGTCGGAAGCCATCAGGTGGTTTTCGACCCGGTTCTGGATCTCGTGGATATCAACTTCACCACGCCCTTCCAGCTCCTGACTCACTGCATTGGCAATGCGGGAGGCGAGTGCCGGACTGGCCTGATTGACCGCTTCCGCCGCTCGGCTGACCGCCTCTGCAATCAGCTGGGCATTGAATGGTGCGCGACATCCGTCACGTTTGATCACAACCGGTTTCATGAATTTTCCCCGTTAAAAGGCCAGGCATTTGCCTCTGGCTCACCCTTGTTGGGCCCCCCTCCCGGCATCTCGTCCTGGACGCAAATAAATTCAGCCGAGGCTTGACAAGCCTGGGCTGAAGATAGGAGGGGAACAGCTTATACACAGCTTAATAACACAACATATAGGGATTAAAAACGAATGCGTCCCTATATGTGGTGTCTATTAGGCACCAAAGCGCAGCCTCATTTCTTGATCCAGAACAGGTTTTTCAGCGAGCGGGACAGTTCACGACCAACCAAAAAGAGCTCCACTCAAATCCAACCTCAAGCGGGGTGCGGGCTGGCGTCCGATCCGCCCACCCGAAAAAAATCGCCCCCCACAGCACCGGTTTCGAGATGACAGCGCCAACCAAAACCGCCCATACTGAACAAGAACTCTCTCCCCCTCGACAAGGGACAACCCATGCGCACCTCCCTGCTGTTGCTACTGTTATCAACCCTCTCACTGCCGCTCTGGGCTGCCAACATTCTGGTGATCAGCAGCTACCATCCCGAATACCTGTGGGACCAAAGCTACAACAAAGGGCTGCTCGATGGCTTGCAGGGGGAGCACAAGATCACTCACTTCTATATGGACACCAAACGCCATCCACGGGAGAAGTTCGACGAGATCGCCCAGCAAGCCATCTCCTTTTATCTGAAGAGCAAACCGGATCTGGTAGTACTGGGGGATGACAACGCCATCAACTATCTGGCCAACGAGATCGCCTCGCTGGGTACCCCGGTGGTCTTTCTCGGCATGAACGAGAATCCCCGCCTCAAGGGCTTTGTCGGCCACCCCAAGATCACCGGCGTGCTGGAACGCCCCCTGCTCAAGCGCAACATCAGCGAAATAAGCCAGATGATGGGGGGGCTCGACAAGGCACTGGTGCTGTTTGATTCCAGCAATGTGGCCCTCACCGCCATCGAGGATGAATTCAAGACCCAGACCGAGCTGCGGGTCGGTCAGACCCGGATCAACAGCCAGCTGATGGGGGATTACAGCCTCTGGCAGGAGGCGGTGCTCAACGCCAAGAAGAACGGCTATCAGGCGATCTTCCTCGGCCTTTACCACACGCTGGTCGATAACAATGGCAAGCATGTGAGCGAAAAGACGGTGCTGGAGTGGACCAGCGCCAACACGCCGGTGCCGCTCTTCTGTTTCTGGGAATTCACCGTCGGCAAGGGGATGGCCATCGGTGGGCTGGTGCTGGACGGCCACGATCAGGGGATACAGGCAGCCAGCCTCATCAACACCATTCTGGCGGGCACCCTGCCCCGTACCATCTCCCCGCGCGCGGCCCTGCGCGGCGAATATGTCTTCAGCAAGAGCGAGCTGGCCCGCTGGCAGCTCACCGTGCCCGACAAATGGCGCCACAAGATCCTCTGGCGTGAGTGACCGCCGAAACAAAAAAAGAGAACCCGGCCATGCCGGGTTCTCTTTTATCGGGTGCTGCGGTTAGCAGGCTTGGTGAGGGCTATCAGCCCTGCAACGCCTGTTGCAGCTCCTCTTCGGTCCAGATGGTAATGCCGAGCTCCTGCGCCTTGGTCAGCTTGGAACCGGCCGCTTCCCCCGCGACCAGCACATCGGTCTTGGCAGATACCGAACCCGCCACCTTGGCCCCCAGCGCCTGCAATGCCGCCTTGGCGTCGTTGCGCGACAAGGTGGTCAGGGTCCCGGTCAGCACGAAGGTCTTGCCGGCAAAGGGTTGCTCCGCGGCCTCTTTCTTCTCGATGGCCGGCCAGTGGATGCCGGCAGCCAGCAAGGCTTCCAACACCTCCACGTTGTGGGGCTGACGCAGGAAGTAGTAGACATGCTTGGCCACCACATCGCCCACATCGGCCACTTCGAGCAGTTGCTCCACTGAAGCCGCGCGCAGGGCATCCAGGGTGAGGAAGTGGTTGGCAAGGTTGAGCGCAGTCGCCTCCCCTACTTCGCGGATCCCCAGAGCAAACAGGAAGCGCGGCAGGGTGGTGCTGCGGGCCGCATCGATGGCGGCTACCAGATTGAGGGCCGATTTTTGCCCCATCCGCTCAAGACCGGCCAGCTGGATGGCGTTGAGGCTGAAGAGATCGGCGGGAGTCTTCACTAGCCCTTTGTCTACCAGCTGCTCGACAATCTTGTCGCCCAGGCCGTCCACATCCATGGCGCGACGGGCGGCGAAGTGCTTGATCGCCTCCTTGCGCTGCGCCTCGCAGAACAGGCCACCGGAGCAGCGGGCAACCGCTTCTCCTTCCAGCCGCTCCACTGCCGAGCCACAGACCGGACACTCGGTCGGGAAGAGGATCGCGCGGGCATCGCTTGGGCGCTGCGCCTCTACCACGGCCACGATCTGCGGGATCACGTCCCCCGCCCGGCGCACGATCACCGTATCGCCGATCATCACCCCGAGGCGCTCAATCTCGTCGGCGTTGTGCAGAGTCGCGTTGGAGACGGTGACGCCGCCGACAAACACAGGTTTTAGCTTGGCGACCGGGGTCACGGCGCCGGTGCGGCCGACCTGAAACTCGACGTTCTCAAGCAGAGTCATCTCCTCCTGCGCCGGGAACTTGTGGGCGGTCGCCCAGCGCGGGGCGCGGGCCACAAAGCCCAGCTCCTCCTGCAGAGCGATGGCATCCACCTTGTAGACCACGCCGTCGATCTCGTAAGGAAGCTCGCCACGGCGGGCCAGAATGTCGTCGTGGAACGCCTGACAACCGGCAGCCCCCTCTTTGAGCTTCACCTCGGGACTAAGCGGCAGCCCCCACACCTTGAGCTGATTGAGGCGACCAAAGTGAGAGTCACCGAGCAGCTCGCCGCCAACACCGACACCGTAAGCGTAAAAGCTCAGGGGACGGCTGGCGGTGATGCGTGAATCGAGCTGACGCAGGCTGCCGGCGGCGGCATTGCGCGGGTTGACGAATACCTTCTCGCCCGCTGCCAGTGCCTTGGCGTTCATCGCCTCGAAACCGGCCTTGGGCATAAAGACTTCGCCACGCACCTCCAGCCGATCGGGCCAGCCAGAGCCCCGCAATGCGAGCGGAATGGCCTTGATGGTACGCACGTTCTCGGTGATCTCCTCACCGGTGGCGCCATCGCCCCGGGTGGCCGCCTGCACCAGCTGACCATCCACATAGAGCAGGCTCACCGCCAAGCCGTCGAGCTTGGGCTCGCAGCAGAAGGTGAAACGCACGTCACGCTTGAGGCGATCGCTCATCCGTTGTTCGAACGCCTGCAACTCTTCGCTGCTAAAGACGTTATCCAGACTCAGCATGGGGATCTCGTGGCGCACCTGTTTGAAGGCGGTCAGCGGCTGACCGCCTACCCGCACGCTGGGTGACGCCGGTGTTTTCAGCTCGGGATTCTCGGCCTCCAGCGCAATCAGTTCGCGCATCAGGCGATCATATTCGGCATCCGGCACTGTGGGGTTATCCAGCACATAGTACTGGTGACCATATTCGGTAAGCAGTTCACACAATTGACGGTGGCGGGAGAGGGTGTCGCTCATGAAAAAGTCTCGAAGTGTGATTGAACATACGGCCGGGGTAGAAACAAAAATGCGGTACCAGGGTACCGCACTTTTTCTTCACTCGACCCGCATGGCGTATTAGTCGCGGCTGGCCTCGTAGGCAGCCAGCTCGTGACGGTAACGGGCAATGGTCTCGTCGCTCAGCGGGCTGCGATCCATATCGGTCAGCATGGCATCGAGATCGCTGGCCAGCTGATCGGCAGCCTGCAGCATGTCCTCGAAGGCAAACGCGGCATTGCTGCGCAGCGGCAGTTGCATGAACAGGGAGACACCCGGCGTGGTGAACTGTTCCATCCGGTACGGATTGAAGGTGCCTGGCTTGACCATGTTGATCATGGAGAAGAGCACTTCACCCTTGCCGTTGGGATCTTCGTGACGGTGGAAAATATCCATCTCGCCAAACTTGAAGCCCAGCGCCATCAGGGACGAGAGCAGGGTCGCACCTTGCAAGTCGTGACCCGGACGGCCCATCAGGTTGATGACATAGACATCCTGCCAAATCTTCTCGACCGGCTGGGGCGCCATGCGCGGCTCTTCAACCACAGGTGCAGGTGCCACGTAGGCCGGCTCTTCATAAACAGGCTCGGGAGCCACATGACGGGGCTGCGGCTGATATTCCGGCTCGGGAGCACGCACCGGCTCGGCACGAACGGTGTCGGCGGTACGGACTGTCTCTGCACGGGCACCAAAAGTCGGGGCGGTCGCGTAAGCGGGCTCGACCAGCGGCTCGTCATCCAGCGACTGCATCATGGGCTCGCGCTGGGGACGGGAACGGTAGACCGGGGTACGACGATTGACCTGAGCAGGTTTGCGCACCGGCGCGGCGGGCGCCTCGTCGATCTCCTCGGGCAGCGGTTCGTCGAACGCTTCCTCCTCTTCATAGACAGGAGGCGGCGGAACCGGGCGGGCAGCAGGCTTGCGCACTACGGGCGGCGGCAGATCGTCCTCGTCATCTTCATCATCAAAGGCGGGGACGGCAGGGCGACGACCGAGTTCCGGCTGGCGGCTCTCTTCACTGCGCAGCTTGGGCTCGGCACGACGGCCACCACTGACCACGCGTACCTGGCCGATGCCATCGCTGTCGAAGGCGTCGTTATCACGATCCCGCGACTTGGAGTCCATCCGTCCAATCGGTTTCTCTTTGATCGGTGCCTGACGATTCTTTTTGTTGCTCCACAACCCGTGAATGAGCAATGCCGCAATAGCAATACCGCCCAGGGCAACCAAGATGTAACGCAATTCCTGCATTAGCTGCTTCTCTTTCTAGTTTTGCTCAGCCAAAGCGACGGCTTCACCGATATCGACCGACACAATGCGAGAAACCCCGGGCTCTTGCATTGTGACGCCAACCAGCTGCTCAGCCATCTCCATGGAGACCTTATTATGACTGATGTAAACGAACTGTACTGTGCTCGACATCTCTTTGACAAGAGAACAGAAGCGACCGACGTTCACTTCATCGAGCGGTGCATCCACCTCATCCAGCAGACAAAAAGGTGCTGGGTTGAGTCTGAAGATGGCAAAAACCAGCGCAAGCGCGGTTAACGCCTTCTCCCCCCCGGAAAGCAGGGCAATGGTAGCATTCTTCTTACCCGGAGGTCTCGCCATGATGCTCACTCCGGCCTCCAAAAGATCATCGGAGGTGAGCTCAAGCCAGGCACTGCCCCCACCGAACACTTTTGGAAACAGGGATTTTAAATCTTCGTTGACCTTATCGAAAGTGTCCCGGAACCGTATTTGTGTCTCTTTATCAATTCTTTTAATGGCTTGGCTCAAGGTTTCCAGCGCTTGCTCGAGATCCTGACACTGATTTTCAAGATAGGTTGCCCGGGTTTTCGCCTCTTCGTACTCCTCCAGCGCCGCCAGGTTGATGGCGCCGAGCGCCTCCACTTGCCCCTCCAGAGTCTGGATCTCCTGCCGCAGCTTGCTGCGATCAGCGGCGATCAGCACCGCCTGATCGAGATCTACCAGTCGAATCCCCAGCTCTTCGAACTGCTCGTGCAGCCCTTGTCGACGGGTGAGGTTGCGTTCGCGCTCAAGGCGCAGGGTTGCCAGCTTCTCTTGCAACGTCACCAGCTGCTTGTGATCGGCACTTCTGGCCTGCTCCAGCTCACCGAGCTGGCGCTCCAGCTCCGCAAGCCGTTGATGGCAGGCGAGCTGCTGCGCCTCCAGATTGCGCTGCTCGGCAAGCAGGGGCGCCAGATCCGGCACGGCCTCGCTATCCGGCCCTTTCAGCCCGGCCAGCTCCAGCCCGAGCCTCGCCAACTCCTCTTCACCCAGAGTAATGAGTTGGCGCAGATTGCCCAACTCCAGTTGCAAACGCTGGCAGGTCGCTTGTTGCTGCTCACGGCGCACACGGGCCTCGTCGACCGCCCGCTCGCTGCGGGTCAGCTGCTCCTGAGCGAGCTGCAACCCTTGCGTCAGCGGCTCCCCCTGCTCCTGCAACTCGGCAAGGCGCGCCTCATCGAGTTCCAGTTGTTCACGGGCGCTGGCCAGTCGCTCTGCCTCTTCGGCCTGCTCCTGATCGAGCCGGATCAGCTCTTCGCCGAGCTGACCGAGCCGCTGCAACCGCTCCTGCCGCTGACCCTGTTGCAGGCTCCAGGCTTCGCGCAGTTGTTGCCATTTCTGCTCTTGCTCGCGCAAGGTTCGCTGCGACAACTCCTGCGCGCTGGCAAGCTGGGCACGCCGGGCATCGGCAGCCACAAGTTGCTCACTCAGCTGTGCCAGCCCCTCGGCAACCCTCTCCTGCTCGGTATGCAACCGCTCACGCTCACCGAGCAGCGCCATGGTGCCAAGCGCCGCGCCCTGCCCCAGATCTGCCCAGTTTGGCCCCAGCCAGTCGCCAGCAGGAGTCAGTACCGACTCACCTGCCGCTAGGCTTGGCTGGCGGGCCAATGCGGCCTCCCGGCTCTCCACCAGCCAGATGGCATTGAGGAAGGCGGGAATGTGCTCGCCGCCCAGTTGCGCCGCCAGCGTACCGGCAACCGCCGGTTGCGCCGGGCCAATCCAGAGCCCCTCTTGCGCCAGATTGCACTCGTCAGCCGGCGTTGCGGTGAGCCAGCGACCCAGCACCTTGTCGAGTGCCTGTGCCCACTCGGGGGCAACCTGCAACCGGTCGGCCAGAGTCGCCCCCTCCATCTGTTCGCCGAGGATCTGATCCAGGGTCGCCAGCCGCGCCTCCAGCTCCCGTTGCAGGCTCAACTGCTGGCCATGCTGCTGCTTGAGTTGTTCATGGGTGTCGACCGCCTGCGCCAGCTGCTCGGTCAGCTCGCCATTGGCCGCCCGCGTCAGCTCCAGCTCACCACTCAGGGCATCGAGGGCCGGTTGCAGGTCATCGGCCTCAGCGCCGAGGGGTCCCGCGCGTTCATCTTCCAGTTTGAGGCGGGCCAGCCGGGTCTTGGCTTGCAACTCCTGCAAACCACCCAACCGGGTACGGGTCTGGTTGAGCTGCCCCTGCAACCCGGCCAACTGTTGCTGCCACTGCTGCTGGCGCAAGCGAGCCTGTTCCAGCTGCTCGCTGGCGTGCTGGCGGGCCTCCTGCTGCTCGGTGAGCAACTGCTCACACTGCTCCAGCCGGGCGCTCTCCTGCTCGGCGCGCAATACCCCTTCGGTCAACTGATCCTGCTGGCTGGCAAGCTGCGCCTTGCGGGTAGCAATCCGCTCGCCCAGTGCCTGAGCTCGGGCCTGCCAGTCGCGCCCCAGTTCACTCTGGTGCAGTTGCTGTTGTTCGAGGCGGGCGATGGCTTGCCCACCGAGAAAAATCTGTTGCTGACGGCTCGCCTGCTCGGCTTGCGCCTCTTGTCTGGCGACCGACAGGGTGACGTGGCGCCCCTCATCGGCGGTACGCTTGGCATCGAGCGCCGCCAGCGCCTGCTCGGCCTGCGCCAGTTCGGTTTTGGCCTCGCCAAGGCGCGTCTCCAGCGCCCACAACTCGGAGCCAATCAGCTCGGCGCGAGCGGCGCGCGAACGACTCTTGAGCTGTTTGTAGCGCTCGGCCGTTTCGGCCTGGGCTTTGAGGTGCTCAAGGCGCGAACCCAGCTCGCCGCGAATATCGCCGAGGCGCTCCAGGTTCTCCTGAGTGTGGCGAATGCGCTGCTCGGTCTCGCGCCGCCGCTCCTTGTAGCGGGAAACCCCGGCGGCCTCTTCCATAAAGAGCTTGAGATCGGCCGGACGTGACTCCACCAGTCGGCTGACAGTGCCCTGCTCGATGATGGCGTAGCTGCGGGGGCCAAGACCGGTGCCGAGGAAGAGGTCGGTCACATCTTTGCGGCGGCACTTCTGGCCGTTGATCTGATAGTGGTTGGAGCCGTCGCGCAGCACTTCGCGGCGCACCGAGATCTCGGTAAAGCGACCGAACTCGCCGGGCACCCGGTTGTGGGGATTGTCGAACACCAGCTCGACCGAGGCGCGCCCGTGCGCACTGCGATTGATGGAGCCGTTGAAGATGACATCGGTCATGTTCTCGCCGCGCAGATGGCGGGCGGAGCTCTCCCCCAGCACCCAGCGCACCGCGTCGATGACGTTGGATTTGCCACAGCCGTTAGGGCCCACCACGGCGGTCATGTCTGCCGACAGTTCGATGCGGGTCGGCTCGACGAACGACTTAAAGCCGGCGAGTTTGATCAGTTTCAGACGCATGGCGACCTGTATCAGTGGCTAAATAAAGAGGAGGCGGGCAGGTGACTTTACCAAATCCAGACCCGGCTTTGTTTGTAATATGCAGGCATCATCCCCATTCATGCCCGATTTTTGGTCGCCACGGCACGAAATAAGGAATAGTCGGCGACTTTACCAAATCAAAGGCTTGTTTGTAATATGCTGGCAGTTCTCCCATGCATAGATGGAGCTCACATGAGCCAATCACCCCATATGGTCAAAGATTCAATCAGCGGTGCAGACTATTTCCTGCGCGGGTTTTCCCTTATTCGCCAACCGGGCATCCGCACCTTTGTGCTGATCCCCCTGCTGGTCAACTTCGTGCTGTTTGCCGGGGCCTTCTATGCCCTGCTGCTGCAACTGGACGGCCTGTTCGCCTGGCTCCATCAGCAGATCCCCGCCTGGCTCGACTGGCTGGACTATCTGCTGTGGCCCATCGCCCTCATCACCATACTGGTGGTCTTCTCCTTTATCTTCAGCTCGGTTGCCAACTGGGTAGCCGCCCCCTTCAACGGCCTGCTGGCGGAGAAAGTAGAGCAGATCCTCACCGGCCAGCCCGCCAATGACAGCGGCATGCTGGATATCGTCAAGGATGTGCCACGCACCTTCGGCCGCGAATGGACCAAGCTGAAGTATTACCTGCCCAAGGCCATTGGCTGCCTGATCCTGTTCCTGATCCCGGTGGTAGGCCAGACCCTGGCGCCGGTGCTCTGGTTCCTGTTCAGCGCCTGGATGATGGCGATCCAGTATGTGGATTATCCGTTCGACAACCACAAGATCGACTTCATCACCATGCGCGACGCCTTGAAGCAGCGCCGCGGCAAGTGTCTGAGCTTCGGCGCTTTGGTGACCCTCTTCTCCGCCATTCCGGTGGTGAACCTCTTCGTGATGCCGGTCGCCATCTGTGGCGCCACCGCCATGTGGGTCGATCACTACCGGCAGGAGCAGCTGGGGCGCTAACCCTTGAACATTTGTCTAGTCCTGAAATAGGTTTACACATTTTCAACTAGCATTTCTCCACTCAGAACCCCCTATGTACCGCATCGGGGGTTCTGTATTTCAACGCATGATGCGGCCGCTCCGCGTTGTAAATATCCACTGCTTCACGCACCATTTCCCGCGCTTGCGTCAAATCCTGCGGGCTTTGCAACAATAACTCTCCTTTCAAAATCCCGTTCACCCGCTCCGCCAACGCATTCTGGTAGCAGTCATACCCATCCGTCATTGAGCATTTCACCCCGTACCGTTCATGTAATGACTGATACAGTCCCGAGCAATACTGCACGCCGCGGTCAGAGTGATGGATGAGTTCACCGCCGCCACGTCGTTGCTTCAGCGCTTTCTTGAACGCCATCGCTACCAACTCGGCATGCATTCCTTCGTGTACGTGATGGCCCACTATCTTGCGTGAGTACGCATCCGTCACCAGGCTCAGGTACAGCGGCCCGCTCCTGGCTGGCAGATAGGTGATATCTGCGAC
>NZ_JBFODU010000010.1:0-200506 GCF_040908505.1 Aeromonas sp. R1-2 | reverse complement strand
TGCGTTGAAATACAGAACCCCCGATGCGGTACATAGGGGGTTCTGAATAGAGAAATGCTAGTTGAAAATGTGTAAACCTATTTCAGGACTAGACAGCGTATGGCGGGTTTACTCCACCAGGCTCATGCCGGGGATCTGACGCCAGTAGCCGTTGCAATCGCTTCCTTGCTGCAAGGAGAGGGGAGCCTGGCCCTGCCGGTTGGCTTTGAAGCGGGCCAACATCTCCAACGTCTCCATCCCTTGCGGCGAAAGCCTGACCACATCTACCAGACCTTCCATACCAGCCAGCTCGTTACCCAGGTTGTAGCAGTAACCGGACTGGGTCTGGATCCCGTTGAGATTGAACACCCGTTGCCCTTCGCGGCTGTTGGCCAGTCGTCCGGTGGGGTAGTTGATGCAGGCGAGCTCGCAGTTGTCCTTGGGCTTGTCGAGGGATCGGGCGGTGAAGCAGCGCGCCGAGTAGGCGAGCGGCAGATGGCCGTAGGCAAACACCTCCACCTCAAATTGGTCGCGCAGGGTGCCCAGATCCTGATTGAGCTGGATCAGCCAGTCACGGGAGAGCTCCACCGGCATGACCCAGCGTTTCATCCCCTGTTTGAGCAACATGCGCAGCACATCGGCGTTATAGGCGTTGATGGCGGGGCCACAGACGAAGGGGATCCCTGCCTCCCAGGCGAGTTGCACCGTACCGAGATCGTTGGCTTCGACCATCAGGTCGCCATTGTCGACCAGCCGCTTCACCTCCTTGAGTTCGGAGGGGGCAGAGATAAGGGCGAGGGTCGAGAGCACCACCTGCTTGCCGGAGCTGGCCATCTGACGGGCCAGCGCAATCCAGTCATCGACTTTGAGTTCGCGCCGCTTGCTGCAGACGGTCTCCCCCAGATAGATGATGTCGGCCTGACTGTCGGCAGCGGCATGGTAAAAGGCTTCGGTATCGGCTTTGGGCCAGTAGAAGAGCAGAGGCCCGAGAGAAAATTGCATGGGTGGACTCCTTATTGCCACTGACGATGGTAGGCACCGAGGGTAGTCTGGCTACCTTCGGAGACGCGGGCGAGCTGGGCATCCCACTCAGCTTTAACTTGATAGGCCTCGGGATTGGCCTGATAGGCATCGATGGCTGCACGCCAGACCCGGGTCACTTGCTCCACATAGGCGGGGCTGCGCTGGCGTCCTTCAATCTTGACCGACTGGATCCCGGTCTTGAAGAGCTCGGGCAGGAGACCCAGGGTATTGAGACTGGTGGGCTCTTCCAGCGCGTGGTAGGTCTGGCCATCCACGTCGAAACGCCCCTTGCACAGGGTCGGGTAACCAGCATTTTCGCCCGGGCCATAGCGGTCGATCAGCACTTCGTTGAGTCGCGACTCGAGGCCGTTCGGGGTCTCTTCCCAACGGACGAACTTGGCCGGTGAGCAGGCGCCGACGGTGTTGGGACTCTCGCCAGTCATGTAGGAGGAGAGATAGCAGCGCCCCTCGGCCATGATGCAGAGGCTGCCAAAGGCGAATACCTCAAGGCCAACATCGGTTTCGCGGGCCAGTTGCTTGACCTGATGCATGGAGAGCACCCGGGGCAGCACCACCCGTGTGACATTGAATTGCTGCTGATAGAAGCGAATGGCGGCGGCATTGGTGGCGCTGGCCTGCACCGAGACATGGAGTTCCATCTCGGGGTAGTGGCGGCTGGCATATTCCAGCACGGCGAGATCGGCGATGATTAACGCATCGGCGCCGAGGGCCACCCCGCGATCAACCGCCTGTTTCCATCGAGTATCGGCCCCGGGATGGGCAAAGGTATTGATGGCAATATGCAGCTTGCGACCATGTTGATGCACATAATCCACCGCCTTCTCCAGTTTGCTGTCGGTAAAGTTGAGACCGGCAAAGTGGCGGGCATTGGTGTCATCCTTGAAACCGATATAAACGGCATCGGCCCCGTTATCCACGGCGGTTTTCAGTGCCGGCAAACTGCCTGCCGGACAGAGTAATTCCATTGGTACGCTCCGAGAGTGCATATGAAGGGCAAACGAGCCCTGATTGTATGCAGCCATGCACTCCCGCTTTTTGACCTGAGGCAGCTTTGTGTGGCTTTACCCTTCTTGAGGTAACCCTGCACAAGTTTGATTTCCAACAGGATCTTGACACTCTCCCTGTGTTTGAATGCGCAAAAAAGGGAGTCTATCGTGTTTCAACAACTGCAACGCCGCCTGGTCGAACAGGCTCCGCGCTTCTTGCGCCATCCCCTCAAGCTTGTTCCGTTCAATCTGCAAAAGCAGCTGATGGAGAGTTTGCTGGCCCGGGTTTTCAAAGAGGCTATCGAAGATGGCGATTTCGAGTTTCTGGCAGACAAGTGGCTGAAAGTCGAAGTCTCTGATCTGGAGCTGTGCTGGTTTATCAGTGAGCAGAATGGCCAGCTGGTGGTAGCTCGCGAGTGTGACAAGGCCGATGTCTGCTTCAGCGGTACGGCCAACGACCTGATCCTCATCGCTGGTCGCAAAGAGGATCCGGACTCGCTCTTTTTCCAGCGCAAGCTGAAGATAGAAGGGGATACCGAACTGGGTCTTGAGGTGAAAAACTTGATGGACAGTCTGGATCTCGATGGCTTGCCGAGCCTGATGAAGTATCCCCTGATGGATCTGGCGACGTTTATCGAACGCGCCCGCACCGAGTCAGCGCAGGCTCCGGTGCAGACGGCGCCGGGCGGGATCCCGTCTTAAGTGGACAATCACCCCATGGGCATGGCGACGATAATGGTGCCGTGCCCAGAGGCAGCGACAGGCCCACAGACAGGGCACCAAGGCGATGAGTGCCGCAGGGGCGGGCAGCTGTGACATGGCCAGCCCCGCAGCCAGCCAGATAAAGGGTTGCGCTTCATACAGCCACTCCGGCTGTAGCCAGCGTTTGCTCGGAAAGATAATCAGATCGGTACGTCGGTAGCTGGAGCGCATCATCCAGGTCACCGCTCCGGCGATAAACAGCAAGGTGCCTGCAAACCAGAGCAGGGGCTGTTCACTCAACGTAATAATGGCAATGGCTGCCAGCAGGTAGAGGCTGGGCAATCTCTCATAGATAAAGGGAGGAAGCATGGCGTTGTGTCTCCTGTGCCGTTTATCGGATATCCATCAAGTTTAGCCCCCCCCTCTCGCTTCCCTCATGCTGGTTTGTTATACAAACGGGTAGTTTTGTTCTGAAATGGCTCGGCTTTTACGGTGCCAACATGGTGTTCTCTTATGTTACAATTGCGCGCCATTTTTGACTGAAGATTGACTGGGCATGTTGGATCAGATTCGTATCGTTTTGGTAAACACCTCTCATACCGGCAACATGGGGTCTGCGGCACGCGCCATGAAGACCATGGGGTTGACCCAGCTGGTATTGGTTGATCCGCAAGCCTTGCCGGATGACAATTCCTTCGCCCTGGCGGCTGGTGCCAGCGATGTGCTTGCCAATGCCCGTATCGTCCCGACTCTGGACGACGCGATCGCCGATTGTGGTCTGGTGATTGGCACCAGCGCCCGCTCTCGAACCCTGAGCTGGCCCATGCTCGATCCCCGTGAGGCCGGCGAAAAGTCGGTGGTTGAGGGGATGCAGCACCCGGTCGCGCTGGTGTTTGGCCGTGAACGCACCGGTCTCACCAACGACGAATTGCAAAAGTGCCACTACCACGTGGCCATTCCGGCCAATCCTGATTACAGCTCTCTCAATCTGGCCATGGCGGTGCAGACCCTCTGTTACGAAGTGCGGATGCGCTGGCTGCAGGGGCAGGCCGCCGAGCCTGAAGATGAGATGGCCTATCCGAGTGCCGCCCAGCTGGAAGGGTTTTATCAGCACCTGGAACAAACCCTGATGAAGACCGGTTTTATTGCCGATGACCATCCGGGTCATGTGATGAGCAAGCTGCGTCGCCTGTTCAATCGGGCTCGGCCGGAAGCAGCTGAGCTCAACATTCTGCGCGGTATTCTGACCTCGGTGCAGAAAGCGCGCGTACCGGATTAATCCGACTGATTTACTCAACCATATACTTGACTGATTTGGTCGGGTATGTGACCATGTGCCCCATTAAATTGCTTCGCAAGACGGTAAGGCACATGAGACTGACTTCAAAAGGACGTTACGCTGTAACCGCCATGCTCGACGTGGCGCTGCATGCAGAGCAGGGGCCCGTCCCCCTTGCCGATATTTCCGAGCGCCAGGGCATCTCGTTGTCCTATCTCGAGCAGCTCTTTGCCCGCCTGCGCAAACATGGTCTGGTGAGCAGCGTGCGTGGCCCGGGCGGTGGTTATCGCCTCGGGTTGGCCCCAGGCGAGATTTCGGTTGGTCAGGTGATCACCGCGGTCGATGAGTCGGTCGATGCCACCAAGTGTCTCGGCAAGGGCGGTTGCCACGGCGGTACCCAGTGCCTGACTCACTCCCTGTGGCGTGATTTGAGTGAGCGGATCTCCAGCTTCCTCGGGGATATCACGCTGGCCGAGCTGGTACGCCAGGCCGATGTGCGCCGGATTGCCGGCAAGCAAGATGAACAAATGAAGACCGTGTTGTCCCTGGTTGATCGGGCAGAACACGGCGATGTGAGCTTGAAAGTCCAACTATAAACGTGCTTTCCACAGCGGGACTCTGTATGACCCGGACTGTGACGGAGAAAAACATGAAACTGCCTATTTACCTTGATTATTCGGCAACCTGTCCGGTGGACCCGCGTGTCGCAGAAAAAATGATGCAGTGTCTCACCATGGATGGCCTGTTCGGCAATCCGGCTTCCCGTTCTCACCGCTTTGGCTGGCAAGCCGAAGAGGCGGTGGATCTGGCCCGTAATCAAGTGGCAGATCTGATCGGTGCCGATCCCCGCGAGATCGTCTTCACTTCCGGTGCGACCGAATCCAATAACCTGGCCATCAAGGGTGTTGCCCACTTCTATGCCAGCAAGGGCAAGCACATCATCACCTCCAAGACCGAACACAAGGCGGTGCTCGATACCTGTCGCCAGCTGGAGCGTGAAGGGTTCGAGGTGACCTATCTTGAGCCGATGCCAAACGGCCTGTTCACTATCGAGATGATCGAGAATGCCATGCGTGATGACACCATCCTGGTGAGCATCATGCATGTGAACAACGAAATCGGCGTGGTTCAGAACATTGCCGCCATCGGCGAGTTGTGCCGTTCCCGCAAGATCCTGCTGCACGTGGATGCCGTTCAGAGTGTGGGCAAGATCCCGGTAGATGTGGAAGCACTGAAAGTGGATCTGCTCTCTGTCTCAGCACACAAGGTGTATGGTCCGAAAGGGATCGGTGCACTGTTTGTTCGCCGTAAACCCCGCGTTCGTCTGGAAGCCCAGATGCACGGTGGCGGCCACGAGCGCGGCATGCGTTCCGGTACTCTGCCGACCCACCAGATCGTCGGGATGGGTGAAGCTTTCCGCATCGCCAAAGAAGAGATGGTGAGTGAAGGCGAGCGCATCTTGGCACTGCGCCAGCGTCTGTGGAATGGCATCAAGGACATTGAAGCCGTCTATATCAATGGTGATCTGGAGCAACGTGTTCCGGGCAACCTCAACGTCAGCTTTGCCTATGTGGAAGGGGAATCCCTCATCATGGCGCTGAAAGATTTGGCGGTCTCTTCCGGTTCGGCCTGTACCTCTGCCAGCCTGGAACCCTCCTATGTGCTGCGAGCACTGGGCCTGAACGACGAGCTGGCACACAGCTCCATCCGTTTCAGCATGGGTCGCTTCACCACCGAGGAAGAGATTGACTACGCGGTCAAGCTTATTCGTGACTCCATCGGTCGTCTGCGCGAGATGTCCCCTCTGTGGGAGATGTACAAAGACGGCGTCGATCTGAACACGGTCGAATGGGCTCATCACTGATCTATCTGGTCAGTGAGCAACAGAATTAGCAGGAGTGAGATATGGCTTACAGTGAAAAAGTAATCGACCACTACGAGAATCCTCGCAACGTCGGTGGTTTCGACAAGAATGATCCCCGCGTTGCAACCGGCATGGTCGGTGCGCCCGCCTGTGGCGACGTGATGAAGCTGCAATTGAAGATCAGCGATGAAGGCATCATCGAAGATGCCAAGTTCAAGACCTACGGCTGCGGTTCTGCCATCGCCTCCAGCTCCCTGGTGACCGAATGGGTCAAGGGCAAGACCCTGGACGAAGCAGCTGGCATCAAGAACACCGATATCGCCGAAGAGTTGGCCCTGCCACCGGTGAAGATCCACTGCTCCATTCTGGCCGAGGACGCCATCAAGGCCGCCATCGCCGATTACAAGCAGAAGAAAGGTCTCTAAGCGCCGGAGAGCAGTATGGCTATTACCATGACAGATGCCGCCGCGGCACGGGTTTCCTCTTTTCTGGCTAACCGGGGCAAGGGCATTGGCCTGCGCCTCGGCGTCAAAACCACCGGCTGCTCCGGTCTGGCCTACGTGCTTGAGTTCGTTGATGAACTGACCGATGAGGATCAGGTGTTCGAGCAGCAGGGCGTCAAGATTATTGTCGATGCCAAGAGTCTGATCCATCTGGATGGCACCGAGCTGGATTTCGTCAAGGAGGGCCTCAACGAGGGCTTCCAGTTCAACAATCCCAACGCCAAAGGCGAGTGTGGTTGCGGCGAAAGCTTCAGTGTCTGAGTTGTTTGACGTCAATGATCCTTCGTCTGTGGTTGAGCGGGTTGTCCATGACCCGTTCAACCACATCTCGTTTGCCAGGGGCGAGTGAGGTTGTGGCGAACGTTTCCAAGAGGTTTGCATGAATCATTTCGAGCTGTTTGGGCTGGTTGAAGGCTTCGAGCTCGATACCCGTCAGTTGGCTGATACCTACCGCCAGCTGCAAACCCAATTCCATCCTGATCGTTTTGCCACCGCCCCCGAACGGGAGCAGCTGGCTGCGGTGCAACGTGCCGCCCAGATCAACGAAGCATTCACCACCCTCAAGGCGCCGCTGCGCCGTGCCGAATATCTGCTCTCCCTGCGTGGCACCGATATCCGTGGTGAACAGCAGACTCTGCAAGATACCGCATTTCTGATGCAGCAGCTGGAGTGGCGCGAGCGTCTGGCCGATCTGAAAGATGACGCCGACCCTGAGCGCGCCATCAAGGATTTTCGCAGCGAGATCAGGCATGATCACCAGATGTTGATGCAGCAGCTGACCGAGTCTCTTGCCGCTGGCAAAGATCTCGTTGCCGCTGATTGCGTTCGCAAACTCAAGTTTGTCGACAAGCTCCTTGAAGAGCTGGAACGATTCGAAGACTCGCTTCTCGAGTCTTGATCCTTTAACGCTGGAAGTTTCATTACCCATGGCATTACTGCAAATCGCCGAACCCGGCCAGAGCGCTGTTCCTCATCAGCACAAACGTGCCGTCGGCATCGATCTCGGCACCACCAACTCTCTCGTCGCTGCGGTTCGCAGCGGTCACGCCGATACCCTTTGCGATGAGCAAGGGCGCGACCTGCTCCCGTCAGTGGTGCACTATCAAAGCGATACCATTCGGGTCGGAATTGATGCCAAGCGCGAAGCGGCTCTCGATCCTCACAACACCATCGTCTCGGTCAAACGGATGATGGGCAAGGCGCTGGCCGATATCGATACCCGCCAGCAGCCTTACCAGTTTGTTGCCGCCGACAATGGCATGCCGCAACTGCAAACCCGTCAGGGGCTGGTCAATCCGGTGCAGGTATCGGCCGAAATTCTCAAAAAGCTGGCCGAGCGTGGCGCCCAGACCCTGGGTGGCGATCTCGATGGCGTGGTCATTACCGTGCCCGCCTATTTCGATGATGCCCAGCGTCAGGGGACCAAGGATGCGGCCCGTCTGGCCGGTCTGCACGTACTGCGTCTGCTCAACGAGCCGACCGCGGCCGCGATTGCCTATGGCCTTGACTCCGGTCAGGAAGGGGTGATCGCGGTTTACGATCTAGGGGGCGGCACCTTCGATATCTCCATCCTGCGTCTGCACCGCGGTGTGTTTGAAGTGATGGCGACCGGCGGCGATTCCGCCCTCGGCGGTGATGATTTTGATCACCTGCTGGCGGACTGGCTCAAGGAGCAAGCGGGCCTCTCCGGCGAGCTGGATGCCCATCTGCAGCGCGAGCTGCTGGATGTGGCCGCGGCCGTCAAACACGGTCTGACCGATGCCGAGCAGGTGGCGTGCACCTTTGCGGGCTGGCAGGGTTCAGTGAGCCGTAGCCAGTTTGATGAACTCATCACCCCGCTGGTGAAACGGACCTTGCTGGCTTGTCGCCGCGCCCTGCGCGATGCCGGTCTCGAGCAGGTGGAAGTGCTGGAAGTGGTGATGGTCGGTGGCTCCACCCGGGTGCCGCTGGTGCGTGAACTGGTGGGCGAGTTCTTCCAGCGTACGCCGCTGACCAGCATCGATCCGGACAAGGTGGTCGCCATTGGCGCCGCCATCCAGGCCGATATTCTGGTGGGCAACAAGCCCGATGCCGAGATGCTGCTGCTGGACGTTATCCCCTTGTCGCTGGGTCTGGAGACCATGGGGGGCCTCGCCGAGAAGGTGATCCCGCGCAACACCACCATTCCGGTGGCTCGCGCCCAGGAGTTCACCACCTTCAAGGATGGTCAGACCGCTATGGCCATTCACGTGGTACAGGGTGAGCGCGAACTGGTAGCTGATTGCCGCTCCCTGGCCCGCTTTACCCTGACCGGTATTCCGCCGATGGCAGCCGGCGCCGCCCATATTCGCGTCACCTTCCAGGTGGATGCGGATGGTCTGCTCTCGGTCAGCGCCATGGAGAAATCCTCCGGCGTGCAGGCCGAGATCCAGGTCAAGCCCTCTTACGGGCTGGCGGAGCAGGATATCCTCAACATGCTGAGTGCCTCCATCGAGAACGCCCAGCAGGATATGGATGCCCGCATGCTGGCCGAGCAGCAGGTTGAAGCCGACCGGGTGGTCGAGAGCCTCAATGCGGCGCTGGCCGCCGATGGCGATGCCCTGCTCAATGCTGCCGAGCGTGCCGAGATTGATGCCGCCATCGCCCATCTGCTGACCATGCGCAACAGCGGTGCAACCCATCAAATCAAAGAAGCCATTGAGGCAGCAGATGCTGTCAGTGGCGAGTTTGCAGCCCGCCGGATGGACGCCTCCATCCGCAAGGTGCTGACCGGACAAAACGTCAACAAGGTGTAATATGCCAAAACTGATCATTCTTCCTCATCCCGTACTCTGTCCGGATGGCGCCGCCCTCGAGGGGCAAAGCGGCGAGACCATTCTGGATGTGGCGCTGCGCAACGGTATCGAAATCGAGCACGCCTGCGAGAAATCCTGTGCCTGCACTACCTGCCACTGCGTAGTGCGCGAGGGCTTTGACTCGCTCGAGCCAAGCGACGAGCTGGAAGACGACATGCTGGACAAGGCGTGGGGGCTGGAGCCGGAATCCCGTCTCAGCTGCCAGGCAAAACTGGCGGACGAGGATCTGGTGGTGGAACTGCCCAAGTACACCCTGAACCTTGCCTCTGAACGCCATTAATTACACATGAGTGAATTGCACGTGCAGCATCCTGTGGTGCTTCAGTGATATGGTGGAAGGCCGTGACCCTCGGGGGCACGGCCTTTTTTGTATTCGTTATTCTCTCTTTGCCAATAAGCTCTTTCCCATAAAGAGTGCTTATACATAGTGCCAGTAAAAAGGAAGCAAACACGATGGCTGACATGATGAAGGTAGCGTTATCCACCCAGGCTGCGGCCGCCTATTGGGGCGAGGGCGCCCAGCTCAGTTTCAATGGCGACGAGGCACTGATCCATCTTGGTGCCGCCGGTCAGGAGAAGGATGTTCTGCGCACCGTTCAGCGCGCCGCCCGTCGCCTCGAATCGAGCGGGATCAAGCGGGTGATGCTGGTCGGTGAAGGCTGGGATCTGGAGCGTCGCTACGCGTTCGCCCAGGGTTTCTACGCCGCCAAGGGAGCGCGTGAACTGGATTTTGGCCAGCAGAGCGACGCGGAAGCCCGTGAACTGGATGCGCTGCTCAAGGCGGCTCGCTGGGTACGTGACATCACCAATGGCTGTCCGGAAGAGATCTACCCCATGAGTCTGGCGGAATCGGCCCTGTTGCTCATTCGTGGTATCGCCGGGGATCAGGTTACTGCCCGCATCACCGCCGGTGAAGCGCTGCGCGAGTCCGGCCATATCGGGATCTGGTCGGTTGGCCGTGGCAGCGAGCGCGAGCCTGTGCTGCTGGAGCTCGACTATAACCCGACCGGGGATCGCAATGCACCCGTGGTGGCGGCGCTGGTGGGCAAGGGGATCACTTTTGATTCCGGTGGCTACTCCATGAAGTCCTCTGACAACATGCTGCCGATGAAGTCCGATATGGGCGGCGCGGCCATGGTGACCGGCGCGCTGGCGCTGGCTATCAGCCGCGGTCTGAACCAGCGGGTGAAGCTCATTCTCTGCTGCGCCGAGAACCTGGTCTCCGGCCACGCCTTCAAACTGGGCGACATCCTCACCTACAAGAATGGGGTTTCGGTCGAGATCCAGAACACCGATGCGGAAGGTCGTCTGGTGCTGGCCGATGGCCTGATGGCGGCCTCCGACAGCGGTGCGGCTTATATCCTTGACGCAGCCACCCTGACCGGCGCCGCCAAGATGGCGCTGGGGCGCGATTATAATGCGGTGTTTGCCCTCGATGAGACCGAACAGCAGCGTGCGCTGGCCGCCGCCAAGGTGGAAAACGAGCAGGCGTGGGCGCTGCCGCTGGAACCCTGGCATGCCAGCCAGCTCACCTCGGCCTTTGCCGATCTGGGCAACGTCGCCTCGGCAGAAGGCACGGCCGGTGCCACCACGGCTGCTGCGTTCCTTTCCCGCTTCGTGCGTGATGAGGGCAAGGGTTGGGTGCACCTGGATCTGGCAGCCTCTTATCAGAAATCGGGCAATGATCTCTGGGCGACCGGCGCCAAGGGGCACGGTCTGCGCACAATCGCACGCTGGCTGCAGGAGGTGACCGCATGAATGTCTGGCTGAGTCGTGAATTTGCACCGGCCGAGTGGGGGGAGGGGGCGCTGCTCTCTCACCGTGCCGACGGCATGGTGGTCCATCTGGTGACGGCCAATCCGCTGTTCGATATCCAGCAGGCGGCCCGTCGCCTCTGCCAGCAGGGGATCCAGAAAGTGACCCTGGCTGGTCACTGGGAGCGTGAACAGCAGTGGGCTTTTGCCCAAGGGCTGCAAACCCCCAAGGCGGAGGTGCAACTGCAGTGGGCCATGTCCTCGGAAGAGGACAGAGAGGAGCTGGAAGCGCGTTGGCTCTGCGGCCGCTGGGTGCGCGAGATGACCAATGCCACCCCGGAGCAGTTGGGCCCGCTGGAGCTGGCGGTGGAAGCGGCCTCCTTTATTACCGAGCTGGCGCCGGACAAGGTAAGTCATCGCATTTTGAAAGGCGAAGCGCTGCAACAGGCGGGCTGGGTCGGCCTCTATCAGGTGGGTCGCGGCAGTGCGCGCGAACCGGTATTGCTGGAGCTCGACTTCAACCCGGGGCGTGACCCCAAGGCGCCGGTGGCGGCAGCGCTGGTGGGCAAGGGGATCACCTTTGACTCCGGCGGCTACTCCATGAAGAGCTCCGAGGGGATGCTCACCATGAAGTGCGACATGGGTGGTGCGGCGATTGTCACCGGTGCGCTGGCGCTGGCCATGCTGCGCGGGCTCGACAAGCGGGTGAAGCTGATCCTCTGCTGCGCCGAGAACTTGGTCTCCGGCCACGCCTACAAGCTGGGCGACATCCTCACCTACAAGAACGGCACCACGGTCGAGATTGTGAATACCGATGCCGAGGGGCGGCTGGTGCTGGCCGACGGCCTGCAACTGGCGAGCGAGTCCGGCGCACCGCTGATCATCGATGCCGCGACCCTGACCGGCGCAGCCGTGATGGCGCTGGGTGGGCGCTACAATGCTCTGTTCGGCCTCGACAAAGGGTTGGTAAGCCGCGCAATGACCTATGCCGATGCTGAGCATGAGCCTGCCTGGCCGCTGCCGCTGGAGCCCTGGCACCGCCAGCAGTGCCCTTCCCATTACGCCGACACGGCCAACAGCCGTCCGGTGAAGGGGGGCGGGCCGGGTGGCGCCTCCAACGCTGCGGGTTTCCTCTCCCGTTTCGTTGCCAACGAAGGGATGGGCTGGTTGCATATCGATCTGGCCGCCTGCTTCAGTGACAACGGCGATGCCCTCTGGGCGCCGGGAGCTAATACTCTGGGGATGCGCACCATAGCGCGGGCCTTGCTGGCGGAAGCCAAATAGGCGAGACAAGGCACCTTCGGGTGCCTTTTTCATGCTGTTCGAATTGTGAACAAAAGATGGGGTTTTGGCGGCTTAAGGTAACTATCGTGCGCAAGCGCACATATTTTCCGGCTCTGCTCGGTCAAGATGAGTGTGGATGTTGATTGCAAGGGAGTGATGTTTAATAAAAAGTTGCTTGTTTGTGTGTTTTTCCGGTTTTTGTTTACGTATAATCGCCAGCGAACATGGATTCTAACAATAAAACTCTGTAGTTAAGGAAAGATATCAATGGCCATCGAACGTACCTTCTCTATCGTCAAACCGGATGCTGTCAGCAAAAACCTGATCGGTGCCATCTATAGCCGTTTCGAAAGCGCAGGCTTGAAAGTTGTGGCATCCAAAATGCTGCACATGAGCAGTGAACAGGCTGCCGGTTTCTATGCCGAGCATCAGGGCAAGCCTTTTTATGACAATCTGGTCAGCTTCATGACCTCTGGCCCTGTCATGGTGCAGGTGCTGGAAGGGGAAGACGCCATCCGTCGCAATCGCGAGATCATGGGTGCTACCAACCCGAAAGAGGCGCTGGCTGGTACCTTGCGTGCCTGTTATGCCGAGAGCATCGATCGCAACGCAGTACATGGCTCCGATGCACCGGCATCCGCTGCCCGCGAAATTGCCTACTTCTTCTCTGACAACGAGATCTGCCCGCGCGGCTGATTTTTGTGGATGATGACCCAAGGGAGCCTCGGCTCCCTTTGTTGTTTTCGCCGTTTACGCAATATCCCTCTATTCTCCAGGTGGAAAGCCAGACCCATTATTTGTACAATGCCGCCCCCTGACGTCGTCAGCCAATAATTGATGAAGTGTTTGAACTGAGGCCATTGATGAGCGAAACAAAAATCAACCTGCTGGATCTTGATCGGGATGCCATGCGTGCCTTTTTCGTCGAACTGGGCGAGAAGCCATTCCGGGCAGATCAGGTCATGAAGTGGATCTATCACTTTGGGTGTGATGATTTCGATCAGATGACCAACGTCAACAAGGTGCTCAAAGAGCGCCTCAAGGCGATCGCCGAGATCAAGGCGCCCGAGATCAGCCGCGAGCAGCGCTCTGCCGATGGCACCATCAAGTGGGCTCTGCAGGTGGGCGATCAGGAGGTCGAGACCGTCTACATCCCGGAAGATGACCGCGCGACCCTCTGCGTCTCCTCTCAAGTTGGCTGTGCGCTGGAGTGCAAGTTCTGCTCCACGGCTCAACAAGGCTTCAACCGCAATCTGAAAGTCTCCGAGATCATCGGTCAGGTGTGGCGTGCGGCCCGCGTGGTCGGTGGCAAGCGTCCCATCACCAACGTGGTGATGATGGGGATGGGCGAGCCGCTGCTTAACCTCGCCAACGTGGTGCCCGCCATGCGTCTGATGATGGATGACTACGGCTTTGGCATCTCCAAGCGCCGGGTGACCATCTCCACCTCTGGCGTGGTACCTGCGCTGGACAAGCTGGGCGACCAGATCGACGTGGCGCTGGCTATCTCCCTGCACGCCCCGAACGACAAGCTGCGTTCAGAGATCATGCCTATCAACGACAAGTACAACATCGAGGAGTTCCTCGCCGGTGTCCGTCGTTACCTGGCCAAATCCAATGCCAACGGTGGTCGGGTGACCGTCGAGTATGTGCTGCTCGATCATATCAATGACGATATGCAGCATGCTCACGAGCTGGCCAAGGTGCTCAAGGACACGCCGAGCAAGATCAACCTGATCCCGTTCAACCCCTTCCCAGGCAACCCTTACGGCAAGCCGAGCAACAGCCGTATCGATCGCTTCTCCAAGGTGCTGATGGAGTACGGTTTCACCGTGATTGTCCGCAAGACCCGTGGTGATGACATCGATGCCGCCTGTGGTCAGCTGGTGGGTGACGTGATTGACCGTACCAAGCGAACTATCAAAAATCGGATGCAACAGGATGGGATTTCCGTCAAAATGGTTTAAATGCTAAGCCATTGTATAGACAGGGAATGGATACACGTACATTGATCGTAGTGGCAGCGCTCTGCGCGCTGCCAGGCTGTGTGACCGAGACCACTTACGCTGGCCAGAACTCGACCCAGCGTGAAGTGGGTCCTGACCTCAAGGCGGCTGCCCAAACCCGCCTCGACCTGGGTATCCAGTACCTGCGTCAGGGCAATGCCGAGCAGGCCAAGTTCAATCTTGACCGCGCCCTCCAGTATGACCCCTCCAACCCCCAGATCCAGATCGGCTTTGCCTACTTTTACCAGAAGGTAGGGGATTTCAAGGCAGCTGAGACTCATTACAAGAACGCCCTTGCCATGGATCCGTCCAATGCTGACGCAATGAACAACTATGGTGCCTTCCTCTGTGATCGCGGCAGGTATGCCGAGGCAGATCAGGCGTTCAACCAGGCTGTTATTCAGCCAGGCTACGTAAAAATTGCCGATACCTATGAAAATGCGGCACTTTGTGCGCTGCAAAATCGCAGAAATGATAAAGCAGGCGAGTACTATCGCCTGGCCTTGGGGTATAATCCCCGCAATCCAGGGTTATTGCTGGACTTGGCCGAGCTTTCCATGAAAGATGGCAAGCTGCCTGATGTGCAGTCCTACCTCGCCCGTTTTGCCGATGTGTCAGACGAGAACGAGGAGAGTCTCTGGTTGAGACTTCGGCTGGCACAGGCAATGGACAAGCCGGCATTACTTCACCAATTCGGGACTGAGCTGGTAAGGCAATATCCCACTTCGCAACAAGCCAAGCGTTATTTAGCCAATGACTATTGAACAGCAACACGATTTCCAAGACGACTCCCAGGCAGTAGGCCCAGGCCAATTGCTGCGCAACGCCCGTGAACAGCTTGGCTGGACACGAGAACAGGTTGCGTCCCGCATTCACCTTCGTCTGACCCTGATCGCCGCTATCGAATCGGATACCTACGACAAGCACACCTCGCATACCTTTATTCGGGGCTATCTGCGTACCTATGCCAAGCTAGTCGGGATCCCCGACGAGACCATTCTGGCTGCTTATGACAAGCTGGGTCTGACTCCTCCCGACAATATCGACATGCAGAGCTTCTCCCGTCGCTCCCGCCAGCAAGCCAACGACAGTCGGCTCAAGGTGGTGACCTGGCTGGTGATCCTGGTGTTGATTGCGCTCTCGGTCGCCTGGTGGTGGCAGAGTACTTCACGCCGCTCCGCGGGTGATGAAGCGCTGGCAGCCACCGAGATGAGTGCAACCGGTTCGACTCCGGCTGAACCGGCTATCACGCCGCCCGATGCAATTAACACCGCTCCGGTGGAAGGCGCAGCCAACGCACCGGCAGCCACGGACGTGATTGCCCCTGCGGTGGTCTCCGATGCGACGGCTACCCTGGCGCCTGCTTCTGCGGCTGTTGCCCCGACCGATGTCAGTTCGGCTGTCGGCACTGCGACCGATGCAGCGGTATCCGGCGCCAATGGCACTGAATCTGAAGAGGCTGTCGTGGATCCGGCGACTGCGCCGCAACTGAAGATGAGCTTCACCGCCGATTGCTGGCTGGATGTGAAGGATGCCAACGGCAAGACCCTGTTCAGTGGTCTGAAGAAGGCCAACGACGAGCTGGTGCTGGAAGGCGCCGAGCCCCTGAAGTTCATCATTGGCGCGCCCATGGCCGTCAAGCTTGACTACAAGGGTCAGTCGTTTGATATGAGCCGTTACAACAACGGTCGTACAGCCCGCTTCTCACTGCCGCAGGAGTAATCTGTTTCCCATGTCTTCTCACGAATCACCCATCATTCGTCGTAAATCCAGACAGATCATGGTTGGTAATGTACCGGTTGGGGGCGATGCCCCCATTACCGTGCAGACCATGACCAACACCAAGACCACAGATGTTGCTGCTACCATCGAGCAGATCCAGCGGATCGAACGGGTCGGTGCCGATATCGTCCGTGTCTCCGTGCCCACCATGGAAGCGGCGGAAGCCTTCCGGCTCATCAAACAGCAAACCCGCATCCCCATCGTTGCCGATATCCACTTCGACTATCGCATCGCCCTGAAAGTGGCCGAGTACGGTGCCGACTGCCTGCGTATCAACCCGGGCAACATCGGCAATGAGCAGCGGGTGCGCTCGGTGGTCGATTGTGCACGCGACCTCAATATCCCGATCCGTATCGGGGTCAATGGCGGGTCGCTGGAGAAAGATATTCAGGAGAAGTACGGCGAGCCGACCCCAGAGGCGCTGGTGGAGTCCGCCATGCGTCACGTGGACTACCTCGATCGCCTCGATTTCCAGGATTTCAAGGTGAGCGTCAAGGCCTCCGATGTGTTCCTGGCAGTCGGTGCCTATCGCCTGCTGGCCAAGCAGATTGAACAGCCGCTGCACCTTGGCATCACCGAAGCGGGCGGTTTCCGTGCCGGCGCGGTGAAGTCTGCCATCGGTCTGGGCATGCTGCTTACCGACGGCATCGGCGATACCCTGCGTATCTCGCTGGCGGCGGATCCGGTGGAGGAGGTGAAGGTCGGTTTCGATATCCTCAAATCCCTCCGTATTCGCTCCCGTGGCATCAACTTTATCGCTTGCCCATCCTGCTCACGGCAGGAGTTCGATGTGATCGCCACCGTCAATGCTCTGGAAGAGCGGCTCGAAGACATCATCACTCCGATGGATGTTTCCATCATCGGCTGTGTTGTGAATGGGCCGGGCGAAGCACTGGTCTCCGACCTTGGTCTGGCGGGTGCCGCCAACAAGAGTGCCTTCTATGAAGGGGGCCAGCGGGTCGATCGGCTCGACAACAAGGATCTCATTCCAACTCTGGAGCGCCGCATTCGCGCCCGCGCCGCCATGCTGGATCCCGCTAACCGGATCCCGATGGACAAGGAGTGAGCGAAACAGGGCCACATTGGGTGGCCCTGTTTCCAGGTGACTGATTTTAAATCCCGCATCCGGATTCCCTGATTTTACCTTGGGGGGGAAAATCCCTATAATGCGGCCAAATTTTACCTCTTTTTCTCGAGTATCAACGTGGCAAAACAGATCCAAGCTATTCGCGGTATGAATGATTGCCTGCCGGAGCAGAGCCCGGTATGGCAGAAGGTTGAACAGATCCTGCGCCAGGTCGTTGCCAGCTATGGCTACAGCGAAGTGCGCATGCCGATTGTCGAGCAGACTCATCTGTTCAAGCGCGCCATCGGTGAAGTGACCGACGTGGTCGAAAAAGAGATGTACACCTTTGAAGACCGTAACGGCGACAGCCTGAGCCTGCGTCCGGAAGGGACCGCCAGCTGCGTCCGTGCCGGCATCGAACACGGTCTGCTCTACAACCAGGAACGCCGGATGTGGTACATGGGCCCCATGTTCCGTCACGAGCGTCCCCAGAAGGGCCGTTATCGCCAGTTCCACCAGTTCGGTGTCGAGCTGTTTGGCATCAACGGGCCGGACATTGACGCTGAGCTGATCATGCTGACCCACCGTCTGTGGCGTCTGTTTGGCATCAGCGAGCATGTCACCCTGCAGCTCAACACCTTGGGTCAGAGCGCCGAGCGTGCCGCTTACCGCGATGCGCTGGTGGCCTATCTGGAGCAGTACAAGGAGCAGCTGGACGAAGAGAGCCAGCGCCGCATGTACAGTAACCCGCTGCGGGTGCTCGACTCCAAGGATGAAAAGGTGCAGGCCATTTTGGCGGGTGCCCCGCGTCTGTTCGACCATCTGGGCGAAGAGAGCCTGGCCCACTTCGAGGGGCTCAAGCGCCTGCTCGAGTCTGCCGGTATCAAATACGAAGTGAACGAGCGTCTGGTGCGTGGTCTTGACTACTACAACCTGACCGTGTTCGAGTGGGTCACCAGCAGTCTGGGTGCCCAGGGCACCGTCTGTGCCGGTGGCCGCTACGATGGTCTGGTGGAGCAGCTGGGCGGTCAACCGACCCCGGCCGTAGGCTTTGCCATGGGCATGGAGCGTCTGGTGCTGATGCTGGAGACCCTCGAGCTCAACGCCGATATCCGCCCGGCGGTGGATGTCTATCTGGCGATGGTGGGCGAGGGGACCGAGCAGGCTGGCTTCCAGCTGGCCGAGCGTCTGCGCGATGCCCTGCCGGAC
The DNA here is from genome assembly GCF_040908505.1 of Aeromonas sp. R1-2. Classification (NCBI taxonomy): domain Bacteria; kingdom Pseudomonadati; phylum Pseudomonadota; class Gammaproteobacteria; order Aeromonadales; family Aeromonadaceae; genus Aeromonas; species Aeromonas sp. R1-2. The sequence continues at coordinate 182,214 of NZ_JBFODU010000010.1, read as the reverse complement.
CTGCGCCTGATGAGCCACTGCGGTGGTGGCAACTTCAAGAAACAACTCAAACGTGCCGACAAGAGCGGTGCGGCAATCGCCCTGATCCTTGGTGAGACCGAGGTGCAAAACGGGGAGATCACTATCAAATATCTGCGTGGTCAGGCCGAGCAACAGACCGTCAAGGTTGACGCCGCCATTGCCCTGCTGGCAGCCAAAGGAGAGTAAGCTGTGGAAGTCTATACCACCGAAGAACAACAGGTTGAGGTTATCAAGGAGTGGTGGAAAGAGAACGGAACCTCGGTGATTGCCGGGACCGTGATCGGTCTGGTCGGTCTGTTCGGCTGGCGCTATTACAACCAGCACCAGCAAGAGACCATGGAGGCCTCCTCCCACTCTTACAACCAGGTGATTGAGCAGCTGGCCAAGGGCGATGCCGCCGGTTTCGAGCAGGCACAGCAGTTTGTCACCGCCAACAAGGGTGACTCCTACGGTGAACTGGCCGCGTTGCAACTGGCTGCCGCTGCCGTCAAGGCGGGCAAGCTGGATCTGGCTGCCGAGCAGCTGGAGCTGGTGGCGACCACGGGTGACGAGAGCATTCGTCCCATCGCGGCGCTGCGTCTGGCCCGTGTGCTGAATGATCAGGGCAAGGCAGATGAAGCGCTGGCCAAGCTGGCAACCATCCAGAATGAGGCCTTCAAGGCGCAGGTAGCCGAAGCCCGTGGTGATGTGCTGCAAAAGCAGGGCAAGACCGAAGAGGCTCGTGATGCCTATCAGGCGGCGGCGGATGCCGGCGGCCTGCAGGGTAGCGCCGAGCTCAAGCTGAAAATGGACGATCTGGCCCTGCCGGCCGTTGCGACTGGTGAGGCACCGGATGCGTAATCTATTCAAGATGGTGGCGCTGGGGGCTGCGGTCTCCTTCGCTCTGCAGGGTTGCTCCCTGTTCAGTTCCGAAGAGGATCTCAACCCGATGGCGCCGCTGCCCAAGGTTGAATCTGCCTTCACTGCCGACACCGCATGGTCATCTACTGTGGGTGATGGCATCGGTGACTTCTACTCCCAGCTCAAGCCGGTGGTTGAAGAGGATCGTATCTATGCGGCGGCCCGCGACGGCGATGTCAGCGCCTTTGACCGTGCCAGTGGCGATCGCCTCTGGACTGTCGATCTGGCCGACCTGCCGGTCAACGCCGACAAGCGCAGCGCCCGCCTCTCCGGTGGTCTGGTCTCCCGTTACGGCAAGCTGTTCCTCGGCTCCGAGAACGGGGTGGTCTACGCCCTGAACGAAGAGAACGGTGAAGTGCTCTGGCAGACCAATGTGCCCGGCGAAGTGGTGGCAAGCCCTGCGGTGGAAGATGGCCGTGTGGTGGTGTTGACCACCTCCGGTCGCCTGATCGCCCTCGACACTGATGAAGGCAAGATGCAGTGGTCGCTCTCCGAAGAGCAGCCGCCGCTGACCCTGCGCAGTGCCGGTGCACCGGTGATCACCAACGGCGCCGTGATTTACGGTCGTGCCGATGGCAAGGTGGGCATCGCCCTGCTGAGCAATGGCCAGCCTGTGCGCCAGTCCAAGGTGGCTGATCCGCGCGGTGCTACCGAGCTGGACCGCATGGTTGACGTCGATGCCAGCCCGCTGATCGCCGGTGATGAGCTCTACGCCATCGCCTACAACGGTCAGTTGATGGCGCGTAAACTGATGACCGGCGATGAAGTGTGGAAGCGCAAGTATTCCGGCTATCGCGATCTGGCGATGACCGGCAATGCCATCGTGCTGACCGATAGTCGCAGCCACCTGTTTGCCATCGACCGTCGCAACGGTCTGGAGCTGTGGTCCAACACCCAGCTGGAAAATCGTACCGTCACTGCACCTGTCATCTTCGGTGACTATGTGGTGGTGGGTGATGTGGAAGGATACCTGTATTGGCTTGATCGTACCGACGGTACCATCAAGGCGATGCAGCAGCTCGATAGCAGTGGTCTCTACGCCGCCCCGCTGGTGGATGGCGAGACCCTGTATGTGCAGAGCCGTGACGGCAAGTTGTACGCCCTCAAGCGTCCTTGATCGTCCGATAATGTGAATATCCGGCTCCTGGTCTTCGGACCCGGAGCCTTTGTCGTCTTGAGAATGAGGCTTTTATGACTCCTGTAGTAGCCCTGGTGGGCCGCCCCAACGTGGGGAAATCCACCCTTTTTAACCGCTTGACCCGTACTCGGGATGCCCTGGTTGCCGATTTTCCCGGTCTGACCCGGGACCGTAAATACGGTCAGGCGAAGTTGGGCGAGCTGGAATTTATCGTGGTCGATACCGGCGGTATCGATGGCACCGAAGAGGGGATCGAGCTGAAGATGGCCGAGCAATCCCTGCTGGCCATCGAAGAAGCGGACGTCGTGCTGTTCATGGTGGATGCCCGTGCCGGTCTGACAGCAGCGGATCAAGCCATCGCCGAGCACTTGCGCAAGGCCCACAAGAAGGTATTTCTGGTGGCCAACAAGACCGACGGTATCGACGGTGATTCCGCGGTCTCCGAGTTCTACGGTCTGGCGCTGGGCGAGGTCTACCAGATCGCGGCCGCCCACGGTCGTGGCGTGCTGAGCCTGCTGGAACTGGCCCTGGCTCCCCATCTGGAGACCCTGGTCGACTCCGCTACCGATGAAGATGCGCAGGATGAGGAAGAGGAGGACTTCGACGAAGAAGCCCTGCTGCGCATGGTGGCTGCCGGTGAACTCGATACCAAAGAGGACACCAAGGAGACCCCGTTCGCCGACCTGCCCATCAAGTTCGCCATCGTTGGTCGTCCCAACGTCGGTAAATCTACCCTGACCAACCGCATGCTGGGTGAAGATCGGGTCATCGTCTATGACATGCCCGGCACCACCCGTGACTCCGTTTACATTCCGATGGAGCGTGACGAGCAGAAGTATGTGGTTATCGACACCGCCGGTGTGCGTCGTCGTGGCAAGGTGCACGAGACGGTGGAGAAGTTCTCCGTTATCAAGACCCTGAAAGCTATCGAAGATGCCAACGTTTGCCTGCTGGTGATCGACGCCCAGGAGACCATCACCGATCAGGACTTGAGCATCCTTGGCTATGTGCTCCACGCCGGTCGCTCCGTGGTGCTGGTGGTGAACAAGTGGGATGGTCTGGATCAGAAGGTGAAAGAGGATGTGAAGAACGAGCTGGATCGTCGCTTGGGCTTCATCGACTTCGCTCGCGTCCACTTCATCTCCGCCCTGCACGGCAGCGGTGTCGGCCATCTGTTTGAATCCATTCAGGAGGCTTACCAGTCCGCCACCCGTCGTACCAGCACCGCCATGCTGACCCGCATCATGCAGATGGCGCAGGAAGATCACCAGCCGCCGATGGTCAATGGTCGCCGCGTCAAGCTCAAGTATGCCCACGCCGGTGGCTACAACCCGCCGCGTATCGTGATCCACGGCAACCAGCTGAACGACTTGCCGGACTCCTACAAGCGGTATCTGATCAACTACTTCCGCAAGTCCCTCAAGATCATGGGCTCGCCGATCCGGGTCGAGTTCCAGGAGTCGGTCAACCCGTTTGAAGGCAAGAAAAACACCATGACCCTGAGTCAGGAACGTCAGCGCAAACGCCTGCTGAAGATGAAGAAGAAATAAGTCCTTGCGGCTGCCCTCACCGGCAGCCGCTTTGTTATCCTCGCCATGTTAAGGTGAGGAATAAGGGGAGGGGGATCTGCCATGGAACAAGACCATGGCAGATCCACTTTTCGAGGAGTTGATTATGGAAGTCCTGCTTTGTCCATCATGCCAGGCTGAACTGGATACCCGCAGCAAGGAGCAAACCTGTGGCCAGTGTCAGGCCAATGTCCGCGTCACGGCCATCTGCCCCACCTGCCAGCAGGAGCTGGAGCGTCTCAAGGCGTGCGGCGCGGTGGATTACTTCTGCAACCACTGCAACTCGCTGATCTCCAAGCGGTCGGTACAGTTCAAGGCGGCGCTGGTGTAAGACAGTATTCAGGTTAGAAAGAAGATAAAAAACCCGGCGAATGCCGGGTTTATGCTGTGTGCTCTGCAATAAGCAGGGTATAGGATCGATTTCTGCGCCACAGGTTGCGCTTGATGTCATTAAGCTTGAGTTTGCGTCTGGGGCTCCAGCTGCACTTCGCTTTTCTGACCAGACTGATTTTTCTACGTTTTTGCATCTTGGTCTCCTCCCAACTCAGTTGGCCATCCCGGCCTTGGGTCATTGATGGAGCCCATCCGAAATTGCTGTTATTTAATCTCTCAACATAATGAAAACAATGCGATTTCGGATAGGCTCCGATGTGAATCGATGGTAACAGAGAAGTTTACGTGAAAACAGCCGAATAATGGCTGGTTAGCGCATGGTGATCTGATTGACCACTTCGGCGATGGCGGTGGGGCGCTCGGCCAGCTCGGGTTCGCTGTCGTTGTCGAGACTCTCCCGTTGATGTGCCTTCTGCTGCTCGTTGTCGAGCCAGAGCAGACTCTGGTAATACTGGCGCACGTTGTTGACATAGTTGCGCGCCTCGCTGCCACGGGCATAGCCGTAACGTACCTTGCGGTGCCAGCGCGCTTGCTGCAGCAGCGGCAGCACCTCTTTCACGTCGCTCCAGGCGTCGGGATTCTTGCCGAGCTCTTTGGTCAGGCGGCGGGCATCCATCATGTGGCCGTAACCTATGTTGTAGGCGGTGAGGGCAAACCACACCTTCTCGTCATCGGGCACCGAATCCGGCACCTTCTCCATCATCTGTTGCAGATAGAGGGAGCCACCCTTGATGCTCTCTTCCGGATGAAGCCGGTCGTTGACTCCCATCGCCTTGGCAGTGGGCTCGGTCAGCATCATCATGCCGCGCACGCCGGTGTAGGAGCGGGCCTGCGGGTCCCAGTGGGACTCCTGATAGCTGATGGCGGCGAGCAGACGCCAGTCGATATTCTTGGCGTGAGTCTGGAACAGCGGCTGGTACTTGGGCAGCAGGCTCTTGGCGCGCTTGAGGAAGGTGCGGGTATCGACAAAGTCGAAGTTCTGCACGTGGCCGAAGTACTTCTCGTCGAGCTTGGCGATGGCACCATCCATAAAGCGCTGACCGAAGAAGTCGATCACGCTGGCATAGAGGCTGTCATCGGGCAGCTTGCTCATGGCCCAGGCAACGGTCTGCTTCTGGGCCAGGGTCAGCCCCTCGGTGAGCTCCGGGTAGTAGCGCTGGGTACGGGCCAGCACGGTATCCTGCACCACCGTATAGTCAATCTTGCCATCCACCACCTGCTTGAGCAGCTCCTCCACATCGGCGTTGTCGCTGGTGCTCCAGGCTAGTTTCGGATTCTCTTTGCTCATCTCTTTGAGCAGATCTTCACCGGTGGAGCCGGCGGCAACGACCAGTTTGCCCTTGATATCGTTTAACGAGGCAGGCTTGGGTTTGCCGTTGCGGTAGACCAGTTTGGGAGAGACCTGGTAGAAGCCCGGGCCGAAGCGAAACAGCTCGCGTCGCTCGGGGGTGACCATGATGGCGGCAGCCGCCAGATCGAGTTTGCCCTTTTTCAGCAGGGTGACCAGTTGGTCAGTGGTGTCGACCGGGATGATGGTGAGTTTCACCCCCAACCAGTCGGCATAATTTTGCGCCAGCTCGTAATCGAACCCCTGGGCGAGGTCGTCACGCTGGTAATAGGAGGTGGGACCATAGATGGTGCCAACCCGGATCTCGCCTCGCTGGCGGATCTGCTCCAGCTGGCTGGAGGGGCTATAGAAGTCGCAGCCAACCAGTGTCAGCGTCAACAACAGCCCGATAAACAGTCGAAAAATGCAGCGCAAGTAGGTGAGTACCTTTGTTGAAAAAATCGGCATTTGTCAAAAAAGAGGCACCTTTATACCAGAGAGTGTGCGCAGAGTCACACTGCACGAAGTGAGAAAAACGTTTGTCCGCTGTGAGCCAGATCCCTATAATACGCGCGTCTCAATTCCCCCCCACTTTAAAACTTGGTGAGAAAGGTCATATGGATATCTTGCGTGGTGCCCCAGCACTGTCTGATTTTCGTGTCCAAAAACTGCTGCAACGCTTCGCACAGATGAGAAACGAGAGTGGAGTAGAGAGCGGAGTAGAGATAGAGGATGTCTATGCCGAGTATGTGCACTTTGCCGAGCTGACAAGCCCCCTCTCTCCCCCCGAGCGAGCGACCTTGGGCCAGCTCTTGCGCTACGGCCCGACTATCCCCGAACACACCCCCAGCGGTCAGCTGTTTCTTGTTACCCCCCGCCCCGGCACTATCTCCCCCTGGTCTTCCAAAGCAACCGACATCGCCCACAACTGCGGCCTGAAACAGGTCAAGCGGCTGGAGCGTGGTATTGCCTATTACCTGACCATCAAGGGGCAGGGTGAGCTGAGTGCCGCCCAGCGCAGCGCCATTGCCGCCGTGCTCCATGATCGGATGATGGAAGTGGTGTTTGCCGAGATGAGCGAAGCTGCCGCCCTGTTTGCTCACCACGAGCCGCGCCCCTTCACCCAGGTGGATGTGCTGGGCGGTGGTCGCGCAGCCCTGGCCGAAGCCAACGTGGCGCTCGGTCTGGCGCTGGCCGACGACGAAATCGACTATCTGGTGGAGAACTTCACCAAGTTGGGTCGCAACCCCAACGACATCGAGCTCTACATGTTCGCTCAGGCGAACTCCGAACACTGCCGTCACAAGATCTTCAATGCCGACTGGACCATCGATGGCGAACAGCAGTCCAAGTCGCTGTTCAAGATGATCAAGAACACCTTCGAGCAGACGCCGGATCATGTCCTCTCTGCCTATAAAGACAACGCCGCCGTGATGGAAGGGAGCCTGGGGGGCCGCTTCTTCCCGAGCCCGGCCAACGGCGAATACCAGTATCACCAGGAACAGGTTGACATCCTGATGAAGGTGGAGACCCACAACCACCCGACCGCCATCTCTCCGTTCCCGGGCGCGGCTACCGGCTCCGGCGGCGAGATCCGCGACGAGGGAGCCACCGGTCGCGGTGCCAAGCCCAAGGCGGGTCTGGTCGGTTTCTCCGTCTCCAACCTGCGCATTCCCGGCTTCGAGCAGCCCTGGGAGCAGGATTTCGGCAAGCCGAGCCGTATCGTCAGTGCCTTCGACATTATGCAGGAGGGGCCGCTCGGCGGCGCTGCCTTCAACAACGAGTTCGGCCGTCCGGCCATTCTCGGCTACTTCCGTACCTTCGAAGAGGAGGTGCCGAGCCACAATGGCGTCGAGGTGCGTGGCTACCACAAGCCCATCATGCTGGCAGGCGGCATCGGCAACATCCGCACCGAACATGTCCAGAAAGGGGAGATCCCGGTCGGCGCGGCGCTGATCGTGCTGGGCGGCCCGGCGATGAACATCGGTCTGGGCGGTGGTGCCGCATCCTCCATGGCCTCCGGCCAGTCAGCCGAAGATCTCGACTTTGCCTCGGTGCAGCGTGACAACCCCGAGATGGAGCGCCGCTGCCAGGAGGTGATCGATCGCTGCTGGCAGCTGGGGGACGACAACCCTATCGTCTTTATCCATGACGTGGGGGCGGGCGGTCTCTCCAACGCCATGCCGGAGCTGGTCAACGACGGTGAGCGTGGTGGTCGTTTCGATTTGCGTGCCATCCAGAGCGACGAGCCGGGCATGAGCCCGCTGGAGATCTGGTGCAACGAATCCCAGGAGCGTTACGTGCTGGCGGTAGCGCAGGACAAGCTGCCGCTGTTCAAGGCGCTGTGCGAGCGCGAGCGCGCACCCTATGCCGTGATCGGCACCGCGACCGAAGAGAAGCATCTGACCCTCTCTGACAGCCACTTTGACAATCAGCCCATCGATCTGCCGCTGGACGTGCTGCTCGGCAAGGCGCCCAAGATGCACCGTGACGTGGTGACTCTGCCTGCACAAGGCAAAGCGCTCCAGCTCGATGGCATCACTTTGAGTGACGCGGCCGAGCGGGTTCTGCGTCTGCCGACCGTGGCGGAGAAGTCCTTCCTTATCACTATCGGCGATCGCAGCGTGACTGGCTTGGTCAATCGTGACCAGATGGTTGGTCCCTGGCAGATCCCGGTGGCCGATTGCGCCGTCACCGCTGCCACCTACGACAGCTATCACGGCGAAGCCATGTCCATGGGCGAGCGTACTCCGGTGGCGCTGCTCTCCCACGCCGCCTCCGCTCGCATGGCGGTAGCGGAAGCGCTCACCAACCTGGCGCCAACCCACATCGGGTCGCTGAAGCGGGTCAAGCTTTCCGCCAACTGGATGGCCGCTGCCGGTCACCCGGGGGAAGATGCCGGGCTCTATGAGGCGGTCAAAGCGGTGGGCGAGGAGCTCTGCCCGGCCTTGGGCATCACCATTCCGGTGGGCAAGGACTCCATGTCCATGAAGACCCGCTGGCAGCAGGATGGCAAGGAGCACAGCGTCACCTCGCCGCTCTCCCTGCTCATCTCCGCCTTTGCCCGGGTCGAGGATGTGCGCAACACGGTTACTCCACAACTGCGTACCGATCTCGGTGAAACCGACCTTATCCTCATCGACCTTGGCAATGGCAAGCAGCGCCTCGGCGCCTCGGCGCTGGCGCAGGTCTATCGCCAGCTGGGTGACAAGGCGCCGGATCTCGACAATCCGGTCCAGCTCAAGGGCTTCTTCAACGCCATTCAGGCGCTGGTGGCTGATCGCAAACTGATCGCCTATCACGACCGCTCTGACGGTGGCCTCTTCGTCACCCTTACCGAGATGGCGTTTGCCGGTCACTGCGGCCTCGACATCCAGCTCGATCGCATCGGCGGCGAGCTGCTGCCGGCGCTGTTCAACGAAGAGCTGGGCGCCGTCATTCAGGTGCGTCGTGAAGACAAAGAGGCGGTGATGACCCTGCTGGCCGGTCACGGTCTGGCTGCCTGCTCCCATGTGCTCGGCACTGTGCGCGAAGGGGATCTCATCACCCTGCAGCGCGCGGGTCAGGAGGTCTATCGCGCCAGCCGTACCGCCCTTCGCACCATCTGGGGCGAGACCAGCTGGCAGATGCAGCGCCTGCGAGACAACCCGGCGTGCGCCGACAGTGAGCACGCGGCCCGTCAGGACGCCACCGATCCGGGTCTGCATGCCAAGCTGACTTACAACCCGTCCGAGGATGTGGCTGCCCCCTATATCACCCGCGGGGTCTCTCCCCGTCTGGCGGTGCTGCGCGAGCAGGGGGTCAACTCCCACGTGGAGATGGCGGCGGCGTTCGATCGTGCCGGTTTCGCGGCAGTGGACGTCCATATGAGCGACATTCTCTCCGGTCGCATCAAGCTGGAAGAGTTCCAGACCCTGGTGGCCTGTGGCGGTTTCTCCTACGGTGACGTGCTGGGGGCCGGTGAAGGCTGGGCCAAGTCCATCCTGTTCAACGACAACGCCCGCGAGCAGTTCCAACGCTTCTTCGAGCGCGGCGATACCCTCTCTCTGGGGGTCTGCAACGGTTGCCAGATGATGTCCAACCTGCGAGAACTCATCCCGGGTGCCGATCTCTGGCCGCGCTTTGTGCGCAACCGCTCCGAGCGCTTCGAGGCCCGCTTCAGTCTGGTGCAGGTACAGGAGTCCCCGTCGGCCTTCTTCGCCGGCATGGCAGGCTCCGTGATGCCCATCGCCGTTTCCCACGGGGAAGGGCGGGTGGAAGTGCGCGATGCCGCTCACCTGAGCGCACTGCAGCAGAGCGGTCTGGTAGGACTGCGCTTTGTCGACAACCGCGGTAGCGTGACCGAGCAGTACCCGGCCAACCCGAATGGCTCGCCGGATGGTATCACCGCCGTGACCACCACCGATGGCCGTGCCACCATCATGATGCCGCACCCGGAGCGGGTGTTCCGCACCGTGGCCAACTCCTGGCACCCCGACAACTGGGGCGAGGACGGCGCCTGGATGCGGATGTTCCGCAACGCCCGGGTTCGTCTGGGTTAATAGAGACAGCACCAGCGCATAAAAACAGAAACCGGCCAATTGGCCGGTTTTTTTATCCGTGTCGTTACGGCTTGCCGAGCGGTTGGGGGATAAAGTCTCCCCGGTCGAGGATCCGCAGACAGGCATCCACCACATCCGCATCGAGCTGATGGCCACGCATCTGGATGATCTGCTCACGGGCCTGGGGAATGCCGAGGGCGGCGCGATAGGGGCGATCCGAGGACATGGATTCGACGATATCGGCGACGGTGAGGATGCGGGCCTCCAGCAGGATCTCATCCCCCTTGAGTCCCAGCGGATAGCCGGAGCCATCGAGATACTCGTGGTGCTGGTGGATCATCCGGGCGATGGGCCAGGGGAAGTCGATATCCTTGAGCACCAGATAGCCGATGGCGGGGTGCTCCTTGACCAGCTCGAACTCCAGCGGCGTGAGGCGCTCCGGTTTGGTGAGGATTTCGGCCGGTACCTGGATCTTGCCGATATCGTGCACCATGGCGCCCAGATAGATCCCTCGCAGCCGCTTCTCTTCCAGCCTGAGCTCCCGGCCGATGGCTTGGGCCAGCTTGGCCACATGTTTCTGATGGCCAGCGGTATAGGGATCGCGCTGCTCCAGCACGGCGGCGATGGCACCGAGGGCATCTTCCAGTGCCAGCTCCAGCTGGCGGGCATGGAAGATCTTCTCCTGTTGCGAGCGCAGATAAGCCTGCTGGGTATGGCGCGCCTGCAGGCCATAGGTGAGGTAGTCGGTCAGTTGGATGAAGAGCTGCTCCTCCTCCTGGCTGAACAACCGTGGCTGGTCGCTGTGAATGATCAGTGCACCGGCCTGATCCTCCTGCAGTGGCAAGGGGATCAGTAGGCGGGAGCGCAACGGGTGGCGGCCGGTATGGGGCCGCTCGTGGAAGATCACCTGATTGAGGCGCCGCTGGTGGAGGATGGCCTGGGTGAGGGCCTCATCGTTCAACCACAGCGTTTGTTCCGAGGCATCGGCACTGCCTGCCTGCGCCACGATCCTCGGCGGTTGGGCGAGTTCGGGCTGGCCTTGCAGCACTGCGACCAGCGGAAAACGGTCATCGACGGTGATGGCATCGCAGATATCCTGCAGCAGTTGCGGTTCATCGCCCGGTTTGAGCAGGGCGTGGTGGGCGCGGCTGATCGCCTGCTGGGTCCAGCTGTACTGTTGCAGTTTCTCCTGCTGCCACTTCTGCTCGGTAATGTCTTCAAAGAAGACGCCGACCCCCACGATACTCCCCGCCTCATCACGCAGGGGAAACTTGGTGGTGCTGAGCCAGCGGGCTTCTCCCCCCTTCAGATAGGGCTCTTCGATGTGCTGGTGTATCCCCTCGCGCATGACTCGGGCGTCATCCTCCCGATAGCGCTGTACCAGTTCGGGGGGAAAAAAGTCGCAGTCATTCTTGCCCACCAGTGCCTCTGGGGAGAGGGCGAGATCCGCCGCCAGCAGGCGGTTGCCCGCAATGTAGCTGAATCGGGTGTCTTTGAGCAGCACCCGATAGGGAAGCTGATCCATCACCTGGGTCAGCAACAGCGCCGAGGAGGGGAGCGCATCGGTCAGTGGGTGGGGGAGTGCACAGGAGGTGAGGAGTTCGGACATCTTATCCCGCCTTGTCTGCAAGTTGACTGATGGGAGGGCCGAAGTGGTAGCCGGTCTGCCAGAGCACGATACAGCTGTTGACCACTTTTTCATCGTAATGGATCCCGGCATAGCGGGTCAGTTCGGCAAAGGCGTCACTCAGGGGCATGGCCCGGCGGAACGGGCGATGGGAGGTCATGGCGATCAGCGAGTCGGCCACCCGGATAATGCGCGCCTCCAGGGTAATGGCGTTGCCCGCCAGCCCCTGCGGATAGCCGCTGCCATCGAGGTTTTCGTGGTGCTGCAGCACTATGGTGGCGATGGGCCAGGGGAAGTCGATCTGTTTGAGAATATCGTGGCCGGCCTGGGGGTGCTGCTTGATCAGTTCGAACTCCACCGGCCGCAATTCACGGGGGCGAGTGATGATCTCGGTGGGGATCTGCAGCAGGCCGATATTGTGCACCATGGCCGCCAGTCCCAGCGCATCCAGCCGCTCTTGCCGCAGCTGCATGGCCTGCCCGATGGCCAGTGCCAAATCGCGCACCCTCAGCTCATGGCCCGCACTGTTGCGATCCTTGCGACTGATAGCGCTGGCAAGGGCACTGATGGTCTGGAACAGCAGCTCACGCTGGTGACGCTCGCTCTCCTTGAGGCGGGTGATGTCGACCAGGGTGCCGATGATGCCGGCAACCATCCCCTGATGGTCATAGAAGAGATCCTTGAAACAGATGACCTGATAGCGCATGCCATTGCGGTCATGCAACTGCTGTTCGATGCACTGGGGCTGGCGACTGCGCAGCAACTCGGCTTCCCGCATGCTGTAGGCTTCGGCAAGCCCGACTGGCAGCAGCTCCTCGACCCGTCGACCCAGCAGCGCCTCCTTGCCGATGCCGATCACCTGATTGAAGGCCTGGTTGCAGCCCAGAAACCGCCCTTCGATATCTTTGTAGAACACCGGGATCGGGATAGCCTTGAGCAGGGATTCGTTGAAGTGTTTCAGATCCTTCAGTTCGGCCTGCTGACGCAGGGCGAGCAGCTCGCTGTCCTTGCAGAGGGAAATGGCGCGGGCCAGGTTGCCGAGCACCGGGCTGAACAGATGGCAGACCGGTACGATCTGCTGATGTGGCTGGGGGGCGAGCAGCAAGATGAGATAACCCCCTTCAACCTTGAGCCGATAGGCAAACTGGTAGGGGCGGCTGCCCGGCAGGGGGAGCGTCTGTTGCAGCAGGCAGTGTTCCTCCTCGCTGACCCACCCAGGCAGTGGCAGGGTGGTGCCGGTGTGCTGGCGCAGCTGCTCGTCGCCGATCACCTTGAGCAGCTTGTATCCCTCCCGTTGTTGCTGCAATACCGCGCCAACCGGCGTGGCGCAGTGATGCATAAAACGTTGCAGTACCTTGGTGAGCAGCGCATCCAGCGTCACTTCACGCCCGATGCAGAGCGCCAGATCGCAGACGATGGCCATGGCGTGGTCGTTGTTCATATCAATGCCCCGTTACAGAGAATGGCGCCGTTATGAAATTGGGGGTAATCCCCATGGCGCACGCTGCCAATTTCGCCAAGGGAGAGGGCTCCTGCCAGATCGCCGGCCCCCGAGTGGGTCAGCAGGGTGTGCAGCTCGGTCACTGTCTGCTGGTCGAAGTGCAGCTGGCGTCCCGCGCAGTAGTAGACCTCCAGCAAGTGTGCCCGGGTGAGGGTTTGTTGCTGGTTGAGGCGCCTGGCCAGTGAGCAGGCATGTTCGGTGGCACTCTCTGGCGCCTTCAGCAGGGTGAGGATGCTGTGCTCTGCGACCTCGCCGGCGCAGAGCAGAGCGCCGTCATCGTTTGCCTCGACGGGGATCCTGACAATCACATCCCCGTTGGCCCGCAGCAGGCCCAGTGGCATGTGCACCACGAAACGGTAGAGCTCCTCGCGCACCATAGTGTGCTGGAATTGCTGGCGGATCAGCCCCTGATATTTTTGAAAGGCCGGTTGCCAGTCGATGTAGGCAATCTTGTTCGCTTCACTGCTGGTGGCCAGCATCGGTTGGGCCGAGAGTTGGTAACCATGTTCCAGAAAGGGAAAGCTGTTGCTGGGCAGCAGCGTGCAGGTGACCCCGTAGGCAAGTTGCCGTTGATTATCGAACAGGCAGGCAAGGGGGGTGAAGCTGCCGCTGCCTGCGTTGGCGCCGGCATAGTTGACGCGATTGGCCAGCTGCAGATAAAGCGCATCCAGAATGGAGGCGATATTGGGAATGAGGTTGTCGAAGGTCAGAAACAGGGTTGGTGGCGGCGAAGGGGTTGGCCAGGTGGCCAGCATGTTCTCCACCTGTTCCGCAATCCGGTGGGCAAGGGATGCTGCGCTGGCCTGCGGTGTCAGGGGCAGCAGTGTGGCGTGATAGGGGTTGGCTCTGGGCAGTAGCCAGGCCCCTTGCGGCAACAATCCTTGCGCACCGATCAGCTGGGGGAAAATGGCGCCATCCAGGGCGATGTTGAAGTCGCGGCACAACTGCTGCAACAGGGGAACCTGCGCGCAATCCTGTTCGGCCAGCAGTATGGTCAGCTTGCCTCCTTGCAAGGGTGCCAGCGTGGCGGCCAGTTCTGTCGGGTTAAATTGGCAAACGTAGAGTTGCTTCATCAATCTGAACTCCATTCCAGAATATAACCAATATATCAATAAGGAATTCAAGAGGGTATGAGGATCTCGCCCGGTTCTGGTTGTATGGCAAAAACCATGATGGGCATCACCCAAGCTGACTTATCTGTCATTTGCTGGCTCGCGGAGTGCGCGATGCTGTCGGGCCGGAAATAGAAAACCGGCAGCCAAGGCTGCCGGTTTTGCGGGTAATGAGGGGTAGCGACGGTAAAGGTTACTGCAATACCACGTGCTGGAACCCTTGTACCAGGCTGATGACCGGCTGGGGATAGAGCCCCAGCAACACCACCAGGGCAGCAGAGAGCAGTACCACCACACCACCGGAGGAGAGCGCCCAGTCGGCGCTGGCATCGCGTTGCTGCATGCCCGGTTCGCGCAGATAGAGGGTCACCATCACCTTGAGGTAGTAGTAGAGACCCAGTGCGCTGCCGAGCACGATGGCACCGGAGAGCCACCAGAGCTGCGCCTCGACGGTGACGCCGATGAGGTAGAACTTGCCGATAAAGCCGAGGGTCATCGGGATGCCCGCCAAGGAGAGCATCATCACCGTCAGCACGGCAGTCAGATAGGGGCGCTTCCAGAACAGGCCGCGATAGCTGTGCAGGGAGTCGGCATCCTTGCCGCGATAGGGGCTCGACATCATGCTCACCACCCCAAAGGCACCCAGGCTGGTGAACAGATACATCAGCAGGTAGACCCCGGCTGCTTCCACCGGCATCTGGCCGAATCGGCTCGCCACGATCACCGCCAGCAGGTAACCGAAGTGGGAGATGGAGGAGTAACCCAGCATCCGTTTGACGTTGGTCTGCACCAAGGCCAGCAGGTTGCCGACCAAGATGGAGATGACCGCCATGGCTGCCAGCAGCCAGTGGATCATGGGATCGCTCGCCGCCGGTACCGCCAGATAGAAGCGCAGCAGCACGGCAAAGACCGCCACCTTGCTAACGGTGGCGAGGAAGGTGGCGACCGGTGCCGGGGCACCTTCGTAGACATCCGGGGTCCAGAGGTGGAAGGGGGCCAGCGACAATTTAAAGGCAAAGCCGACCAGCATTAACCCCAAACCGCCCATCAGCAGCGGATGGTGAGCCGGGCTCTCGGCCAGGGTCTGCCCCAGGGCGGCAAAGCTCAGGCTGCCTGCCTGTGCATAGAGCAGCGCCATGCCAAACAGCAGGAAGGCGGTGGCTGCGGCAGAGAGCACCATGTATTTCACCGCGGCTTCCAGCGAGTGACGCTCGCGGTAGGCGTAACCCACCAGACCGAACATCGGCAGGGTCAGCATCTCGATCCCGATAAAGAGAGAGGCGAGGTGACGGGAGCAGGCCAGCACCAGACCACCAGCGGTGGCGATCAGCAGCAGCAGGAAGAACTCCTCCCGGTTGTCCGGGTAGGCTTTCAGCCACGATTGACCGAAGGTGCAGGTGGCCAGGGCGCCGATGAGCACCAGTCCCATGTAGAAGACGGCGTAACTGTCCACTTGCAGCAGCGGGGTGACTCCCTGATCTCCTTGCGCCATGACGATGGGCAGGGAGAAGAGCGCCAGGTTGAGACCAATGATGGTGACGGTAAAGGCGGTAGTGACACAGCGGCGCCACGCGATGGCCAGCATCAGGGCCGCCATGGCCCCGGTGGTCAGCAGCAGGGGAAGCAGTGCCAGCAGTTGGGAAGCGGAGAAAGTCATTGCAGAGCTCCAGCAGTTGGCAGCAGATACCAGTGCAGCACGTTGATAAGGCTGCTGCTGGCGGTATCAATCACGGGTTGGGGATAGAGGCCAAGCAGAACCAGCAGGCCCGCAATCACCATCATCATGGTCAGCTCGCGGCGATCCAGTCCCTTGAGCATGCTCTCATCCTTGGCGGGGCCAAAGCAGGCGCGCTGCAACATGATGAGGGAGTAGACCGAGGCCAGTACCAGACCGAAGGTGGCGACCGCCGTGATAACCGGGGCAACCTGGAAGCTGCCGACCAGGATCAGGAACTCGCCGACGAAGTTGCCGGTGCCCGGCATGCCCAGAGAGGCCACCGAGAAGAACAGCATCACGCCGGGCAGATAGCGCAGGCGTCCCCACAGGCCGCCCATCTGGCGGAGATCCCGGGTATGCAACCGCTCGTAGAGCTGACCGCAGAGGATAAAGAGACCGGCAGCCGAGAGACCGTGGGCGATCATCTGCACAACGGCGCCCTGCAGGGCCAGCTCGCTACCCGAGTAGATGGCGATCATCACAAAGCCCATGTGGGAGATGCTGGTGTAGGCTACCAGCCGTTTGATGTCGGTCTGGGCAAAGGCCACGATGGCACCGTAGACGATACCGATCAGGCCAAGCACCATGGCGTAGGGGGCAAATTCGGCGGACGCCTCGGGGAAGAGCGGCAAGGCAAAACGCAGCAGACCGTAGGCGGCGGTTTTGAGCAAAATACCGGCGAGATCCACCGAACCTGCAGTCGGCGCCTGACTGTGGGCATCCGGCAGCCAGCCGTGCAGCGGCACCAGCGGCATCTTGACCGCGAAGGCGATAAAGAAGCCCAGCATCAGCAGCCACTGAACGCCCTTGCTCATCGGGGTATTGAGCAGCTCCAGATAGTTGAAGGTGAAGACTCCGGTGGCATGCTGGTGGGTCAGCACCAGCCCGATGATGGCCACCAGCATGATAAGGCCCGAAACCTGGGTGTAGATGAAGAACTTGGTCGCCGCATTGATCCGTGATTTGCCGTCAGTGACCGAGTGGCCCCAGAGCGCAATCAGGAAGTACATGGGGACCAGCATCATCTCCCAGAAGAAGAAGAAGAGGAACAGGTCCAGCGCCATAAAGACCCCGAGCACGCCGCCCAGGATCCAGAGCAGGTTGAGGTGGAAGAAGCCGATGCGCTGCACGATCTCTTTCCACGAACAAAGAATGGCCAGCACCCCGATAAAGCAGGTGAGGATAACCATCAAGAGCGACAGGCCATCCACCGCCAGATGCAAAGAGATGCCGAAGCGGGGGATCCACGGCAGGCGCCACTCGGCGGCCCAGGCGGAGGCTGCACCGGAGACGCCCGCGCTGTCTAGGCCCGTGGTGGCAAGGGAGAAATCACCACTTAGCCAGATGGCACAGGAGAGCAGCAGGCTGGCGCTCATGGAGAGCAGGGCAACCCAGCGGACAAACTGCCCGCCGAGACGCTCCATCTGCCAGCAGAGCAAGCCGCCGATAAAAGGAATTAGCAAGATCCAGAGTAAGGTCACGGTATCAGCTCTCGTTCAAGTTCATATGAGATTGCGCTCCCTGTTCCATCAGGGAGAGCAAACAGCCTGGCTGTATGATTGTCCGGTTGTTCATCGCGTTACCCCAGCAGCAACAGCGCCAGCACCAGCACGGCGCCGATCCCCATGGAGGCAGCATACCAGCGCAACTTGCCGGTCACGGTCCAGGCCAGCAGCTGGTTGCCACGCAGGGCAAGCCAGGCGGGCAGGCCCATCATCCAGTCCAGCGGGTCGCGGGCCAGCAGTCGGGTCGCAAGCAGATAGGGCTTGACCCACAGCTGGTCATAGAGCCAGTCAAAGCCCCAAGCGTTGAACCAGAGGGGGCTGAGCAGGCGGCCCGGCGCGCTGTTGGCAATGGAGGTGGCCAGACGGCGCTCACCAAGGAACAGAAACGCGGCCAGCGCAATGCCTGCGATGGCGATGATGCCGGAGGTGATTTCCAGTGCATGGCGCCCCTCTTCGATATGATCACCAGGGCCTGCGGGTAGTACACCTGCCAGTGGCGGGGTGATCAGCGCGCCTATGCCGGTGGAGAGCACCAGCAATACCAGCAGCGGCAGATGGTGAGCCAGACCGTGACCAGCGTGGGCTTTGGTCTGCTCTTTGCCATGGAAGGCGATAAAGATCAGCCGGAAGGTGTAAAGCGAGGTGAGGAATGCCCCCGCCAGACCGGCCCACAGCAGCGCGCTTTGGCCAGAGGCTTCTACTTGCCACAGGATGGCGTCCTTACTGTAGAAACCGGAAGTGACCAGCGGCAACGCCGCCAGCGCCGAGCCCCCCACCAGGAAACAGGCATAGACCAGTGGCAGACTCTTGCGCAGGCCGCCCATCTTGAAGATGTTCTGCTCATGGTGGCAGGCGTTGATCACGGCACCGGCGGAGAGGAACAGCAGCGCCTTGAAGAAGGCGTGGGTCATCAGGTGGAAGATGGCCCCTTGCCATGCGCCGACACCCAGTGCCAGAAACATGTAGCCAATCTGGCTCATGGTGGAGTAGGCGAGGATCCGCTTGATATCGGTCTGAACCAGCGCGGCGAAGCCTGCCAGCACCAGGGTGATGGCGCCAACCAGCCCGACCAGATGGAGGATCTCCGGGGCGAGCAGGAACAGGCCATGGGTGCGGGCAATCAGGTAGACACCGGCGGTCACCATGGTGGCGGCGTGGATCAGCGCGGAGACCGGAGTCGGGCCAGCCATCGCATCTGCCAACCAGGTTTGCAGCGGCAGCTGGGCCGATTTGCCGACCGCGCCGCCCAAGAGCATCAGGCAGGCCAGTGACAGGGCAGGGGAGCCCTCGGCAAACAGGGTCGGGGCACGCACCAGCAGCTCGTGGATATTGAGGGTGCCCAGCTCCCGATAGAGGATAAACAGGCCGATGGCGAGGAAGACATCACCCACCCGGGTCACGACAAATGCCTTGAGGGCCGCCGCTCCGTTCTTGCGATCCTTGTAGTAGAAGCCGATCAGCAGATAGCTGCACAGCCCTACCCCTTCCCAGCCGAGGTAGACAAACAGCAGGTCATCGGCCAGCACCAAAAACAGCATGCTGGCGATAAAGAGGTTGGTGTAGGTGAAGAAGCGGGAGTAACCCTCTTCCCCGCGCATATACCAGGAGGCGAACAGGTGGATAAAGAAACCGACCCCAGTCACCACCCCCAGCATGGTCAGCGACAGGCCATCCAGTGCCAGCGAGAAGCTCGGGGTAAAGTTGCCCACCGCCATCCATTGCCACAGGCGCTGGATATAGACGCCTCCCTCAGGCGGGTTGCCCAGAAAGTCGATGCCGACCCACAGGGTAGTGAGGGCCGACAGGCCAATGGAGCCAACCCCGATCAGCGCCGAGGTACGCTCACCAAACCGGCCGAGGGAGAAGGCCAACACCAGCCATCCCAGCAGCGGAAATAGAAAAGTCAGATATAAGAGGCTCATCCGCGCATCTCGCTCACAGTGTCCACGTTCAGGGTGTGGTAACGACGATAGAGCAGCAGTAACAGGGCAAGGCCGATACTGGCCTCCGCTGCCGCCAGAGAAATCACCAGGATATACATGATCTGGCCATCGGCTTGGGCCCAGCGGCTACCCGCCACCACAAACGCCAGTGCCGAGGCATTCATCATGATCTCGATACTCATCAGGATGTAGAGCAGGTTGCGGCGGATCAGCAGACCGCACAAGCCGATGCAGAAGAGCACCGCGGCCAGCAGGAGGCCGTGCTCCATAGGGATTCCATTCATTGCTGACCTCCTTCTTGTGCAGAGCGGGAAGCAGAGCGCGGGACGGAGAGCACTTCACCGCTCTTCTCTTCCCGACCCAGGTGATAGGCGGTTACCAGACCCGCCAGCAGCAGGATGGAGGCAAGCTCCACCGCCAGCACATAGGGGCCAAAGAGTTCGACACCCACCTGCTTGGCGGTCACCTCGGTCACTCCGATCAGGCCCCCGGTCACCCCGAGAATGCCGTGGGCCAGAAAGCCCAGCAGGATCAGCGAGAGCAGGGCTGGGCCCCCCCAGGTCATGGGGGTGAGCCACTTTTTCTCCTGCGCCTGGGCACTCCCCAGGTTCAGCATCATCACCACGAACACGAACAGCACCATGATGGCGCCGGCGTAGACGATCACCTGCAGGGCGCCTGCAAAGGCGGCACCCAGGCAGAAGAAGATCATGGCCACGGCGATGAGGGAGATGATGAGATTGAGCAGCGCATGCATCGGATTGCTGGTGCTGATCACCCGCAGCGTGCTGTAAACGGCCACCAGGGCCGAGGCATAAAATGCCAGTTCCATGATTGACTCCTCAGGGCAGCAGGCTCTTGACATCGATGGGCTTGGCTTCGTTTTCGGCATCCCCTTTCGGCTTGCCGTCGATGGCCATCCCGCTCATGCGATAGAAGTTGTAGTCCGGGTATTTGCCGGGCCCGCTGATCAGCAGATCCTCCTTCTCGTACACCAGATCCTGGCGGCGATACTCACCCATCTCGAAATCCGGCGTCAGCTGGATGGCGGTAGTGGGGCAAGCCTCTTCGCACAGGCCGCAGAAGATGCAGCGAGAGAAGTTGATGCGAAAAAACTCCGGATACCAGCGACCATCTTCACGTTCTGACTTTTGCAGCGAGATGCAGCCGACCGGGCAGGCAACCGCGCAGAGGTTGCAGGCCACGCAGCGCTCGTCCCCGTCGGGGTCGCGGGTCAGCACGATGCGGCCGCGGTAGCGGGGGGCCGCATAGACCGTCTGCTCCGGATAGCTCAGGGTTTCACGGGGCCGCCAGGCATGGGAGAAGACCATGGCCAGGCTGCGTAACTGGGTGCCGACACCCTGAATAATGCTAACAATTTTCATAATGAGTGCCTCACTGCGTACTTATCAGTACAACTGCCGCGGTGACCAGCATATTGATCAGGGTCAGCGGCAAGCAGACTTTCCAGCCAAACGACATCACCTGGTCAAAGCGCGGGCGAGGCAGGGAAGCCCGCAGCAGGATGAAGAACACCATGAAACAGGCGGTCTTCAGGGCAAACCAGATAAAGGGGGGCAGCCAGGGGCCGTGCCAGCCACCGAAGAAGAGGGTCACGATGAGCGAGGAGATCAGCACGATGCCGATATATTCGCCCACGAAGAAGAGACCCCACTTCATCCCCGCATACTCGATGTGATAGCCGTCGGCGAGCTCCTGCTCGGCTTCCGGCTGATCGAACGGGTGACGGTGGGTGACGGCGACACCGGCAAACAGGAAGGTGACAAAGCCCAGAATTTGGGGCACCACGTTCCACAAATCTGCCTGTGCCTCGACGATATCCCGCAGGTTGAAGCTGCCTGTCTGGATGACGATGCCCATCAGCGACAAGCCCAAGAACACCTCGTAGGAGAGGGTCTGGGCCGAGGCGCGCAAGCTGCCAAGCAGGGAGTATTTGTTGTTGCTCGACCAACCGGCGAACAGCACGGCATAGACCGCCAGCCCCGCGATGGCCAGGATGTAGAGCAGCCCCACGTTGAGATCCGCCACGCCCCAGGTGGGGGTGATGGGCACCACCGCAAACGCCAGAATAAAGGCGGTAAAGGCGATGATGGGGGCCAGGATAAAGATCCGGCGATCGGCAAACGGCGGGATCCAGTCCTCCTTGAAGAACATCTTGATCATGTCGGCGGCCAGCTGGAGCAGACCAAACGGCCCCACCCGGTTGGGGCCGTAGCGATCCTGCCACAGTGCCAGCAGACGGCGCTCGATGAAGCTCATGAAGGCGCCAGCCCCCACGATCCCCACCAGCACGAT
This sequence comes from Aeromonas sp. R1-2, assembly GCF_040908505.1. Lineage (NCBI taxonomy): Bacteria > Pseudomonadati > Pseudomonadota > Gammaproteobacteria > Aeromonadales > Aeromonadaceae > Aeromonas > Aeromonas sp. R1-2. The sequence goes on along the minus strand of NZ_JBFODU010000010.1, from coordinate 160,605 downwards.
CAGTGCCTTGCCCACCTCCAGCAACAGATCGATCAGCGACTCGCTCATGCGATCACCTCCTGCAGGTTAGTGATTGAGGCTTGTTGCAGGGCCGTCGGCAGGCCGTTCACCCCAAGGGGGAGCCCCACCAGACCGGCGCTCAGTTGCTCGCTAAGCCGCAGACGCAGTTGCCAGTGGCTACCGCCCCAGGAGAAGGAGACCTGACTGCCCCCGTGGAGGGCCAGACGATGCGCATCAAGGGGATTGAGCACCAGCTCGGGTTCGTTCATCCGGGCCTGAATGACCGGGCTGCGAGCGGAGAGCTCCTCGCCGCCAAACAGCTGGGCATAATTGACCACTTGCAGCGCCTCTGCGGCCTTGAAGGGGGCAGGGATGGTGGTGAACCAGCCGAGCAGCTCCTTGCCTTCTGCCTGCGGGTCTGTTGCTTCCAGCAGACGGCGACCCGGATCGCCAGCACGCAGTTTGCCACCCACTTCATCCTGGAACTTGTTCCAGGCGGAGGGAGAGTTCCAGCCCGGCGCCCAGGCGAACGGTACTTGTGGCAGCGGCTGACGGGCTCCGGCATACCCTTCCATGGAGAAGTTGAAGGGGGAGTCGGGATCTTGCGCTACCCGCGGTTCGCTGACGTTCTGATCCGCCAGCATGGAGGTGCGACCACTGTAGCGGTGTGGCTCACGGGCCAGCCGCATGCCACGGATCCGCAAGCCTGCGTTGGGCGCCGCTTCCAGCATGGTAGCGAGCAGCGGATTGCTGGTGGCGCAGTCATGGTTGACCTGGTCAAAGTTCTGCCAGCGCAGCGGCTTGCGTTCGATCGCCCCTTGCAGCGCCGCCAGCCAGCGCCACCCTTCACGCACCTGAATATCGGCGTTGTAAAAGGCGGGTGCATAGACCTGGAAGAAGCGCTGGGCGCGCCCTTCCATGTTCACCAGGGTGCCATCGGCTTCGGCAAAACTGGCCGCTGGCAGCACCAGATCAGCCTTGTTGGCGGTCGGGGTCGCCTGATGGTCGATGACCAGCAGGTGCTGCAGCCGTACCAGTGCAGCATCCACCCGGTTGCGCGGCGCGCGGCGGTAAAGATCGTTCTCCAGGGCAACCAGCGCCAACCCCTCTTCTGACTCGATACGCGCAAGGGCGGCTTCGAGCGGCTTGTCTGACAAGGTTTGAGCGCCCAGCATGGCCAGACCCAGCGAGTTGGCCTCCTGGCCAACCAGCGCGATGCTGGCTTCCAGTCCTCGGCCTTTCAGGGCGTGGGCAATGTTGCTGGCCGCCTCAAGCAGCGCCACATCGCGGGCACTGGAGCCTGCAATGATGAGCGGCTTCTTGGCGTTGCCGAGCAGCTCGGCCCAGCGAGCCGCTTGTGCCTGCTGTTCGGGGCAGAGGTCGGCCACGGCCGGTGCGGCCGGGTCGAGTAGGTTGGCGATGGCAAAGCCAAGGCGCGCCTGATTGGCATAGGGGGCGTGCAGCGTGTCGGCCGCCACATCGTCAAGACGGGTGGTGTCGAGGCTGGTGATGAGCAGCGGGTAGCGCTCGTTCTGGCCCAGGGTCTGAACGGCGGCGACTTGCCACAGATCCACCTTCATCTTGCGGGCCAGCTCGCGGGCCTTGCCCTTGACGGCTTGGCGCAGCGCCAACGCGATACGGGCTGCGCTCATGGTGACATCCTCGCCGAGCAGCAGAATGGCGTCGGCCTCTTCCATGTCCCGCAGGCTCGGAGTCGGCACGCCGCCCTGTTGCAGGATCTGCAGCATCTTCAGCTGACAGGCCCACTCGGCCTGCTCGACGCCTGCGTAGAAGTTGTTTTCACCCACCAGCTCGCGCAGGGCAAAGTTGCTCTCCAGCGAGGCGCGGGGCGAGCCGATGCCGATGAGGCCGCGGGCCGTGCGCAGGGCATCGGCGGCTCGGTTGAGGGCGCCATCGACCGTGATGGTCAGCTGGTCGTTGCCATCTTTGAGCAGTGGTTGGCGCGGGCGGTCGGCCAGATTGACGTAGCCATAGCCAAAGCGGCCACGGTCACAGAGGAAGTAGTGGTTGACGCTGCCGTGGAAGCGGTTTTCGATGCGGCGCAGCTCGCCATAACGCTCGCCCGGGCTGATGTTGCAACCCACGGAGCATTGCTGGCAGATGCTGGGGGCAAACTGCATGTCCCACTTGCGGTTGTAGCGCTCGGAGTGAGTCTTGTCGGTGAAAACGCCGGTGGGGCAGACCTCCACCAGGTTACCGGAAAATTCGCTCTCCAGGGTGCCATCCTCGACCCGTCCGAAATAGACGTTGTCGTGGGCACCGTAGACGCCAAGATCCGCGCCACCGGCATAATCCTTGTAGTAGCGGACGCAGCGGTAGCAGGCGATGCAGCGGTTCATCTCGTGACCGATGAAGGGGCCCAGCTCCTGATTCTGGTGGGTGCGTTTGGTGAAGCGGTAGCGCCGGCTGTTGTGGCCGGTCATCACCGTCATGTCCTGCAGGTGGCAGGCGCCGCCCTCTTCACACACCGGGCAGTCGTGGGGGTGGTTGGTCATCAGCCACTCCACCACGCTCTTGCGAAATTCTTTAGCCTCTTCATCCTCGATGGCGATGTAGCTGCCATCGGTGGCCGGGGTCATGCAGGACATGACCAGACGGCCGCGCTTGTCATCGGCATTCTGATACTGTTTCACCGCACACTGGCGGCAGGCGCCAACGCTACCCAGCGCCGGATGCCAGCAGAAATAGGGGACGTCCAGACCCAGCGACAGACAGGCTTGCAGTAGGTTATCTGCTCCGTCTACCTCGTACTCTTTGCCGTCTACATAAATGGTTGCCATACAACTTCCCTGAAACCTGTTTTGTGAAATCTGTGGTGTCGTTACCAGCGCTCGCCCAGCAGATTGGGCTGGATCCCTTTGACCGGCTTGCGGTTATCACCGCTGCCTTTGATCCCGGCCTCGAATTCGGAGCGGAAATATTTGATGGCGCTGGCCAGCGGCTCAACGGCGCCCGGAGCATGGGCGCAGAATGTCTTGCCCGGGCCAAGGAAACCGCAGAGTTGCTCCAGGGTCGCCAGATCGCCGGATTGCCCTTCGCCACGTTCCAGTGCCCGCAGCAGCTTGACGCTCCAGGGCAGGCCGTCGCGGCAGGGCGTGCACCAGCCACACGACTCGCGGGCGAAGAACTCCTCCATGTTGCGCAGCAGGGAGACCATGCTGATGGAGTCATCCACCGCCATGGCGAGGCCAGTCCCCATCCGGGTACCTACCTTGCCGATACCGGCGGTATACATCTGGGCATCGAGGTGCTCCGGCAGCAGGAAGCCGGTGCCCGCGCCGCCCGGTTGCCAGGCTTTCAGGCGATAGCCGCTCTTCATGCCGCCGGCGTAATTTTCAAACAGCTCGCGGGCGGTGATGCCAAAGGGCAGCTCCCAGACCCCGGGGTTGTTCACCTTGCCGGAGAAGCCCATCAGCTTGGTGCCGTGATCTTCCGAGCCCGGCAGCGCCAGCCCGTGATACCAGGCGACTCCGTTGCCGATAATGGCGGGCACGTTGCAGAGGGTTTCGACGTTGTTGACGCAGGTGGGTTTGCCCCAGACACCTGAGACGGCGGGGAAGGGGGGTTTGGCACGCGGGTTGGCGCGGCGCCCTTCCAGCGAATTGATCAACGCCGTCTCTTCACCACAGATGTAGCGGCCGGCGCCGGTGTGGACGAACAGCTCGAAGTCAAAACCGGATCCCAGAATGTTCTTGCCCAGCAGACCGGCGGCCTTTGCCTCTTCCACCGCGCGGCGCAGGTGGATGGCAGCATCCACATACTCGCCGCGCAGGAAGATATAGCCGCGATAGGCCTTGAGCGCCCGGGCACTGATGATCATCCCCTCGATCAGCAGATGGGGCAGTTGCTCCATCAGCAGGCGATCTTTCCAGGTGTTGGGCTCCATCTCGTCGGCGTTGCAGAGCAGGTAACGGATGTTCATGCTCTCATCTTTGGGCATCAGCCCCCACTTCACGCCAGTGGGGAAGCCCGCACCGCCGCGCCCCTTGAGACCGGCATCCTTGACGGTGCTGACAATCTCGTCCGGGCTCATCTGGCCGAGTGCCTTGCGGGCGGCTTCATAGCCCTGTTTGGCCTGATACTCCTCCAGCCACACCGGCTGGCCGTCATCCCGCAGCCGCCAGGTGAGCGGGTGGGTCTCGGCGGTGCGGGCCGTGCGGTTGGCGGTGCCAAGAGAGGCGAGGATCTTGTTCTGCGGCAGGCTCATGGGTAAGCCTCCAGGGTTTTCAGCAAGGTCACCGGATCGAGGCCGCCATAGGTGTCGTCATCGATCATGATCGCTGGCCCCTTGTCGCAGTTGCCAAGGCAGCAGACCGGCAGCAGGGTGAAGCGGCCATCCGGGGTGGTTTGACCGGGGCCGAGGTTCATCACCTCCTTGAGACCGGCCAGCAGATCTTCATGGCCATTGATGTAGCAGACCATGCTGTCGCAGACGCGGATGATGTGGCGCCCCACCGGCTGGCGGAAGATCTGGCTATAGAAGGTGGCAACCCCCTCCACGTCGCTGGCGGGAATGCCGAGCTCGGCCGCGATGGCGTGAATGGCGCCGTTGGGTACCCAGCCTCTGGCCTGCTGCACGATCTTGAGCGCTTCGATGCTGGCGGCGCGTGGATCTTCGTAGTGGTGTTTCTCGTGTTCGATGGCATCGCGTTCAGCCTGGCTCAGAACGAAGTCGTCCTGTTTGCTGCTGCATGCCCCTTGCCCCTGTGGGGTCTGATTATTGTGACACTGACATTGCTGGCTCATGACTTGACCTTTGGTGGCTTGTCCTTTTACTGCTCGTCCGGCGATCCCAATTCCCGGCCATGGCCGGGAGGGCGGATCACTTAACGGTCCACATCCGACATAACAAAATCGATACTGCCCAGATAGACGATGAGGTCCGACACCATGCTGCCCTTGATCACCGAGGGGATCTGCTGCAGGTGAGCAAAGCTCGGGGTGCGGATCCGGGTCCGGTAGCTCATGGTGGAGCCGTCACTGGTCAGGTAGTAACTGTTGACCCCCTTGGTCGCCTCAATCATCTGGAACGACTCGGCAGCGGGCATCACCGGGCCCCAAGACACTTGCAAGAAGTGGTTGATCAGGGTCTCGATGTGCTGCAGGGTGCGCTCTTTGGGCGGCGGGGTGGTGAGGGGGTGATCCGCCTTGAAGGGGCCCTCCGGCATGTTCTTCATGCACTGCTCGATGATCGACATGCTCTGGCGGATCTCCTCGATCCGCACGGTGGCTCTGTCGTAGGCATCGCCATTGCTGCCGACCGGCACTTCAAAGTCGAACTGATCGTAACCGGAGTAGGGGCGCCACTTGCGTATGTCGAAGTTGAGGCCGGTGGCGCGCAATCCGGCCCCCGTGGTGCCCCAGGACAACGCCTGCTCGGTGGTGTAGGCAGAGACGCCTATGGTTCGACCGCGCAGAATGCTGTTGCGCATCGCCGCTTTTTCGTAATCCATCAGACGTTTGGGCAGCCAGCTCAGCAGGTTGTCCTGCACCAGCCGTTGCCATCCCTTCGGCAGGTCGTGGGCCACACCGCCGATACGGAACCAGGCCGGATGCATGCGGGCACCGGTGATCGCTTCGATGATGGTGTAGATCTTCTGCCGATCGGTGAAGGTGAAGAAGACCGGGGTCATGGCCCCCACGTCCTGAATATAGGTCCCGAGGAACAAGAGGTGGCTCTGGATGCGGAACAGCTCCGCCATCATCACCCGGATCATGTCGACTCGCTGCGGCACCTTGATGCCGGCCAGCTTCTCGACCGCCAGCACATAGGGGAGGTTGTTCATCACCCCGCCCAGATACTCGACCCGGTCGGTATAGGGGATGTAGCTGTGCCAGGACTGGCGCTCGCCCATCTTCTCGGCACCACGATGGTGATAGCCGATATCGGGCACGCAGTTGCGGATCTCCTCGCCATCGAGCTGCAACACCAACCGGAAGGCGCCGTGAGCAGAGGGGTGGTTGGGGCCGAGGTTGAGGAACATGTAGTCCTCATTCTCGTTGCCGCGGGCCAGCCCCCACTCTTCCGGTTTGAACAGCAGGTTCTCCTGCTCCATGTCCTGTTTGGCGGCATCGAGCATGAAGGGATCGAATTCGGTGGCGCGCGCCGGGTAATCCTTGCGCAGCGGGTGACCCTGCCAGCTCTTGGGCATCATGATGCGGGTCAGATGGGGGTGGCCATCGAAGGTGATGCCCATCAGATCCCACACTTCCCGCTCGTACCAGTTGGCGTTGGGGAAGTGGTTGGTGATGGTGGGCAGATGCAGGTCACTTTCGGCCAGCGCCACTTTCAACATCACATCGGCGTTACGGTCGATGGAGATGAGGTGATAGAAGACGGTGAAATCGCTCTGGGGCAGACCGTCACGATGGCTGCGCAGCCGCTCATCGGTGGCGCTGAGATCAAACAGCATCACAAACGGGGAGGGCACCTTGCGCAAAAAGCCCATCACATCCTGCAGCAGTTCGCGGGGAAGCCAGACCACCGGCACGCCGATGCGCGTGGTCTGCACGGTGAAGTGCTCGGCCCCGAAGTGGGCAAACAGTTCGCCAATGACTTTGGCATCCTTGTGGTCGCTGGGCTGCCACTGGGCCATGGCGTAATTGCTGGGAAAATCACGAGTCAGTTTCATGGTCAGATCTCATCCGGCGTGCGCAGGTTGGTCACATTGATCCGTTCGCCGCGCTTGCGCTCTTTTTCGGCCTGCATCTGGGGACGGTAGATCCCCTGATCGCCCACCACCCAGGAGAGGGGGCGGCGCTCTTTGCCGATGGAGTCCTGCAGCAGCATCAGGGCTTGCAAAAAGGCTTCGGGACGGGGCGGGCAACCCGGAATGTAGACGTCGACCGGCAGGAACTTATCCACCCCCTGCACCACTGAATAGATGTCATACATGCCCCCGGAGTTGGCACAGGCCCCCATGGAGATCACCCACTTGGGTTCGAGCAGCTGTTCATACAGGCGCTGGATGACTGGCGCCATCTTGATGAAGGGGGTCCCTGCAATCACCATGAAATCGGCCTGACGGGGCGAAGCGCGGATAACTTCGGCGCCGAAGCGGGCCACATCGTGGGGGGAGGTGAAGGCGGTACACATCTCTACGTAGCAGCAGGAGATGCCGAAGTTGTAAGGCCAGAGGGAGTTTTTGCGGCCCCAGTTGACTGTGTCTTGCAGCACCTCCTCGAGGCGGCCCATCATGATGCCGCGCGTCGCTTCTTGCGCCAGTGGGTCATCGACGGTCTGGCGCTGCTCCTGGGGGTAGCGCTCAACGGGTGCATCCGGGTCAATCCGGGTCAGGGTGTACTTCATGGTGCAACCTCAAGGAAAGGGTCTGTGGTTCAATCACTGTTTTTGTTGTTCAACTGCGGTTTGCGCGGTGACCAGTCCAGTGCGCCGATGCGCCAGAGGTAGATCAGGCCGATAAGCAGCAGTCCGATGAAAATGGTGGCTTCAATAAAGCCGACCCAGCCGCTCTCCCGCACGGAGACAGACCAAGCAAACAGGTAAAGGGCCTCGACGTCGAAGATGACGAAGAACATGGCGACCAGATAGAACTTGGCGGAAAAACGCAGGCGGGCACTGCCGACCGAGTCGACACCAGATTCAAATGGCTTGTTCTTGGTGCGGCCGTAGGCGCGACCTCCCAGCAGGGCAGCGAGGCCTATCATCACCAGACAGATGGTGATGGCACCGATGACATAAATGGCAAAAGCCCAATGTTGAGCAGAAATATCAGCAAACATAGAGGTTTTTCCTAACCAAATTAATCAAGCGACTTAACAATAATGTTACGCATTATGACACTTTCGCACTGATTTACATGTCATTTTTACGGGTTAATTATTAATCGGTTAACCGGTAATTAAATTTTGTTAAGAAGCGCACTTTTTTGTTGGTTATGGCGGGCGGGAAAGGCCTGGAAAGCGTAGTGGTCCAACTAAATACGGACATTTGGTTAGGCCGTTCCTTGGCTTTTGCTGGCAGCATCCCATAATTCTGGCGATGTGGACGCTGCCAGTTGTAGTAATCCATCAGCCGTTATCCCAGCAGTTACTACTACGGCTCATGTTCTGGGTCATGCGATAGTGCCACCGTCGTTGCGGAAAGGCCCAGTTGTCGTGTCGGTTACCCAGGCAGATTGAAACGACACCTGAGGGGAAAGCCCGCTCCAGATTGTCCATATCGAGCACTTTTGTTCTCAGTACTGCATCAGGTTTGTCAGACACTGCTCAACCCATGACCCGCTGGTTATGCAGGGCGAGCATTGCGGCCAAGGTAATGCTAACGAGCGCCTGCTCAGCCGTCGGTGGTATCTCCACATCACACTTGATTGGGTTGCGGAAGATCAATTTTTCGGGCCAGCAGATTGGGAATGTCCGGTCGTTTTGACCGTTCAACACCTATAGCGGTGTGCGCCCGGTTGTTTGGATGCCAGCCCGTCTTCCTTTATCAGGTTACGTACTTTGACTCGGCCAAGCTGATACCCACAACATCCGCATCACCGACATCAAGGGGTTGCGGCCTGCTGAGCTCTGGCTCGCTGTGAACAACCGCCGCAGTTGCATGCGCTTACGGTTAATCACTCTCCTGCGAGCCAGATAGTCGTCTCAGCAGATCACTCCCTTCTCGCATCCAGATGCCACTCCGGTAGTTCTTCTAGCTGCACGGCGATACTTTTTTTCTCGGTGGCTGCATTGCTGGCCAGTCGGCTATGACGCCTATTTTGTGTATATCACAATTGGTCAACGAGGCTATGGGCATGTCGTTTTGAGCAATGTACACCTGCTTGTATCCAGCAGCGCAGTCTGCAGTCTAAGGAATGGGTTTGTAGTCAAAAACGGTACTCGATATGGAGGGTATGGCTGTCCAGCCCCGGATTCTTGTCATACATATGGGCGTTGGACATGTGCTCATACTGATAGCCGATCAGCCAATTCTTGGTGATGGCGTAGCCGAGGCCGATCCCCAGAGCGAACTGGAAGGGGCCGCCGTAATCCTTGTAGCCGTGGCCGCGAGTGCCAAATTGGTACTGATCGAGCCAGACCATTTCGCCGGGTAGCCAGGTCACCCAGTTACCCCATTGGCATTCGATACGGGCGCCGCCCCCCAGTCTGGCGGTCTCTTCATCTTCTACCTTGAGCGTTCCGGCACGTACCCCCAGTCCAAATTGACAGCCTGAGTCTCCCCAGCGCCAGAACATGTGGTGGAACTTGGCGTCGGCGATGTTGATGTCGAGCTTTTCATTGCTGAAGGCCTTGCCAAGCTGCAGTACCACGATATTGTCATTCGCCATTGCAGACGGACTGGCGAGCAGTGCTGTCAGCAGGCCGAACCTTGATAGAGTGTTAGCGTCCATGCCCCCTCCCGATCCTTGCTGTCATCCTGGTGATCACCCTTCAGGCATAGTCAATCGACGCGCTTCCTGTCAATGCATGGTCACTCGGTAAAAAAATTAAATATTTATGAAAAATCAACTATCTGCGATGGTCTGATGTGATTTGGCGTGCGTGACCGCGGGGAGATGAAAAAGCCCTTCACCATGGTGAAGGGCTTTTTGCTATCTGGCGTTAGCCGCTGGGGTCGCCCCGCTCTGGCTTAGTAGCCCTGCTGGTGCACGTCCATCACAGCGCGGCCTGACGGGTCGGCCATCTCCTTGAACTTGGCATCCCACTCCAGCGCGGTAGGAGTGGAGCAGGCGACCGACTTGCCGTAGGGCACGGTGCGGGCGGCGGCTTCCAGCGGGAAGTGCTCGTCGAAGATGGCGCGGTAGAAGTAGGCCTCTTTGGTGAGCGGGGTGTTAATGGGGAAGCGGAATGCGGCCGCCTCGAACATCTGATCCGTCACTTCCTGTTCCACCATGGCTTTCAGGCTGTCTATCCACGAATAGCCTACTCCGTCGGAGAACTGCTCCTTCTGGCGCCATGCCACTTCGTGGGGCAGCAGATCCTCGAACGCTTCGCGCAGGATGTGCTTCTCGATCTTGCCCTTGCCGCACATCTTGTCGGCGGGCTGCAGGCGCATCGCCACGTCCATGAACTCCTTGTCGAGGAAGGGCACGCGACCCTCGACACCCCAGGCGGCCATCGACTTGTTGGCGCGCAGGCAGTCATAGAGGTGCAGTGAGGCAAGCTTGCGCACGTTCTCTTCGTGGAATTCGCGAGCGTTGGGCGCCTTGTGGAAGTAGAGGTAGCCACCAAACAGCTCGTCGGAGCCTTCACCGGAGAACACCATCTTGATCCCCATCGCCTTGATGTAGCGGGCCATCAGATACATGGGCGTGGAGGCGCGGATGGTGGTGACGTCATAGGTCTCGAGGTGATAGATGACGTCGCGCAGGGCATCCAGACCCTCCTGCACGGTGAAGTGGATCTGGTGGTGGATGGTGCCGAGGTGATCAGCCACCTTGCGGGCGGCGGCGAGATCCGGCGACCCTTCCAGACCGACGGCGAAGGAGTGCAGTTGCGGCCACCAGGCTTCGCTCTTGCCATCGTCCTCGATGCGGCGCGCCGCATAGAGCTTGGTGATGGCGGAGATGACGGAGGAGTCCAGTCCGCCGGAGAGCAGCACGCCATAAGGCACGTCGCACATCAGCTGGCGTTTGACCGCGGCTTCCAGCGCGGCTTTCAGCTCGGCCTTGTCGCTGACGTTGTGCTCGACCGCGCTGTATTCCATCCAGTCGCGCTTGTACCACTGTTTGAGCTCGCCATCCTTGCTCCACAGATAGTGTCCCGGCGGGAAGGTTTCGACGCTCTTGCAGACCGGCACCAGCGCCTTCATCTCGGAGGCGACATAGAAGTTGCCGTGCTCGTCGCGGCCGGTATAGAGGGGGATGATCCCCATGTGGTCGCGACCAATCAGGTAGGCATCCTGTTCGGCGTCATAAAGAATGAAGGCAAAGATGCCGTTGAGATCGTCGAGAAACGCCGGGCCCTTCTCTTTGTAGAGAGCCAGCAGCACTTCACAGTCAGATTTGGTCTGGAACTGGAAGTCGACCTTGAGGGTTTTCTCCAGCTCTTTGTGGTTGTAGATCTCGCCGTTGACCGCCAGCACATGGGTGCGCTCGGGGTTGTAGAGCGGCTGGGCGCCATTGCCCGGGTCGACGATGGCCAGACGCTCGTGCACCAGAATGGCTTTGTCTGAGCTATAGACGCCGGACCAGTCAGGCCCGCGGTGACGCAGTCGCTTGGACATCTCCAGCGCCGATTTGCGCAGGGCTACTGCATCGGACTTGATATCCAGAATGCCGAAAATTGAACACATTGGCGGTAATCCTCTTGATTTTTATATGAGCCCCCCACGTTTGGGCTCGAAATTCCATTTACATTCCTCGTCAGACACAATGCCTAGCGGAAAAACCTTTTGCAAGCGGGAAAACCGCAGAAAATCATGCCGTAAGCGTCAAGCGGATCAACAGGATAAGGGCTGCTGCAACGGGGCAGGGTGACGTGAACGTCAAGCCGAGGCGGGTTCGAAGATCACATAGACCTTGCGACAGGGGGTGAGGGTCTCCCACTCACCGACAAAGCCGGCGGGAATGACGAATTGATCGCCGGGTTTGAGGGCCAGCTGGCCGCCCTGACTGTCGTGGATCACCACATCCCCCTCCAGCAGCTGGCAATACTCGTGCTCGGTGTAGTGGATGGCCCAGCGGCCCGGCTCGCAAGCCCAGAAGCCCACGTGAAACTGCTGGCTGGGATCGGAGTAGTGGTTCCACACCGTCTGACTCGGATGGCCTGCTTTAATGCGCTCGGGGGCGGGCATCAGCGGGGTAGGGGCCGCCTCGTGGCGATCGAGCAAAATCCAGTCGTTGAGGGTCTTCATGGTGCCTCCTTGGCTTCGGCAGATAGGAACGCGGGGCCATCCCGGCCCCGCGTTTGTTCGTTTTATTAAACGAGGTTGTGCATAACTTAAACGATGCGCATTCCCTTGCCAAGAGCCCTCGCCAAGGGCTGCTGGCCGCAGGATCAGAGCGGCTGCAAACGGCGGATCACATGGCGGGCAAAGCCGCTGCCCGCTTCGTTGTAGACGTTGAACACTGCATCCACCCCCTGCTCCTTGAGGGAGGCGATATCATCCTCGAAGCGGACGATGGCGGCTATCTTGCCGGCAAAACCGTGGCTGCGCAGCTTCTCGATGGCGTAGAGATTCCCCGAGTGGTGGGGCATCGCCAGCAGCACCAGATTGACCTGATTGGAGAGCAGCACCTTGTCCCAGAAGTCGGTATCGGTAGCATCCCCCTCGATGACGTTCATCCCCTGGGCGCGCAGGGTCGGCAGCTTCTCGCTGTCGTTCTCCACCCCGAGAATGACGTTGCCGTACTTGTTCTCCAGCTCGAAGTAGGCCCCCTGACCGATCCGCCCCATGCCTAGGATGATCACCTCGGCATCGCCCAGCTCGATGGGCCTGTCTTCCGGATGGAGGTTGCTCGCCTGCAATCCCCGCAGCCAGTGGCCGATGCGGTGGTAAATGCGCTCGCTCTGGGCATTGAGGGGAGCGGAGATCATAAAGCTCGCCGCCAGTGCCAGCGAGACCGCCACCAGCCACTCGTGGGAGAGCCAGCCCGCCTTGGCGGCAATGGCCGCGACGATCAGGCCAAACTCCGAGAAGTTGGTGAGCGCCAGGGTCGAGAGCAGGGCGGTGCGCACCCTCAGGTGAGCGCCGCTGTAGACCAGATAGTAGAGGACACTTTTGAGCGGCAGGGCCAGCACCAGCGCCAGTGCCAGCAGCATGGTGTCGTGGGTCGGCAGGCCGTTGAGGCCGATGGTGAGAAAGAAGCAGACCAGAAAGAGGTCTTTGAGGTTGAAGAGCGCCTTGGCAAGCCCTGCCGCAGCCGGATGAGAGGCGAGCATCATGCCGATGATCAGTGCCCCGAGATCCGGTTTGAGGCCGACCACTTCAAAACCGGCGGCCCCGACCACCAGCGCCAAAAACACCCCGAACAGCACCTGCAGCTCGCCGTGCCCGGCACGCTCCAGCAGCTTGAACAGCAGCGGGCGCAGCAGCGGCAATCCCAGTACCCAGAGCGCCCAGATACTGGGCCACTTGCCGCTGGAGAAGGCCAGAAACGCCACGGCGAACACATCCTGCATCACCAGCACCCCGATGGCGATGCGGGCGTAGAGGGCATTCATGTCGCTGCGATCTTCCAGCACCTTGACCGCAAAGACAGTGCTGGAGAAGGAGAGGGCAAAGCCCAGCAGCAGCGCCAGCTTCCAGTCCAGCGACAGGGCAAGTTCAAGCCCCAGTCCCTTGCAGACCAGCAGTACCACGGTAAAGAGCAGGGTGGAGAGCAGCAGGTGCAGGCTGGTGGTACCCCACACATCGCGCCGCATCAGGGTCTTGATATTGAGCTTGAGACCGATGGTGAACAGCAGCAAGGTGACGCCGAGATCGGCTACCTCGCTCAGGGCAGGAGTATTTTCATATCCCATGCCGTTGAGGATAAAACCGGCGGCCAGAAAGCCGAGCAGGGGGGGCAGGCCAATCAGATTGACTACCATGCCGCAGCCAAAGGCCACAGCGATCAGAATGGGTTCCATAACAGATCCTGCAAGGGCAGGAGAGACCTGCCCTGTTTAACGCTTGGGTGGTGATTAGACGATATCGATGTCGACCACGGAGTCGAAAATATGGTTCGGGCGAAACGGCATGCGGTCGATATCAGCGACCTTGCTCACCCCGGATAGCACCAGCACCGTCTCGAGACCGGCCTGAAAGCCCGCCAGAATGTCGGTGCGCAGGTTGTCGCCGATGATGATGGTGTCGTCGGAGTGGGCCTCCATCCGGTTGAGCGCCGCACGGATGATCCAGGCGCTCGGCTTGCCGACATAGAACGGCTTCTTGCCGGTCATTCGCTCGATGGGGGCGCACAGGGCGCCACAGGCCGGGTGCATCATGGGGCCGTGGGTATCGGGGTTGGTGGCGATAAAGCGGGCCCCCTGATCGACGAACTTGGCCCCCTGTTGCATCATGGTCCAGTTGTAGTTGCGGGTCTCGCCAACCACCACGAAGTCCGGGTCTATGTCGGTGATGGTGAAACCGGCCTTGTAGAGCTCGTGGGTCAGCGCCCCTTCACCGATCACATACGCCTTCTTGCCATCCTGACGCTTGAGGAAGTCGGCGGTGCCCATGGCGGAGGTATAGAAGCACTCCTCCGGCACCTCGATCCCGGCGGAACGGAAGCGGTTTTGCAGATCTTTCTGGGTCTGGGCCGGGTAGTTGGTGAGGAACAAGAGCTTGCTGCCCTGCTCCAACAGGCGATGGACGAAACGGTCGGCACCGGGGATGAGATCGTTGTTGTGTAGGATGACACCGTCGATATCGCAGATGACGTTCTTCTTCATGAAAACTCCTTGTCAGGGCGCAGGCGAGCCGCCAATCGTTAAGATGTTCAATCATTTATGATTTTTGTGACGCCATTATAAGTCTGTTTGATGACAAGTCTCCCCTGTCTCGCCACTTCGGTGCACAATAAAGCTGCCGTCGGGTCAGTCTGGTGGAGGGGCTGACGCCGGATCACTTTGCTGATGGAGCCGTCGCTATGGACACCCCGATTCCCAAGCCAGTCACACCCGAACACCTCACCGCCGCGCAATTTATCGCCGGACTGCCGAAACTGGAGCTGCACCTGCATATCGAGGGCAGCCTCGAACCCGAGTTGATGTTTGAGCTGGGCCGCCGCAACGGTGTGCCACTGCCCTGGCCCGACGTGGCCAGCGTGCGCGCCGCCTATGACTTTGACTGCCTGCAATCCTTTCTCGACCTCTACTATCGCGGCGCCAGCGTGCTGGTGACCGAGCAGGACTTCTTCGACCTCACCTGGGCCTATCTTGAGCGTTGCGCCGCCGACAAGGTGGTGCATGTGGAGATCTTCTTCGACCCGCAGACCCACACCGCCCGCGGTATCCCCTTTGCCACTGTGCTGGGCGGCATCGAGCGGGCGCTGCAGACCGGGGAGAAGGAGCTTGGCATCAGCTGGCGCCTTATCATGAGCTTTTTGCGCCACCTCAGTGAAGAGGATGCCTTTGCGACGTTGGAAGAGGCTATGCCCTTCTTGTCACGCATTCACGGCATCGGCCTCGACTCGGGTGAAAAGGGCAACCCACCGACCAAGTTTGCCCGGGTCTTTGCCAAATGCCGCGAGCTGGGGCTGCCGGTGGTGGCCCATGCAGGTGAAGAGGGGCCTGCCGACTACATCTGGCAAGCGATCAACGAGCTGCAGGTATGCCGCATCGATCACGGAGTGCGTTCGGCAGACGATCCCGAGCTGCTGCGCTATCTGTCCGATACCTGGCTGCCGCTTACCGTCTGTCCCCTCTCCAACACCCGGCTCAAGGTGTTCGGCGATATGGCCCAGCACAATGTGTTGCGGCTGCTGGAGCAGGGGCTCTGCGTCACCATTAACTCGGACGACCCCGCCTACTTTGGTGGCTATATGAATGCCAACTTTGCGGCGCTGGCCGATGGCCTTGGCGCGACCATGAGCCAGCTCTGCCGCTTGTCGCTCAATGCGGTGGAGGCGAGCTGGCTCTCTCTGGCCGACAAGGCGAGGCTGACCCGGGAGATCCGCAGTTATGCCGAGACCCACGGGGTGATCCTGAATTGAGTCAGGCGCCAATGAAGTCGAGATGACATGCACTATATAAAGAGAGACCCGCCATCACTGGCGGGCCTCTCTCATTTCAAAGACTGGTGTGGTTATCGGGAAAGGTCAGCGTTATGCCACTCGCACCAGAAACTTCTCACCCCGTCCTTCGCGCTTGAAGCGCTCGAGCAGGGTAGGCAGCGCCTCGAAGTCGCCCACCACCAGCGGCGGCAGGGTCAGCTCGCCGCTCGCCATCTGCTCCATCATGGCGACACCGGCGGCCACCAGCCGGCTCCACTGCTTGTCGGTGCCAAAGGCGTGTTGGGCACCCAGTGCAATCTCGTGCAACGAATGGCAATGGCTAAAGGCGGGTAGCGGGTTGTGCGGGATGCGTCCGAGCACAGTCACCATATGACCGTAGTAACCAAGGGCGGGCAGCAGGCTCTCGGCCTGTTGGCTGGAGACCAGATCGATGATCCCCTCAAACGGCTCGTTGCCGTTGGCCGCCTGTAAAGTGGCCAGCCAGTCGGGATCCCGATAATCGGCCACCCCCTGCACACCTATCTGCTTGAGCCAGTGATGGTGGCGTGAGCTGGCACTGGCAAAGACCCGCGCTCCTTGCTGGAGGGCGAGCTGTACCGCAAAACGGCCGACACTGCTGCCGGCACCTGTGATGAGCAGCGCTTCCCCGTGCAGGCGCGGCAACTTGGCCAGCGCCTGCCACGCGGTGAGGCCGGGACAGGGCAGGGCGGCGGCCGCCTCGTCACTCAGGGCATCGGGCACCGGCAGCAGGGCGCGGGCCGGTACCCGGGTGTGGCGGGCAAAGCTGCCGTGGTGGCGCAGGTCGGTGTGATAGGCGACCCGGGCACCGAGGCGCAGATGGCTGACGTTGGTGCCGAGGGCCACGATAGTGCCCATGCCATCGACGCCGGGCACCTGACCGTCCTGCCAGTTGGAGTGGCCATATTCGATCAGCTTCCAGTCCACCGGATTGAAGGCGATAACCCGATTGG
This sequence comes from Aeromonas sp. R1-2, assembly GCF_040908505.1. NCBI lineage: Bacteria > Pseudomonadati > Pseudomonadota > Gammaproteobacteria > Aeromonadales > Aeromonadaceae > Aeromonas > Aeromonas sp. R1-2. Next base: position 143,987 of record NZ_JBFODU010000010.1, on the reverse strand, counting down.
CTACCAGTACCTCGTCAGGGGCGAGCGGTGCCAGGGGCAGATCGGCGAGGGTAAGCTGGGTCGGTTCACCGGGGGCATGCCAGCACCAGGCTTGGGTGTGATTCATGATGACTCCTTGTGAAAGCGAGGGGAGAGAACAACGAGGTCATTGCAAAAGCAATACAGAGAAACTGCCACTGCTGAGAATGGGCAACAATACGACAGGCCCCAACCTGTGGGGCCTGCGTTACGTGGCCGGTTGGCCATCGACAATCAGCGGCTGGTGGTTGCGTCATCGGCCTGATAGACGGGGTAATCGGTCAGCCCCTTCTCACCGCCGCCAAACAGGGTGGCCGGATCGTGGGGGGCCAGCGGATAGCCGTGGCGCAGCCGGTTCGGCAGATCCGGGTTGGCGACGAAGGGGCGGCCAAAGCCAATCATGTCGGCCCAGCCCGCTTCGAGGGCGGCGCGAGCCCGCTCGCCATCATATTTGCCGGCATAGATCAGGGTGTTGGGGAAGGCATCCCGCAGACCCTGCTTGAAGTTCTCCGGCATCAGGGGAGCATCGTCCCAGTCCGCCTCGGCAATGTGCAGGTAGGTGACATTGAGCTGGCCCAGCAGACGGGCGGCCGCCAGATAGGTCTCCTGTGGATTGGCATCGACTGTGCCGTTGAGGGTGGTGAGCGGCGCAAGACGCACCCCGACACGTTCGACCCCGATTTCGCTACTGACCGCCTCGGTCACCTCTTTGAGAAAGCGCAGCCGGTTTTCCAGCGTTCCGCCGTAACTGTCGGTGCGGGCGTTGGATTCGGAGTCGAGGAACTGGTTGATCAGATATCCGTTGGCGGCGTGCAGCTCGATGCCGTCAAAACCGGCGCTAATGGCGTTGCGGGCCGCCTGACGGAACTGGCCCACCACCGCATCGATATCGGCCTGGGTCATGGCGCGCGGAGTGACGGTCTCGACAAAGCCCGGCGCATCGCTGCCGTTATCGACGAACACCTTGACGCCCACTGCGGGCAGGGCTGAAGCGGAGATGGGCTGGGCGCCGCCGATGTTATCCGGATGGGTGACGCGGCCCACGTGCCAGAGCTGGGCGAAGATGGTGCCCCCCTTGGCGTGCACGGCATCGGTCACCAGTTTCCAGCCAGCGATCTGCTCTGCGCTGTAGATGCCAGGCGTCCAGGCGTAGCCCTTGCCCATGGGGTCGATTTGGGTGCCTTCGCTGATGATCAGGCCCGCCTCGGCGCGCTGGGCGTAGTAGCTCGCCATCATGGCGTTGGCCACATCACCGGGCTGACTGGCACGGGAGCGGGTCATGGGGGGCATGACGATGCGGTTGGCAAGGTGCAGCTGGCCAAGGCGCAGCGGGCAGAACAGGTGATCGTGGCTCATCTTGAGTTCCTCGTGGTGGAAGTGAGGCCACTTTATGCCGCCATCTTGTTGTGAAAAAGAGGGGTAATTGCACAAGAGAATTGTGCTTGATGCAGCAATCAGTGCAAACCGCCGGGAAAGAGGCGTTTAGGCATAAAAAAGAGGGCCGTCTGGCCCTCTTTTGTATTCTGCTGGTGGCAGGCTCAAGCCGCGGCGGGCATCACTTTCACCCGCTCGATGCGCCGCTCGCTCACCTCGATCACCTCGAAGTTGAGCTGCTGCAGTTGCAACTGCTGACCCGGGGTGGGCAGGGTGCCGAAGTGGGAGAGCAGCATGCCCGCCAGGGTCACGTATTCATCGCTCTCGCTCACCAGCCCCTCGTGCTCCAGCACCTGCTCCACATGGTGGATGTTGGTGCTGCCGTTGATCAGCCACCCTTCGCCATCGCGCACGATATCCGGGGTTTCGTCCTCGTCCGGCAGCTCGCCGACGATGGCCTCCAGCAGATCGTGGGTGGTGACCAGCCCCTGGATCACGCCAAACTCGTCGGAGACCAGAATAAGGCTCCCCTTGGCTTTGCGCAGCTCCGCCAGCAGGCGGATCACGTTGATGGTCTGCGGCACGATGATGGGATCGTTCTGCTTGGCCAGTTCGCTCAAAGATTGCCCTTCGTTCAAGGCAAACAGCAAGTCCCGCGCCTTGACCACTCCGATCACCTCGTCCAGATCCCCGTCACAGATAGGGAACAGGCTGTGGGGCTCGCGCAGCAGCAGGGCGCGGATCTCGTCGATGGAGTCGTTGATATCGATCCAGGCCATCTCCGAGCGCGGGGTCATGATGGTGCGAATGGAGCGCTCGGCCAGCGACAGCACGCCGGTCACCATATAGCGCTCCTCCTCGCCAAAGCTCACCGGCGCTACGGCCGGGGCATCCAGATCGTCATCCGGCTGATCCTGATAGGCCTTGCTGCCCATCAATTTGAAGATGGCGGCGGTGGTGCGCTCGCGCAGCGGCTGTTTGGATTCGTGACGCATGGCGCTGCGCTGGGCCAGCTGGTTGAAAAACTCGATCAGCACCGAGAAGCCGATGGCCGCGTAGAGGTAGCCCTTCGGAATGTGGAAACCGAACCCTTCCGCCACCAGGCTGAAGCCGATCATCAGCAGGAAGCTCAGACAGAGCACCACCACGGTGGGGTGGGCGTTGACGAAGCGGGTCAGCGGCTTGGAAGCGAGCACCATCACCACCATTGCGATGGTCACGGCGGCCATCATCACGCCAAGGTGTTCCACCATGCCGACGGCAGTGATGATGGAGTCGAGCGAGAAGACCGCATCTAGCACCAAAATTTGGGCGATCACCACGCCGAAGCTGGCGTAGGCGCCAACCGGGCCATCATCCTGGGGCTTGGCTTCCAGCCGCTCATGCAGCTCGGAGGTGGCCTTGAACAGCAGGAACAGGCCGCCCCCCATCAGGATCAGGTCCCGACCGGAGAAGGGGTGATCCCACAGGTGCAAAATCGGGGTGGTCAGGGTGACCAGCCATGACATGACGCTCAAGAGCCCAAGTCGCATCAGCAGGGCCAGCGACAGGCCGATGACGCGTGCCTTGTCCCGCTGGGCGGGGGGCAGTTTTTTCACCAGGATGGCGATAAAGACCAGGTTGTCGATCCCCAGCACGATTTCCAGAATGATCAGGGTAAACAGACCAATCCAGATGTGGGGATCCAGCAGCAATTCCATTGTATGACCTCAATAAAAACAGACAGAGCAAACAGTGATCACGGCGCACGATGGCCGCAGTAACAGCAAGGCAAAGGTGTTATTCAGAGGCGCTGATTAAGCAGAAAAAGATAGGCTTTGACAGAGAGAGACGAAGGGCAACTTCGGGGATTGTCCATGATGGGCAATAAAACCTCGGGTGAAAAATGAGCCCTGATGATAGCGGCTGGCGCCAATTTGGCAAGCGCAGTGTCAGCGAGGCGTGATGGGGTTGTGATGCGACAGGGGAGGCGGCGGTGCCGCGCTCCCCCGTGCGGTCGTTACAACCAGCGCTTTTCGCGGGTGAAACAGACCGAGAGCCAGGCATCCCCCAGGGTGTCGCCAAGGCGAGACCAGAGCTCCTGACGCAGGGCATCCTGACGTTCGACAGGCCACTCCTGACCCGGCGCCACCAGAATGTTCAATTCCAGATCGAAGCGACGACCGCTTTTGGCCAGATGGCTGTAGCACTCGATGCCGTGGCGCTGGCGCAGCGCCTCGATCTCCTGCTCGACTTGCCGTGGCACATCTCCCTTGGGGGCGATCTTCAGCACTTCCCGCAGGTTGCGGCCGAGCACCTTGATGGGAATGAGGGTGGCACAGAGGGCCAGCAGCGAGACCAGCACCGGGTCTATGTAGCGGTTGTATTGGCCGTAGCCGATGGCATCGAGGCCAATGGCGACCACGAAACCGATAAGCAGGGTGGCGCTGAGCAGGGTATCCACCAGCCACTCCTTGGAGTCGACCCGCACCAGCTCGGAGTCTACCTGTTCGGCAACCTGGGCTTCGATGCGATAGATGATGGCGCAGAAGAAGGTGGAGACGGCGGCATAGATGAGGGCGTGGCCAAGATCGATCTCCCGTCCGCCCTCCAGCAGGGTGGTGATGCCGCTATAGAGAGCGCCAAGGCAGAGCAGCAAGATAATGGCGCCATTGATGACGTTGGTGATGGGCTCGAAGTGGGCATAGCCGTACTGGAAGCGCGCATCGGAAGGGCGGGTAACGAGATAGGCGGTAACAAGACCGAGGCCCGTCATACCCATGCTGAACAGGGTGAAGATACCATCGAGCATGATGGCGTTGGAACCGACGAAGAGGCCGTAGCCGATGCCGAAGATGGCAAAGGTGATACAACCGAACAGCGACAGGGTAAGCGCCTGTTTTTCGGTGGTGACCAGCGTACTGATAACATGGCTGTGGTGAGCCATAAAAGTCCTCCTTTCAAATGGTGAATATTGCCAAGCGCAAGCGGTTTTCTAGCTGATATACTGCCCGCTCACATGTGAGCGGACTGGCCTGATTGCCATTGACAGGCGGCTGGCCAGTCGTTGTCGCCGGCGTGCCGGCATCAAGCAAAGGATGGGAACAAGGATTCATGATCCCGAGACTCGATTACCAGGACAGTTTGTCACCCACAACCCTGCAGTTTCTTGAGTTGCTAGAGCGCAGCGCATTTCGTGGTGATATCGAAAAGTCTTATGCAAGCCGGTTGGCGATGGCGACGGATAACAGCGTCTATCAGGTAGTACCTCAGGCGGTTCTCTATCCGCGCAGTGCGGACGACATAGCAGCAATGCTCAAGCTGGCCGCAGAGCCGGCGTTCGCCTCCCTGAGTTTTTTCCCTCGTGGTGGCGGTACCGGCACCAATGGCCAGTCATTGGGCGGCGGCATTATCGTCGATCTCTCCCGTTATATGAACCAGATCATGGAAATTAATCTGGATGAGGGGTGGGTGCGCGCCCAGGCCGGGGTGGTGAAAGACCAGCTCAACGCCTATCTCAAGCCCCATGGCTACTTCTTCTCGCCGGATCTCTCCACCTCCAACCGCGCCACCTTAGGCGGCATGATCAACACCGACGCCTCGGGGCAGGGGTCTCTGGTTTACGGCAAAACCTCGGATCACGTGCTGGGGCTCAAAGCGGTGCTGGAGAATGGCGACATCATGGCCACCGAGCCGCTGACCGGTGAGCGACTGACCGACAAGCTGGCGCTGGAGAATCGGGAAGGGGAGATCTATCGCACCCTCTATCGTATCGGCAAGGAGCGCCGCGCCGACATCGAGGCGACCTTCCCCAAGCTCAACCGCTTTCTGACCGGCTACGATCTCAAGCACCTCTATCAACCCGATACCGACACGCTGGATGTGAGCCGGGTGCTGTGCGGATCTGAAGGGTCTCTCGGCTTTATCACCGAAGCCAAACTCAATATCACGCCAATCCCGCGCTACCGCACCTTGGTCAACGTCAAGTACGACAGTTTCCCCTCCGCCCTGCGCAACGCCCCCTTTATGGTTGAAGCCCAAGCGCTGTCGGTGGAGACGGTGGATTCCCGGGTGCTCGGGTTGGCCCGCGCCGACATCATCTGGCATTCGGTGAAAGAGCTTATTCAGGATGTGCCCGGCAAGGATCTGCAGGGGCTCAACATCGTCGAGTTTGCCGACACCGACGAGGCAGAACACAGGGCCAAGGTGGCGGAGCTCTGCCGTCGTATCGACGCGCTGCTGGCCAAGGGCGAGGCAGGGATCATCGGCTATCAGGTGTGTGACCACTTGCCGAGCATCGAGACCATCTACACCATGCGCAAGAAGTCGGTGGGGCTGCTGGGCAACGCCGAAGGACGCAAGAAGCCGGTGGCCTTCACCGAAGATACCGCGGTGCCGCCCGAGTCATTGGCCGATTTCATCATGGAGTTTCGCGCCCTGCTGGATGCCCACGGCCTCGACTACGGCATGTTCGGCCACGTCGATGCCGGTGTGCTGCACGTGCGCCCGGCGCTAGATTTGTGCGATCCCGAGCAGGAGGTGCTGCTGCGCCGCATCTCCGATCAGGTGGTAGCGCTCACTGCCAAATATGGCGGCTTGATGTGGGGGGAACATGGCAAGGGCTTTCGCTCCGAATACAGCCCCGCCTTCTTTGGCGAGTTGTGGGAGGAGCTGCAGCGCGTCAAGGGGGCGTTCGACCCGGCCAACCGTATCAACCCGGGCAAGATCTGTATCCCCTATGGCAGCGATGCCGAGCTGGTGTCGGTGGATGGGCCCAAGCGCGGCAAGTTTGACCGCCAGATCCCGCTCGCGGTGCGCACCAGCTACACCCGCGCCATGGATTGCAACGGCAACGGTCTCTGCTTCACCTTCGAGACCGACTCCCCCATGTGCCCCTCGGTCAAGGTCAGCCGCGATCGCCGCCACTCCCCCAAGGGGCGGGCGGGCCTGATGCGTGAATGGTTGCGTCAGCTGGCGGAACAGGGCTTCGATCCGTTGGCGGAAGAGGTTGCACTGCAATCCGGTGGTGTGCGCTTCAAACAGCTGGTGGACAAGGTGCGCAACAGCTGGGCTAAACAGCGCGGCGAGTATGATTTCTCCCATGAGGTGATGGAGGCGATGGCGGGCTGTCTGGCCTGCAAGGCGTGCACCAGTCAGTGCCCGATCAAGGTGGATGTACCCGATTTTCGCGCCCGCTTTATGCAGCTCTATCACGGTCGCTACCTGCGCGCCCCCAAGGATTACTTCGTCGGCACCGTCGAAAGCTATACGCCGTTGCTTGCCAAGGCGCCGAAGCTGGTCAACTTTTTCCTCGAAAAAGAGTGGGCCCAGAAGGCGACCGAGAAGAGCATCGGCATGGTCGATGTGCCGCTGCTCTCGGTGCCGACCCTTGCCGAGAGCCTGCACGATAACCGTGCCCGCTATTTTGATCTGCCGGGGTTGGAGCGCATGAGCGTCGAGCAGCGCAAGCAGGTGGTGCTCATCGTGCAGGATCCCTTCACCAGTTATTACGACGCCCCTGTGGTGCGCGACCTGGTGAAACTCGCCAGCAAGCTCGGCTTCCAGCCCTACTTGCTGCCCTTTAAACCCAACGGTAAACCCCAGCATATCAAGGGGTTCCTGCGCGCCTTTGCCCGTACAGCGGCCAACAGCGCCCAGTTCCTCAACAAGGTGGCGGCGCTTGGCATTCCCATGGTGGGGGTGGATCCGGCCATGGTGCTCTGCTATCGCGACGAGTATGCCAAGGCGCTGGGGTCGGCCCGCGGTGATTTTCAGGTGTTGTTGCCGCAGGAGTGGCTGCTCTCGCTGCCAGCAGATCAACTGCCTGCTCGCACTGACAAGACCAAGAGCGAGGAGGGGGGCGAGCCCTGGTATCTCTTTGCCCACTGCACCGAGAAGACCGCCAAGCCCTCCACTCACGGCGACTGGAGCACCCTGTTTGGCCGCTTCGGGGCCAGCTTGCAGCCAGTCTCTGTGGGTTGCTGCGGTATGGCGGGCACCTATGGTCACGACGTCAAACAGGTGGAGAACTCCAAGGGGATTTATGGGTTGAGCTGGGCCGACCCGCTCGCCCGCCTGCCCAGAGCGCGCTGTCTGGCGACCGGCTATTCGTGTCGCAGTCAGGTCAAGCGGATGGAGGGGGAAAAGCTCAAACATCCATTGCAAGCCCTGCTGGAGCTGCTCTGATGCTGACGTTTCCCAAGCGGTTTCGGGTGCCGAAGGCCTATCGGCACCCACGTTTCTTGCTGTTACCCACCACTCCCGCTCAGGCGGTGGTGGAGTTTGTCGCCATGTTGCGCGAGCGCGAGCAGCTCCATCAGCTGTTTCGCCCGCACGATCTCTGGCCCTCCGCCAACTTCAGCCTGAGCCAGCACGAAGGAGATCTGGAGTGGCAGCAGTCGGAGTTTCTGGCCAAGCGCTCCTTTGCCTATGGCCTCTGGAGCCCGGATCGGGAGCCGCAATTTTGGGGCGGGGTTTATCTCTACCCCTCGGTGTTGCCAGAGGTAGCGGTGGAGCTTTTCTTCTGGAAGGTGGCCGAGGCGCCCATCACGGATGAAGAGCTGGAGATTCAGCTGCGCGAGTGGCTCGCCAGGGTGTGGCAGTGGCCAGCCCCCCGCTTGCCGGGGCGAGATGTGCCGTGGGCCGAGTGGCCCGGCGTTACCTACCCCTGGTAACATCCCGCTTAATGGCATGATTGTGTAACACGCAGCGCCGAGTCGGGGCTGCGTTGTTACCACGTCACCTGGTAACCAACAACTCATATAACCGAACCATGTTGCCGATGGAGGTCGTTTCACTCATATCGGTACGCATTCATCGCTACATAAGGAGTCTGCTCGCAATGAGTCACGATATTGCGCCTATATGGCGTAAACCCATGAGTCTGGAGGGGCTCAACGCCACCTCTCGCAACACCCTGATGGCCCATCTCGATATCGTCTACACCGCTTTTGGCCCCGACTGGTTGGAAGCGACCATGCCGGTGGATCACCGCACCCACCAGCCCCTTGGCATGCTGCACGGTGGTGCCTCTGTTGTGCTGGCGGAGACGCTTGGGTCGCTTGCGGCCAATATGGCGGTCGGGCCAGATAGCTACTGTGTGGGGTTGGAGGTGAATGCCAACCATCTGCGGGCCAAACGGGAAGGGGTGGTGACCGGGCGTTGCGCACCGCTCCATCTGGGAGCAACAACCCAAGTGTGGCAGATTGAAATTCGGGACGAACGTGAGCGTTTATTGTGCACCAGCCGACTGACCATGGCGGTGCTCAAACACAAGCGGGGCAAGGACTCCAGCGAGGAGTGATCTGCAATAACGCACTATGAGTGCAAAATAAGCAAGCCATACTCGTCAGATCCCTCTATAATTGCCAACGTCTTGAGAGGCTTATCACATTTTTCAAGACAGCAGAACAAAGTGGCGCTATAATCGCCGCCTTTTTGCTATTCCGCGGTGTTAGCCGCCTGCCTTAATCTGGAAGAATCTATGTCTGATACCGAACAACTGCCCCTTTTTAGTGAGCTTGGACTGGCCGCGCCTGTATTGAAAGCGCTGCAGGACGTGGGCTATGAGCGCCCGTCACCGATCCAGGCCGCAGCAATTCCCCACCTGATGGCGGGACACGATCTGCTGGGGCAGGCGCAAACCGGTACAGGGAAGACCGCTGCTTTTGCCTTGCCTCTGTTGTCTCGTCTGGAAGCTGGTAACCGCAACACCCAGATCCTGGTGCTGGCGCCTACCCGCGAACTGGCGCTGCAAGTGGCTGAAGCGTGCCAACGCTACGCCCACCACATGCCTGATTTTCACGTACTGCCCATCTACGGCGGTGCCTCCTACGAAACCCAGACCCGTGCCCTGCGTCGCGGTGCTCAGGTTGTCGTCGGTACTCCGGGCCGCGTGATGGATCTGATCCGTCGCAAGAACCTGGAACTCTCCGGCCTGAAAGCTCTGGTACTGGACGAAGCTGATGAAATGCTGCGTATGGGCTTCATCGACGACGTTGACTGGATCATGGAGCAGTGCCCGAGCACTCGTCAGGTTGCCCTGTTTTCTGCCACCATGCCGGAGCAGATCCGTCGCGTGGCCCAGAAGCACCTGAAGCAGCCCAAAGAGATCAAGATCGCCTCCAAGACTGCTACCGCGACCACTATTCGCCAGCGCTACTGGCAAGTGACCGGTCTGCACAAGCTGGACGCCATGACCCGTCTGCTGGAAGTGGAATCCTACGAAGCCTTGCTGGTGTTCGTGCGTACCAAGAACGCTGCCGAAGAGCTGGCTGGCAAGCTGGCCGCCCGTGGTCACGCCTGTGAAGCGCTGCATGGCGACATCCCGCAGAAACTGCGTGAGCGTACCGTTGACAAACTGCGTCAAGGCCAGCTGGATATCCTGATCGCCACCGACGTTGTCGCCCGTGGTCTGGACGTTGAGCGCATCACTCACGTAGTGAACTACGACATTCCGTACGACACCGAATCTTACGTTCACCGTATCGGTCGTACCGGTCGTGCCGGTCGTAAAGGCGAAGCCATCCTGTTCGTCGCTCCCCGCGAGCGTCGTATGCTGCGCGCCATCGAGCACGCAACTCGCCAGGCCATCGAGCCGATGAAGATGCCGAGTACCGAGGACATCAACCAGCATCGTCTGGCCAAGTTCAAAGAGCGCATCCGCGAAACCATGATGGGTGAAGAGCTCGAGATCTACCACAACCTGGTCAACGAGCTGATCGAAGAGGATTCTGCCGATCCGCTGGAGCTGGCTGCTGCACTGGCCAAGCTGGTACAGGGTGACCAACCGCTGCTGCTGGATGACTCCATTCCGGATCCGCTGCTGAATGCTGGCAACGATCGTGGTGGCTTCGAGCGCCGTGACTTCAACGACCGTGGCGGTCGTGACTTCGGTGACCGTGGCGATCGTCCTGCCCGTCGCATGCCGTCCCTGGAGCCCCGTCCGCTGAAAGATAACCCGGATGTGGAGATGGAGCGCTATCGCGTAGACGTGGGTGCCCATCACGGTGTCAAGCCGGGCCAGATCGTAGGCGCCATCGCCAACGAAGCGAACATCGAGAGCCGCTTCATCGGCAACATCGACATCGCTGATGACTTCTCCACCGTCGATCTGCCGAAAGGCATGACCGCCGATGTACTGGAAGTGATCAAGAAAGCCCGTGTTTGCCAGCGTCCGCTGCAAATCACCCGCTACACCGAAGTGCCGGCCGGTGGCAACACCAGCAGCCGTCCGCCCCGTGGTGATCGTCCTTTCCGTGGCGACCGTCCTTTCAACAAGGATCGCCGTCCCCAGGGTGACCGTCCGTTCAACAAGAGCGGGGAGCGCCGTGAAGGTGGCTTCAACAAAGATCGCAAATTCGGTGGCAAGCGTCGCGAAAGCTGATTGCTGATCCCGTTATGAAGAAGGCCGCTCATGGAGCGGCCTTTTTTTGTATCTGCGATAGGGACTGTACCGTCAGTTTGCCTGTGTAGGGGTCATATTTCTGTTCCATAAGCCAGGTCGAGAGCCAAAGGGACATGAATATTTTCCGATGCAGTTGTGACATTCGGAGCCAGGATGCCATGCTTTTGGTGGCATTCGGGTACAGCCTGATGCAGGTTGCCTGTTGTGGTGAGCTGGTTGCAGCAACATTGTTTTGCATTGTGACTCTACCGTTGTCATGTGGGTGAGCAGAGTGAAACCAATAAAACAAACAGTACGATACGGAGGTCTATCATGGGTGGATGGCTTGGCAGTATGTTGCTGTTATCCGGCTGTCTCGTTTCTGGCATGGTGTTGGCTGATGATCCTTTCCTCAAGATCAAGGGAAATGGCTGTTGTAATGGTAAAGGGGAGGTCGTGTTGACCCGGGCCGAGTTTGAGGCCTTGCCTCAGACAGAGGTCAAGACCGAGACCCCTTGGACCGAGGGGGTGCACACCTATCGTGGTGTGCTGCTGCGAGACCTGGTCAAGATGTATGGTCTCAAGAGTGGGGAGGTCAAGGCGGTCGCCATCAATGACTACTGGGCAGCTGTGCCGCTGGAAGATGGAGATAAATATGCGGTACTGCTGGCCGAGAAGCAGGATGGCAAGGTGTTGACCCTGCGCAACAAGGGGCCGCTCTGGATCATCTATCCCCTCTCTGATCACCCGGAGCTGAACAAGGAGCTCTATCACAGCCGGATGGTGTGGCAACTGACGGCGATTGAGAGCAAATAAGATGCTGCGCGGCAAGTTTCTGAGCTTGATCCTGATGGTGACTGCCTTTTTGGGGGTCGCCATCTGGTCGGTCTGGAACTATGACCGTGCTTTTAATGCTGTGACCCGCTATACCCAACTCTCCGCCTGGGCGTTGGCGCAGCTGGAGCTGGAAATCCGTGGCTTTGATGAGGCGCTCTCTCTCTATCGCACCGGTTCGACCAGTCAGAAAGAGATGAACAAGCGTTTTGATATTGCCTGGAACCGCCTCGATGTCTTCCTGCACGGTGAAGAGGCAAAGCAGGTCCGAGCTCGCTTTGGTGCTGAACAAGCGGTAGGGAAGATCATGGCCCTGTTCGAGAAGTATGAGCAGGCCGTGGTCAGTGGAGATCGAGATTCGAAAGAACTTGCTCGTTTCGCCGAGGAGTTGGCTCGGGATCTGGCTGCCATCCGCGATGTGATGGTGAAAAATTTCACCGGTCCATCCGCTATTGCCCAGCGGGAGGTACTCAACTCGTCGCGTATCCAGAACTTCTTCATTCTGGCTTTCTTGATGTTGGCGACCGTGGTGATGCTGCTGATGCTGTTTCGCGAAGTGCGCCACCAGCACTTTCTTGCGTGGAATGATGCGCTAACCCGCTTGCCAAACCGGGCCTCCTTGATCAAACACCTCAAGCAGCTGACGGGACATAAAGGGGGGCGCAGCAGCGTGACCGTCTGTCTGGTGGATCTTGGCCATTTCAGGGAGGTAAATGACAGCCTGGGCTACGAGGTGGGGGATGCATTGCTGACGCAACTGGCCGAGCGGATCCGCGCGGTATCGGTTGACGGTCTCTTTGCCGCCCGAACCGGTAGCGATGAGTTTGCCATTATTATTTCCGGCGTTATGCCCACCTATTTGCGCTTTCCATTTCTGGAGCAGCTGCGTAACGAACTTGCCGGGCTTGCCTTGGCGACTGATCCCGCCCACCGGGTGCGGGTCTTTATGGGGGTCAGCCAGTACGTGCGACCGGTACACACGCCGGAGGAGATGCTGCTGTTTGCCGATATCGCCCTCGACAGTGCCAAGCGCAAGCGGCTGAATCGTTACGTGGTTTTCTCCAGCAGCATGTATCAGCACTATCTGCGCAACCGCCGTTTGTCGACCGAGTTGCGCGAGCTGATCCAGCACCACAGCAATTTGCAGTTGAGCCTCTACTATCAGCCCATTGTCCGTGGTCAAGGTAGGGTGCGACTGGGGGCTGAGGTACTGATCCGCTGGAATCACCCGGAGTACGGGTTTATTCCGCCCCTCGATATCATCTCGCTGGCGGAAGATAACGGGCTGGGGGAGGCGCTCGGGTTATGGATCTTCCGGCGCTTGCAACATGATCTCGCCATTTTCCCGAGCGACTTGATTGAACCGCTGGAGATCTCGGTCAACCTCTCGAGTTCCATGTTCACTATAGGGTTGGCAGCCCAGCTGGATGAGAACATGAGGGAGGGGCCGCTAAGCCTGCAACAGCTGATCGTAGAGCTGACCGAAACGATTGCTCTGGATGATATCGAGCTGAGCAAGCAGATCATCGATACCCTGCGTCATATCGGAGTGCGGGTGGCCCTTGATGATTTCGGTACCGGCTGGTCATCGTTCTCCTACTTGCGGGAACTCTATTTCGACAAGCTCAAGATTGACCGCTCATTTATCACTGCCATCGACAACGATACCCGTCAGGCCCTGTTCGTCGAGGCGATCACCAGCCTCTCTCATCAACTCGGTGTGCGGGTGGTGGCGGAAGGGGTGGAGAACAACGATGAGCTGAAGGCGGTGCTGAGCATCGGCGTTGATGAAATTCAGGGCTATTTCTACTCGAGGCCCTTGCCGTTGCAGGACTTTTTGCTGTTCTGCCATCGCTACTTTATCAATCGGAGCATCATGCAGGAGGTTGCGCTGGGTTAGCGAGCGGTACCTTTTCACCGTCACCACAAGCTAACGTGCTGTTGTTTATCTAGTCGAATACAACAAGAAGGCGACCATCTGGTCGCCTTCTTGTTGTGCATTGTGACGTGCAGAGTTCGCAGCCCGAGGGGCTATCAGAGCACCATGGCGGCAATCCAGCCGAAGATCACCAGCGGGATGTTGTAGTGAATAAAGGTGGGCACCACGCTGTCCCAGATATGGTCGTGCTGACCATCTGCGTTGAGGCCGGAGGTGGGCCCCAGAGTCGAGTCGGAGGCTGGTGAACCCGCATCCCCCAGCGCGCCAGCGGTACCAACCAGTGCGATGATCGCCATTGGTGAGAAGCCAAGCTGCAGACAGAGCGGCACATAGATGGTGGCGATGATGGGCACGGTGGAGAAGGAAGAACCGATCCCCATGGTGATGAGCAGACCCACCAGCAGCATCAGGAAGGCGGCGATCCCCTTGTGCTGACCGATGCCGGAGGCGACCACCTGAACCAGAGAGTCGACCCCGTGGGTTGCCTTCATCACCGCGGCAAAACCGGCGGCGGAGATCATGATGAAGCCGATCAGCGACATCATCCGCACCCCTTGGGTGAAAGCATCCTGGCTTTCGCGAAACTTGATGACGCCGCCGCAGGTGAAGATGACAAAACCGGCCAGTGCACCCAGTACGATGCTGTTGGTCATCAGTTGCAGCCCCAGCGCTACGCCAATGGCCAGCAGGGCCACCCAGATGTGGGTGAGATTGAGCTCGACCGCTTCGGGCTCGGCATCCAGGATCTTGGCCAGATCGTACTGGCGCGGTTTGCGATAGCTGATGAATACCGCAATCAGCAGGCCCAGTACCATACCGGCGACCGGAATGGCCATCGCCAGCGGGATCTGGCTGGTGGTGATGGGCACGCCGTTATCAATCAGGTTCTTGGCCAGAATGTTGTTCAGGAAGATGCCACCAAAGCCGACCGGCAGCACCATATAGGTAGCTGTCAGGCCAAAGGTGATGACACAGGCCACCTGACGACGGTCGATCTGCATCTGCGCCATCACATGCAGCAGCGGCGGGATCAGGATGGGAATAAAGGCGATGTGAACCGGGATCAGGTTCTGGGAGGAGATCGCCACGGCCAGCACGGAAGAGAGCAGCAGGGTTTTGACCCACATGATGCGGGTCGAGCTGGCATCCTTGCCCAACTGGCTGATCACCTTGCGGGCCAGCAGGTCGGTGATCCCGGAGCGGGAGATGGCAACCGCAAAGGCGCCCAGCATGGCGTAGGAGAGAGCAATCTCGGCGCCACCGCCCAGGCCACCGCTGAAGGTGGTGAGGGTATCGGTCAACGACAGCCCACCGACCAGGCCGCCAGCAATGGCCCCCAGCGCCAGCGAGACCACCACATTGATCCGCAGCAGACTGAGCACCAGCATCAGCCCGACTGCGATAACAACTGGATTCATTTGATTTCCTTATAGTTTGTTATTGCTGTCTGTCATGTGAAGGGGAGTTAGTTTGCGAAAAATGTGACAAATGTCGAGAAAAAAATCAGTCAAACCCCTCATATCGCAGCAGCATGTGGCACAAGGTTGCTCAACATGAGGGTTTGTGACCTGTTTGTCTCCGTGCATCCCGTGCGCAGCGGTGGATAGTGACGTTGATAGCGATTTCCGATGCGCCGTGCAATCAATCACTTCCCCAAAAAGCGAAGGCTGCCAGTGGCAGCCTTCGTCCGTTTATTCTTGCCCCTCATCGTCGGCAGGAGCATCGGTTGTGTCATCATCCGGATGCGCTGGCGGCCAACCCCCCATGCTCTTCCAGCGGTTAACGATATGACAGAACAGCTCTGTGGTGCGTTCGGTGTCATAGAGGGCAGAGTGCGCCTCTTTATTGTCAAACGGGATGCGGGCGCTCTGGCACGCTTTGGCCAGCACGGTCTGCCCCAGCGCCAATCCGGAGAGGGCTGCGGTGTCGAAGGTCGCAAACGGGTGGAACGGATTGCGCTTGAGGCCAGCGCGCTCGGCGGCAGCCATCACGAAGCCGTGATCAAAGGTGGCGTTGTGGGCCACTATGATGGCGCGGCCGCAATCCTGCTCCTTCATCCCCTTGCGGATCCCCTTGAAGATCTCGGTCAGTGCCTCTTTTTCCGAGACAGCGCCACGCAACGGGTTGTAGGGGTCGATGCCGGTGAACTCCAGCGCAGCCTTTTCCAGGTTGGCCCCTTCGAAAGGCTCGACATGAAAGTGGAATACCTGATCGGGAACGAGCCAGCCCTGCTCATCCATTTTCAGGGTGTAAGCCGCGATTTCGAGCAGGGCATCGGTCTTGGCGTTGAACCCGGCTGTTTCAACATCGATGACGACGGGGTAAAAACCACGGAAACGGCCCTTGAGGGTATGAACTGCGTCGGTCATGGGATCTCGGTCGGGATAAAATGAGGCGGCATTATGGCAAAAAAGCACAGGCTTGTCCTCCCATCCCACGCAGTCGGCCGCGCCAAGATGGCGCACAATTCAATATCTGTGCAGCCACCAGCGGGCGGCAACCAACGCCGTGAGCGTGCCCAACAGGGCGCTGGCCAGCACATCCACCGGCCAATGCATTCCCATTACCATGCGTGACAGACCAACCCCTAGCGCCCACAACGGCAGCAGCCAGACGCCCGTGGGGGCGCGGGCCAGCCAGATAAGGCCAAAGAACTGGGCCAGGCTGATGGCGGCGATACTGTGGCCGGAGGGGAAGGCGTAGTTCACCTCGGCCTGCCAGTGGTGGCCGAGCCACTCTGGCAGGGCCAGCAACTGGCTGGCGGCGTGAACCTGTTCACTGCGCACATCGATGCTACTGGCGTAGAAGTGCTTGATGGCCGGGATCAGCGCCTGACTCTCCAGCCAGAGCAGATAGGGTCTGGGCTCTTCGGTCAGGTGTTTGATCAGGCTCTTGAGCACCCAGTCGCTGGCGAGCAGGGCTGCAAGCGCACACCCCAGCGCAATGAAGGGAGCCAGCTCCAGTTTGAGTTTGTAGCGGGTCAGCAACAGCAAGAGGGCGCCACTGACCCCGATCCCGGGAATATCGACCATGCGGGTGAGGGCGTATGACCACCATAACCAGCCTGATTGCAGTGAACCGGTCAGAAAAGGCTGCCAGGGCAATGTGGCGAGTAGTAACAGGGGCAGGATTAACAGGGCTGTGAAGCCAAGCACCTGACTGCGGGTGAGTGAGGCGGTTGACATTGGGAGCGGCGGAGCGTGTGGCGGCATGGTGGGTATGGGCGATCGCGAAAAAGAGGGCATTGTGCCACCGTGATATGCCCGGACAAAGCCGAGCAGCACGTTTGTTACCTCTGCTTACACATTTGTGGCGACATCCTCTGTTTGAGCGGGCGGATGGAGCGGCTGCCGCGCAATGTGGGCCCGTTTCGCGCCGGATTGCATCACAGGCTGAAATCTCGGGCGGCTTTGCGCTAGAATGGCGCCCCCGTGGCGGTTGTGACCAAAGAGAGCCCGATGAAGATAGTCGTTGATGAGAATATGCCCCATGCCGTGGAGCTGTTTGCCGAATTTGGCGAGGTGATCCCCTTGCCCGGACGGCAGATGCAGGCCCGCGATCTGCTCGATGCCGATGTGCTGCTGGTGCGTTCGGTCACCCGCGTCAACGGCAATTTGCTGGCGACCAGCCCCAAACTCGGGTTTGTCGGCACCGCCACCATAGGCACCGACCATGTGGACAAGGCGTTGCTGGCAAGCCGCAATATTCCCTTCTTCAGCGCCCCCGGTTGCAACAAGTATTCGGTGGGGGATTATGTGCTCTCCGCCCTGCTGGTGCTGGCGGAGCGCTATGAACTCGACCTCTCGGCCATGACGTTGGCGGTGATTGGCGCGGGCAATACCGGCGAGTGCGTGGCGACCAAGGCCCAAGCGCTCGGCATGCGGGTGCTGCGCTGCGATCCGCCCAAGGCGCGGGAAAATCCCGCAGCGGGTTTTGTCGATTATCAGGCCGCCCTTGGCGCCGATATTGTCAGCTTCCACGTGCCGATCACACGCGAAGGAGTGGATGCCACCTACCATCTGCTCGATGCCGAACAGATTGCCGCGCGCCCTGCCGGGCAGATCCTGATCAATGCTTCCCGTGGCGAGGTGTGGGATAACCGGGCCCTGCTGGCGCGTCAGTTGGGCGATACGCCTTTGCGACTGGTGATGGATGTGTGGGAGAACGAGCCCGAGCCACTGGCTGCGCTGGTGCCCCATACCGAGATTGCCACCCCCCATATAGCCGGTTACAGCCTGGAGGGGAAGGCCCGCGGTACCTGGATGCTCTACCAGGCGCTCTGCCAGCAGCTGGGACGCCAGCCTCGTCAGGATTTGAGTAAGCTCCTGCCAGCCCCCGATGTGCAGGCGGTGGTGCCGGGCCGCGCACCGGATCAGGCGTTGATCAAGCAGCTGGTGCATCTGGTTTATGACGTGCGCCGCGATGATGCCCGTTTCCGGGCCCGACTCGGTCTGCCCGGCAGCTTTGACGAGCAGCGCAAACACTACCCCGAGCGCCGTGAACTATCCTCCCTGCAGGTTGAGGGGGCGTTTGCCGACCAAGCGCTGGGCGAGCTGGGATTTGCGCTGTCACGCCCCCGAATCGGGGACTAGGAGTTGGAAGATAACCGGAAGGGGTGAGCCGTACTGCCTACCTCGCTCCCATTTTTTTACTGAGCTGGCGCAGATGCTACTGCGCCGGCTCAGCCATATCAGGCTGCGTCATCTCGCCGTGCGGGAGCCTGCCGACCATGGCGCCACCCGGCGCCATTGCAGCATTATCAGAGGAGAACAGAATGAGCCAGCAGTTTAACGTAGCAGTATTGGGTGCCAGCGGCGCCGTGGGTCAGGCGATGATCGAGATCCTGGAAGAGCGCGAATTTCCGGTAGCGACCCTCTATCCGCTGGCTTCCAGCCGCAGCGCCGGTGATACCGTGCGCTTTGGCGGCAAGAACCTCGAGATCCTCGATGTGGAGGAGTTTGACTGGAGCCAGGTACAGATCGCACTCTTCTCCGCCGGTGCCGAGGTCTCTGCCAAGTGGGCGCCGATTGCTGCCGAACACGGCTGCATCGTCATCGACAACACCTCCTGCTTCCGTTACGACGAAGATATCCCGCTGGTGATCCCGGAAGTGAACCCGGATGCGCTGGCCGATTTTCGCAATCGCAACATCATCGCCAACCCCAATTGTTCCACCATCCAGATGCTGGTGGCTTTGAAGCCGCTGCACGACGAAGTGGGCATTGCCCGCATCAACGTGGCCACCTATCAATCCGTATCAGGCTCCGGCAAAGAGGGGGTCAGCGAGCTGGCAGGTCAGACAGCTCATCTGCTCAACGGCCGTCCGGTGGAACCGACCCTTTATCCGCAACAGATCGCCTTTAACCTGATCCCGCAGATCGACAGCTTCACCGACAACGGCTACACCCGTGAAGAGATGAAGATGGTATGGGAAACCCAGAAGATCCTCGGCGATGCCAGCATTGCCGTGAACCCCACCTGCGTGCGGGTGCCGGTCTTCTACGGCCACGCCGAGGCGGTACACGTCGAACTGCACCAGCCGCTCGATGCCGAACAGGTCAAGGACCTGCTGCGCAATGCGCCGGGTGTGACCCTGTTTGATGACGAAGGGGACTATCCGACCCCGGTGCGTGACGCAACCGGCAAGGATGAGGTGCTGGTGGGTCGGGTGCGCCAGGATATTTCTCATCCAAGTGGTATCAATATGTGGATCGTGGCCGATAACGTTCGTAAGGGCGCGGCAACCAACAGTGTACAGATTGCCGAGCTGCTGGTTCGCGACTATCTGTAAGGCTGGTCAGATGCCACCGATGCGCAGCAGGGAGTGCTGCGCATCCGGCCTGTGATCAAACCGGGGTGTGACCCATGCCGCACTCCGTCACTTCAAGATTCTGTTGCGATATCAACTGATTAAGTTTTTTCCTACACTCAGGGTCAAGTTGGGTGCTAAATGTGTCGGACTGCTGGCTTGCCAGGCGAGCCTGATTTATATTGAACCGACTGTTTTGGGGTAACTATCCAGATTTTTCAATGTGATAGGGCCGTCATACGAAGGAACGAATATGGGACATTCCCGCATAACATTGGCAACGCTACTCGCATTGGGTCTGCTGGGCACCGTCCAGGCTGAAGACTCGGCGCGGGAGCCTTTTTTTGTCGAGCTAAAAGGCCCTGACGAACCCGCACCTCCCGCCGTCAATTCCCAGCCGCTGGCGCAGCCGGTCGCCAGACCCGTCGCACAACCGGTGCGTACAACCGCCCAGCCGGTGGTGCGTCAGGTCACTGCCAATGCCGGTAGCTATGGCCCTGTTCGTCCGACCGATACCCTCTGGAGCCTGGCGAGCAAATATCGCCCCTCCAATCGGGTCAGCGTCTACCAGACCATGGTGGCGATTTACGAGAAAAACCCCCGCAGTTTCGCCGATGGCAATATCAACCACATTCTGGTGGGATCCCGCATTCTGCTGCCGACCGCGGCCGAGGCGAGCGTCATTACTGATGCTCAGGCTCGCGCCAAGTTCCGCAGCGACAACGCCAGCTGGAAGGGGTTAAGCCCCAAATATCTGGCTGACAAGCAGGCCCATACCGCCAAACCGGCTGCCGCCAAACCCGCGAAGGTTGAAGCCGTCAAGACCGAGTCGGTGAAGGCTGCGCCTGCGCCGCTGCCAGTGGCGAAAGCCGCCCCCATTCCAGCCCCGGTGGTGGCACCGCAAGCGGCGGCTGAAACCAAAGAAGTGGCCAAGGTGAGCGAGCCTGCGCCGAAAGAGGCGGTAGCACCTGCTCCGAGCGCAGCAGAAGGCACCACACCAGCGCCTCTGCCTTCCGATCTGGATAAACCGGTGGGCAAACCGGCTACCGAGATGGCGCTGGCACTGGAAGATGCCAATGCCCAGCTCGGCCAGGTGACCGAGATGAACCACAGGCTCAAGCTGCGTCTGCAATCCCTGACCGAAGAGGTGGAGACCCTCAAGGCCCAGCTGCAGGATCAGACCGCGCTGCAAAAAGAGATTGCCGAGCTCAAGGCGCAACCGGTCCCGCCGGTGGCAGCCGAGCCTGAGCCTGAGAAAAACTGGTTGATGGATCTGCTCTCCTCGCCGCTCAACCTCGCCATGATCATCCTGCTGCCGGTGCTGCTGGTATTGGCACTGGTGACTCTGTGGCTGCGTGCCCGTGCTCGCCGCGAACTGGAAGAGCAGGAGAAGAGTCTCTCCGAATCCACCGCCATGATGATGGATCAGGAGCAGAGCGAGTTTGATGATCTGCTGAGCGTCGATGTGACCGACAACGAGCCGGTGCGCCCGGTGCCGGATCTCAACACACCGGATGGCTTTATGCCGATGGAGTCTGACGAGCCGGCCGCCAAGCCGGATGTCGATCTGGTGTTCAGTGACGAGGGCGAGATGGAGCTGCAGGGCTTTGAGCCCGAGCGGATGGCGGCCCAGCCAGCCAGTCGTGACCCGGATCTGGTGCCGGATCTCGATCTCTCGCTGGATGAGCCCATTGCGCTGGCCAACGAGCCCGCCATGGATCTGGCCAGCGAGTTCAACCCCAAGCCCAAGGCCGCTGACGAGATCATGAGCGAAGAGGAGCTGCAGGCAGCCCTGTTTGCCGAGCTGGATGCGGATCTCTCCGCCGACCTCGAGCCCGATTTGAGCTCCATCGACGAAGTCGGCGCCGCTGACGACGGTCTGGCGAGCTTCGATCTCGGTGATTTCGACAGTGCCCTCGACGAGCCTGCTGCTGGCAAAGATGATAACGCCATTGATCTCAGTGCCGCAGAGGACGCTGACGAGAGTGCGGATGCCATGCTGGCCGAGCTCGGTCTTGAGCCTGTCAAGGCGAAGGAAGCGGAGCTGGATCTGGAGTGGGATCCCAACGAGCTGGCGCTCTCCGATTTCGAAGATGCGTTTGCCGAGGTGGAGTCTCATCCGGCAGATGTTCAACCCCGTGAGCAGGCGCAGGAGAGCGGCTACGTCGAGATTGACAAGCTGCTGGCTGAAGCGGATGCCACCGCGCCGGAGCAGGAGCCGTATCAGGGCTTCTCGCTGGATGTGGGGCTCGATGGCTTCCCCGAGGTGCTGCCGGAATCCACCGGATTTGACGTGGATGCCGACGACGGCGGTGTGGGTGCCAAGCTGGATCTGGCCCGTGCATACCTCGAGATTGATGACAAGGATAGCGCTCGCGAGCTGCTGCAAGAGGCGGCGGAACAGGGTAGCGATCACCAGCGCGCCGAAGCCGAGAAGTTACTCAAGCGGTTGGGCTAAAGCATTCCCCATTACGGGGTCAGCAAAACGGGGGCAGCCAGCAGGCTGCCCTCTTCTTTTGGCGAGTTGCGACGGTGCGAGTATGGCCGCGCAGGCTCGCAATCCAGGCCAATTGCGCGCGTGGTGGGACTTTTCGGGCTGAGCGCGTATAATCCGCCCCGTTTCTTTCACTGCGTTTTCACAACAAGACAAGTTTATCCATGCGAATTGCCCTAGGTATTGAATATGACGGCAGCCGGTATTTCGGCTGGCAGCGTCAGCGTGAAGTGATCAGCGTGCAGGCTGAACTGGAGACGGCGCTGAGCCGGATTGCCAACCATCCTGTCTCCATCCAGTGTGCCGGACGCACCGATGCCGGTGTCCATGCGACCGGTCAGGTGATCCACTTCGATACCGAGGCGAACCGTGCCGAAGGGGCCTGGACCCTGGGGCTCAATTCCAACCTGCCGCCGGATATCGCCGTGCGCTGGGTCAAGCAGGTGGACGAGAGCTTCCACGCCCGCTTCAGCGCCACCGCCCGTCGCTACCGCTATGTCATCTACAACCACAACTACCGGCCGGCGATCCTCGGCAGTGGCGTCAGCCACTACCACGAGACCATCGATGCCGAGTTGATGCACCAGGCGGGCCAGAGCCTGCTGGGGGAGCACGACTTCAGCACCTTCCGTGCCGTCGCCTGCCAATCCAACACCCCGTGGCGCAATGTGACCCATCTGTGTGTCAGCCGCTCCGGCCCCTACATCGTGCTCGACATCAAGGCCAACGCCTTCCTGCACCATATGGTGCGCAACATCACCGGCTCCCTGCTGCTGGTGGGGCAGGGGCTCAAACCGGTGGAGTGGATTGCCGAGGTGCTGGCTGCCAAGGATCGCAATCTGGCCGGGCCGACCGCCAAGGCCGGTGGCCTCTATCTGGTCGACGTGGATTACCCGGCCGAGTTTGCTCTGCCGCAGTTGCCGCTCGGCCCGCTGTGGCTGCCGGACTCGGCACCGGGTACGACCAGTTTTTAGTAAC
The DNA here is from genome assembly GCF_040908505.1 of Aeromonas sp. R1-2. Lineage (NCBI taxonomy): Bacteria > Pseudomonadati > Pseudomonadota > Gammaproteobacteria > Aeromonadales > Aeromonadaceae > Aeromonas > Aeromonas sp. R1-2. Next base: position 121,177 of record NZ_JBFODU010000010.1, on the reverse strand, counting down.
TGCGCCCGAAAAATTGTGGTTTAATGACCCGTCATTTGTTGCCATCGAGCTATTAAGTCATTGAACAATCTAGGCTCGATGCGTTTTGTCAGGCACAAAAGCATTAAGGAATTCCATGAGCTGGCTTGAGAAGATTCTTCCCAAGAGCAAGATCACTGCGCCCCGTCGTCACAACATTCCGGAAGGGGTGTGGACCAAGTGCAGTGCTTGTGAACAGGTGCTCTACCGGGCAGAGTTGGAGCGCAACCTCGAAGTGTGCCCCAAGTGTGATCATCATATGCGCATCAGCGCCCGCGCCCGTCTCGAGAGCTTCCTCGATGAGCAGGGTCGTACCGAGATCGGTGCCGAGCTGGAGCCGCAGGATGTACTGAAATTCAAGGATTCCAAGCGCTACAAGGATCGTTTGTCTGCCGCTCAGAAAGAGACGGCGGAGAAAGATGCGCTGGTGGTGATGAAAGGGACCCTCAAAGGGGTACCGGTTGTCGCCTGTTCGTTCGAATTCTCCTTCATGGGTGGCTCCATGGCCTCCGTGGTCGGTGCCCGCTTTGTACGCGCCGTCGAGGAGTGCATCAAGGAAGGCCGTGGCCTGGTCTGCTTCTCCGCCTCTGGTGGTGCTCGCATGCAGGAAGCCCTCTTCTCCCTGATGCAGATGGCCAAGACCAGTGCAGCGCTGGACCGACTCACCAAGGCGGGCCTGCCCTATATCTCCGTGCTGACCGACCCCACCATGGGTGGCGTCTCTGCCAGTTTGGCGATGCTGGGTGACATCAACGTGGGCGAGCCCAAGGCGCTGATCGGCTTTGCAGGTCCGCGTGTTATCGAGCAGACCGTGCGCGAGAAGCTGCCGGAAGGCTTCCAGCGCTCCGAGTTCCTGCTGGAAAAGGGTGCCATCGATATCATCATCGATCGCCGCGAAATGCGTAACCGTCTGGCCAGCCTGCTCGCCAAAATGCTGAATACTCACGTCATCGAAGAGTGAAGATGAGTTCAAACATGCAACAATCCCAAAGCCGGTCGCTTGTCGACTGGCTTTCTTATTTGGAGCAGATCCATCCGGTCAATATCGACATGGGGCTGGATCGGGTCGGTGCTGTCGCCCGGCGCATGGGTCTCACCCAGCTGCCGTTCAAGGTGATCACGGTGGCGGGCACCAACGGCAAAGGCTCCAGCTGTGCCATGGCGGCCAGCATTCTGATGACCGCAGGCTACAAGGTCGGCGTCTACTCCTCGCCACATCTGCTGCGCTTTACCGAGCGGGTGCGGGTCAACGGGCAAGAGCTGTCCGACAGCGATCACTGCGCCGCTTTTGCCGAAGTGGAAGCGGCGCGTGGCGAGATTGCCCTTACCTTCTTCGAGTTCGCCACCCTGGCTGGCTTGTGGCTCTTCTGCCGCGCCGCCCCCGATGTGCTGCTGCTGGAAGTGGGACTGGGCGGTCGGCTCGACGCCACCAACGTGGTGGAGTCCGATGTGGCGATGATCACCTCCATTGCCCTCGATCACTGCGACTGGCTGGGTGATACCCGCGAAGCGGTAGCGGTGGAGAAGGCTGGGGTCTATCGCGCCGGTAAACCCGCCATCAGTGGCGAGCCCAATCCGCCTGCGACTATCGCCAGCGAAGCCCAGCGTATTGGCGCAAACCTGCGTCAGGTCGGTATCGATTTTCGTGGCGATGAGCACGAGAGCGGTTGGGATTATCACGGCCTCAACCAGTGGCGGGATCTGCCAAAACCAGCGCTGCCGCTGATGAACGCGGTGACCGTGCTGGCGGCGCTGGAATCCCTCGGCTTGCCGCTGCCGGAGTCCGCCATTCGTGACGGGCTGGCCAATGCCCGGCTGGCTGGCCGGATGCAGCAGCTGCAAAGTGCGCCGCTGGTGATCGTCGATGTGGCCCATAACCCCCATTCGGCAGCCTATCTGGCCGCGCAATTGCGCAAGATGCCCTGCGCGGGTGTACGCCGTGCCGTGGTCGGCATGCTCAAAGACAAGGACATGGCGGGATCCCTTGCCGAACTCGATGGTCTGATCGGCGAGTGGTATCTGGCCAGCCTCACCGGCCCGCGCGCCGCCACCGCTGCGCAACTGGCTGCGGCGTTGGGAGAGGGCAAGGGCCCTGCCAGGGAGTTTGATGATGTCAGCGCCGCTTATCAGGCAGCGTTGGCCGCATCGAGTCCGGACGATATGGTCATTGTGTTTGGTTCGTTTTACACTGTCGCCGACATTCTGGCGGGTGTCGCCGTCTAGGCCACACCCCGGCTCCCCGGCCCTCGGGCGGGGAGCCAAATCGCATATTGAGTTACGTAAAGGTAGGATTCAACTTGGCCTCGAAGTTTCAAAACCGTCTGGTGGGCACCGTCATCCTGGTGGCCCTGGTTGTTATTTTCCTGCCGGACTTGCTGGATGGTCACAAGCTGGCACAAAAGGAGGAGGCCTTTGCCAAGATCCCGCTGCGCCCCGAGCTGGAGCCTGCCAAGCCTGCGCTGCAGGTCTCGGCAGCCAGCAGCCTGCCCGCCGATCATCTGGCCAGCCAGCAACAGGCCTCTGCGGCCCAACAGTGGCAAGTGGAAGAGGTGGCTGACCCCATGACCCTCGCCGGTCAGGGCAACGGTGCGCAACCGGCGACAACCCCTGCCGCACCGGCGCCGGTCCAGCCGCAACAGAATGTCCAACCCAAGCCACAGCCCAAGCCGGAAGTGGTGGCCAAAAAACCGGTCGAACCGCCCAAGCCAGCACCCAAGCCGACGCCAGCCAAACCGGTTGAAGTGGCCAAGGCGCCCGCACCGGCCAAGCCGCAGGCGGGTCAGATCAAGTCCCTCGACGATCTGATTGAAAGCAAGATGACCCAGCCGACCACACCCGCGCCTGCTGCGGCACCGGCACAGGGTAGCTGGATCCTCCAGCTTGGCGCCTTCAAGAACGTCGACAGCGTCAACGCGCTGGTGAGCAAGCTGCGAGCGGCGGGCTACTCTGCCCACACCTCGCCGCGCACACCGGTGCAGGGTCAGCTCAACCGGGTCTTTATCGGACCGGATGTCTCCAAGGCCAAACTGCAGGGGATGCAGGGGCGGATCTCCCAGATGACCGGCCTCAGTGGCTCAGTGGTCTCTTACAATCCGTGACGGCTTGCCGTTGGCAATGGCCCTCTGAAACAAACACCGCGCCCCGTGCGCGGTGTTTTTTTATCTGGCCGTCGTGATTTTTAAGGACGGCGTCGTACAGGTCACCCCCCGGTTGGGATTTTCGGGCAGTTGGGGTAGTCTGAGCCCTTCTGCTACTCACAGGAGTTCAAGATGATCCTCTCGACGACCCCCACGCTGGAAGGCAAAACCATTCGTGAATACCGCGGCATAGTGGTAGGCGAAGCCATTCTCGGCGCCAACATTTTCAAGGATCTCTTTGCCGGGATCCGCGACATCATCGGCGGCCGCTCCGGTGCCTATGAAAAAGAGCTGGCCCGTGCCCGCGAGATCGCTTTCGATGAGCTGAAAGAGCGCGCCGCCGCCCTTGGCGCCAATGCGGTGGTCGGCATCGATATCGACTACGAAGTGGTGGGGCAAAATGGCAGCATGCTGATGGTCAGCATCAGTGGCACCGCCGTGGTGGTCTGATCGGGCATCCACTTCTGCATGGGCAATGAGCCGATAACCGGGTTATCGGCTTTTTTATTGCCTGTCTGATACGTGGCGGCTGGCGGGGTTGTCACTCAACCTATTGATTTTAAATATTTATATTTATTAATAATTCCACTGACCGGTTTTATTTTTTTTAACTGGGTAGCCCGAGAGGGTCAAGCTAGAGTGCCGCCATCAGGAACGACACCGCTCACGGACGAGGTTCTCTTCTCTTGAAGGCGTATCACTATGAATCTAAAACCTGCTCTGCTGACCCTTGTCATGTTGGCCATGACCGCCCATGCCGGCAGTGCCCTCGCGGCGCTGCCAAATTTCAGCGCCACCTGTCCCACCGATATCCGGGTCAAGTCACAAGGGGGCAACGTCTTTATCAATGGCAAGAAGGCGACCCTGAAAACACTGGCGCCCGCCGCCTATTCGGCCACAAACGGCAAGGTGGTCATCGGGATCACCTTCGATCTGCCCGCCAGCGAACCCACCCTGGATTACGTCATCAAGCATGATCGCCGGGCCCACGGCTTTTGCACCGTGCACGCCTGGTCGGCGGGCAAGGCAGCCGCACTGCCGATGGCCAAGGGGGACTCGCCCTATCAGGGCAAGTGGATCGCCAAAAACCGCGAGACAGGCGCCACGGTGGCCAATATTCAGGTGGATGGCAAGGAGCAGGTGTGGGTCAACGGAGTCAAGGTGAAGGCGAAACGGGCCGATGGTGCGCTGCAGTTTCGTCAGGGCACCATCCTCTACACCTTGCAGGGGGATCCGCGCATTCGCGATGAGAGCGACTGGAATGACAGCGATGTTCAGAATACCGGCCCCATCCGGCTCGAGTAACAGACACGCCGTGCCACGGCTTGGTCATTGATGCAAAAAACAGAGAGCGGCATGGCCGCTCTCTGTTTTGTTGTCTCTATTGGGTGATCGCCGTGCGGGGTTAGATGCCGTGGATGGCGTTGGCTTCCCCATACCAGTCCAGCTTGTCGGCCAGAGTGACCACCGAGCCGATGATGATGAGACTCGGGCTCTTCACCTGACGGGCCAGTTCGGCCAACTGCTGCAGCTCGCCGCGCACCACCCGCTGGCTGAGCTGGGTGCCTTGCTCCACCAGCGCCACCGGGGTGTGGCCGGGCATGCCGTGGGTTTGCAGCGCATCCTGAATGCGGGCGGCGTGGGCCAGCCCCATGTAGAAGACCAGGGTCTGGCGTGGGGCGGCCAGCGCCGACCACTCCTGGGCGATATTGCCCTCCTTGTCGTGGCCGGTGATGAACTGCACTCGCTGGGCGTGATCGCGGTGGGTGAGGGGAATGCCGCTGTAGGCGGCGCAGCCTGAGGCTGCCGTAATGCCCGGTACCACCGAGAAGGGGATGCCCGCCTCGGCCAGGGTCTCCAGCTCCTCACCGCCACGGCCAAAGATAAAGGGATCGCCCCCCTTGAGCCGCACCACCTGTTTGCCCAGCTGCGCTTGTTCCAGCAACAGCTGGTTGATCGCCTGCTGGGGCACACAGTGGCGGCCCGCCTCCTTGCCAACAAAGATCCGCTCGGCATCCCGGCGAACAAGTGCCAGCACCTCCTGCGAGACCAGCCGGTCATAGACCACCACATCCGCCTGTTGCAACTGCTGCAAGCCGCTTAAGGTGAGCAGCCCCGCATCGCCGGGGCCCGCGCCCACCAGGATGACGCTTCCCTTGCTCTGTGGTTGCTCATCGAGTAGCTCGGCGACGCTCTGCTCGGCGGCCTGTTGCTGGCCGCGGGCCAGCTGGCATGCCAGTCGCTCATGGCTAAAGAGCCGCTCCCAGAAGCGGCGGCGGGCCAGCTTGTCCGGAATGAGTTTGACCCGCTCGCGCAGCTTGCCTGCCAGCGCCGCGAGCTGGCCGAGGTGTTGCGGTAGCATGGCTTCGAGTTTTTCCCGCAGCTGGCGGCTCAGTACCGGCGCCGCACCTGCGCTGGAGATGGCCACCATCAGCGGCGAGCGGTCAATGATCGCGGGCATGATGGCGCTGCAGTGGGCCGGAGAGTCCACCACATTGCAGAAGATCTGGCGCAGGCTTGCTTCGTTGAAGACCTGCTGGTTGACCTCTGGCTGGTTGGTGGCGGCGATCACCAGCCACTTGCCATCGAGCAGCTCGGGGTGAAAGCCGGCGGCGCAGACGGTCAGCCGTCCCTGCTCGGCCCAGCTCATCAGCTGGGGTTCCAGGTGCGGGGCATTGATGGTGATCTTCGCCTTGGCATCGAGCAGCAGGCGCGCCTTGCGCACCGCCACCTCACCGCCGCCGACGATCAGAACCGGCTTGTTTTGCAGCTGACAGAAGAGAGGGAGAAAGTCCATAACAGGCTCCGGATGCTGGCCCGCTCGCAATGCCGCGCCGGGCGAGATAGCAGGGCACGCCGTGACGCACCCCGGATAGTCGGGGGAAAGATCCCCCGACGGGAATAAAAAAGGGGAAGGGTGATCTACGCCCGGGCCAACGACAGATCCCCACCGGTGTCGGCCACTTGATCACGCTTCCCCAAACGAGGTTTTTCCTATTGCACCGCTTTGACGTGCATGTTGGCGACGTACTGATCTTCGGCCCAGAAGATGCGGTCAGCGACCATGGCTTCCGGGTTGAGGGTGACGCCGCGCAGCACCCGCTCCTTGAACTTGTGATAACCGGCCCGGTCGATAAGGTGACCCATGTGCAGATAGATGGGTTTGCCATCCAGCATCTCGGCCTCGAACTCGAACAGGTTCTTGATCACTGCGTGCAGCACCTCTTCGGTGACCCAGTTGAGGAACAGCTTGCCAGTACGGGGGGTCTTCTTGCTGGTGCGTCCCCCCAGCTTGACCATGTAGAGCTGCTTGGGATCCCGCTGCCAGGCCAGGGTCGGACAGGCCAGCACGCACTCGCCACAGCCGATGCACTTGCTCTCCTCCTTGACCGCCTTGCCATGCTTGATGGCGAGGCAATCGACCGCGTGGTGGCTGCACGCCTTGACGCAGGCGCCGCAGCCGATACAGCGCTCGGCATTGAAGTGGATTTTGGCGATGCCGAGGATGCCGAAGTCGGCCATGTTGGCCTTGGCGCAGTCGTTGGGACAGCCGGCGATCACCATCTTGAGGTGATAAGGGTTGGGGTAGAGGTGCTTCTCCATCCGTTGGGCCAGCCCGGTGCAGTCGATATTGCCCTTCTGGCAGATGGTGTTGCCCTGACAGGCGACGATGTTGCGCCCGCCGATGGTCTGGTAACCGGCTGTGGTGTCCTCTACCTCGATGCCGCAGGTCTCCACCTCGATCTCCTTGATAAAGGGTTCGAGGGCGGCGTTGACCTTGTCCATGTCCTGATACTTGATGCCGGGCATCGCCAGCTTCTGGCGGGTGGTGAGGTGGATCAGGCCGTTGCCATACTGTTCGGCGATCTGCTGGGCCACTGCCAGCAGGTGCGCGGGCATGATCCCGCCGGGAATGCGTACGCTGATCATCGCTTCGCCGCGCACCTTGGAGAGGCGGTATTCGTTCTTGGCGCGGGCCTTGATGATGTCGATATCGAGACTCATGGTGTTCTCCCTCAGTCGATCAGATGCTGGGCCTGGTCAAAACGAAAGACCGGTCCATCCACGCAGATATAGGTGTCGCCCATCCGGCAGTGGCCGCATTTGCCCACGGCGCAGGCCATGCGGCGTTCGTAGTCGACCCAGATGCGATCCTTGGGGATGCCCCGTTCGAGGAAGGCAAGCACCACGAAGCGGATCATGATGGGGGGGCCGACCACGATCACCTGGATATCCTCCTTGTCAGCGAGATCCAGCTGGTCGATGTAGTCGGTGACCCGGCCGATACGAAACTGCTCGCTCTCCTTGCCCTCGTCCAGGGTGACGATGAGGTTCTGCTGCTCGGCCCAGAGCGGCATCTCGTAGCGATAGAGCACCGCCTGCTCGTTCTTGAAGCCGAGGATCATGTCGAGGGATTTCACCTCTTCCGGATGTTTGCTGAAGCGGCGCAGCAGCCCCTTGACCGGTGCGACGCCGGTACCGCCCGCCACCACGATGAGGTGCTGGTTGCGGTAGGTCTCCAGCGGATAGCCGTTGCCGTGGACGCCGCGCATCCACACCTTGTCGCCCACATCGAGGGCAAACAGCGCATCGGTCACCTTGCCGACCTTTCGGATCAACAGATCCACATAACCATCGCCATAGTCGGAGACCGAGATGGGCGCTTCGCCGACGGTGGGCAGGGAGATCTCCACAAACTGGCCGTAGTGGACATCAAAGTCGCGGGAGACCCGAAAGTTCCACTCAAGCTCGGTGTGGCGCTCGATGGCCAGAATGGTGTAGGCCTTGGGCAGCAGGCGGTTTTCGACTGCTTCCTGCTGCGGTTCTGCTGTTGCGGTTTGCTGGCACTGGCACATATCAGTTCGCCCCCTGCGCGTTGTCGGCTGCGATGGTCTGTTCGACCACATCGGTCATCTTGTTGATGATGTTGCTAAAGGAGATGTAGTGAGGGCAGCGATCGTCGCAGCGGCCACAGCCGACGCACATGTGCTCCTCTCCCTGACGGGCCTTGTAGTCGTTGACCTTGTGCAGGGCGCGATAACGCAGGCGCTCGCCATGCTTGGCGCGAAAACCGTGGCCACCGGCCATGTCGCTGAAGCCATCCACCATGCAGCTGGCCCACTGGCGACGGCGCTCACCCTGCTTGGGATTTTCCGCATAGGTGAGGTCGTGCACGCTGTAGCAGCTGCAGGTCGGGCAGGAGGTGGTGCAGCGGCCGCAGCCGATGCAGCGGCTGTCGTACTCGGCCCAGACCGGATGGGCGGTGAGGATCTGGCGGATCCGCTGGGGGTCGTCACAGACGCTGTCCGGGGTGCGTACCTTGACCGGGTTGCTCTGGACAAACTCCGGGGTGAAGTCGTCGGATTCACCCAGTTCGGCAAAGTAGCCGAGCAGCTCGGGATCCTTCACCTCGATGCGGGCACCCTCATCGCTCAGACGAATGGCGGCGGCGTAGTCCTGGGTCTCGTTACTGCCCATGGAGACGCAGAAGCAGTTCTCGAAGCTCTCGCGGCACTCCAGCAGCACCAGCTTCAGTTTGCTGCGCAGCCGGGCGTAGTAGACGTCGCTGTTCTGGCCATTTTTCAGGTAGACCTGATCCAGCCTGCGCAGAGCGTGGATATCGCAGCTGCGCAAGAACAGCAGGGTGGGCTTGGCCTCCACCTTGGATTCGCGCAGCTCCAGATTGTCGAAGTGGAACAGGGTCTGGGTGATGGGGAGCACCACCTCTTTTGGGGAGAAGTGGGACTTCTCCTGCCACACCAGATCGGCCGGATGACGGATGCTGTGGTAGGTGACGTTGTCGGTGTCGGAGAAGCGGCCGCCCCGATATTCGGCCGCGGGCGCCATGATCCGGTAATCGGGCAGCAGCCGCTCGAACAGCTGCGCCAGCGCGGGATGGGTGAGAAGAAACGACATAAATAAACACCTTGTATGAGGGTGAGATGCCCTGGCATAGGGATGAGGCGCAAGCAGCTAAGAGTGTCTGGCACCGGTTCTGGCCGCGCTTGCCTCGCCACGGTCTGTTTTTATGACTCATGTTGCTCAACTGACCCGATTGTTATTGTGTTGGCGGCGCGAGCGTCGCTGCAGGTCGGGTCATGCCTGTAAAACCCTTATCAATTGAGCAGGGCGGCCTGATAGCCTGCGCACTTGCCCATCACGTATCCCATCTCCAGCTTGTTGATATCGCGGGTGAAACGGGAAACGGGGAAGTAGTCTGCCGGGGCGATCACCTCGATCTGGCAGTCCTCCGGCGGATTGGCGATAAAATCGAGCGCCTCGTTGTAGCTGCGATCCCGCTGCTCCAGCGCCTGTGCCAGCGCGGGACGGGTCTTGAGCAGGGTACGGATCATCCAGGGGAAGGGCATCGGCTTGAGCCGATAGCCAAGGGGCTCGGAGAGGATCACCGTCAGGTGACGGGCACCGCGGCGGTAGGCCTCGATCACCGGGATGGAGTCGGCCACCCCGCCATCTGTCATCGGTACCCCGTGTACCTCCGGGTATTCGTGGGAGGCGAGGGGAATGGCGCAGCTGGCGGGCAGCACCTCGTTCATGTTCTCCGGCTTGACCCGGATGTACTCCGCCTTGCCGGTCAGGGTATTGGTCACCACCGCATAGAAGGGGATGCCGGTCTCCCGGTAGGCGTGAATGTCGAGGGGATACTTGCGGCAGCTGGTGTTCCACAGCCAGTGGATATCCACCAGATTGCCTCCTTTGGCAAAGCGCAGGGGATCCATAAACTGCTGGCTGCACGCCAGTTTGGTCAGGATCTCGTGGCTGCGGCCATGCTGGCTGGCGAGATAAGCCAGCAAGTTGGTGGCCCCCGCCGAGACGCCGATGGCGAAGTCAAAGGGGCGATAGTCATGCTCGATAAACGCATCCAGTACGCCGCTGGCAAATATGCCGCGCATGGCGCCGCCTTCTACAACCAATGCGCTGGGGGATGCGTTTTTGTTCATGACAGGCACCTCATTGATAAGTCAGAGAGAAAAAGTGGGAAAGAGAACGTTCGGGCTGTCAGGCCGACCGTTCTGACAACCAACCGGGGTTGGCCATCGCAATGAGGTCATTCTAGGAAGGGGATAGTGTTTAGAATATCTGTTAATAATGAATCAAGTGTTTTGTATTTCTAAACGATGGTGATAAACCCGTTGTGATCAAAGGGGTTGTGTAGGAGTCTCAACGACTCTGTGATGGCTGGATATTGGCAAGGATGAGTGTGTCATGACGTTATTGGTTCCCCCGCTGCTCCGACGTGGCGATACCATCGCTTTTTTCTCCCCCTCCAGCGCGGCGACCGCCTGGGCACCCACCCGTTTTGCCCGCGCAAAAGCCTTTCTTGAGGGGCAGGGCTTTAGGCTCAAGGCGGGCAGCCTCACCGGCCAGCAGGATAACTGGCGCTCCGGTTCCATCGCCGCGCGGGCCGAGGAGCTCAACGCCCTTATTCGCGACCCAGAAGTGCGCTGCATCATGTCGGTGATTGGCGGCAGCAACTCCAACTCCCTGCTGCCCTACCTCGATTTTGAGGCGCTGAGGCGCGATCCCAAGATCATCGTTGGCTACTCAGACGTGACGGCGCTGCTGCTCGGCATCCACGCCCAAACTGGCCTGGTTACCTTTTATGGCCCGGCGCTGGTGGCCTCCTTTGGCGAGTTGCCGCCGCTGGTGGATGAGACGCTCGCCAGCTTTTTACAGATTGTGCTGGCCGATGAAGCTGGCGTCCCCTGCACGCTACCCACACCCGCGCAATGGAGCGATGAGCGGCTCGATTGGGAAAATCAGACCCGGGCCAAGCAGTGCCAACCCAACCGGCTGATCTCGGTGGGGACAGGTCGGGTAGCGGGGCGGCTGATGGGCGGCAACCTCAACACCATGGCGGGGATCTGGGGTTCCCCCTATATGCCGGCCATCGAGCGCGGCGACATTCTGTTGCTGGAGGACAGCCTGAAATCTGCCGAGACGCTGGAGCGCTCTTTTGCCCATCTCAAGCTGTGCGGGGTGTTTGATCGGATCGGCGCCCTTATCCTCGGCAAGCACGAGCTGTTCAACGAGCAGGGCAGTGGCAAACGCCCGCTCGATATCCTGCTGGAGGTAGTGGGGGAGCCGACCTTTCCTATCCTTGCGGAGTTTGATTGTGCCCATACCCACCCCATGCTGACGTTGCCGCTGGGTATCGAGGTGGCGCTTGATCTCGACCGCCAGCAGCTCACGCTACTGGAGCCCTGGTGGCGAGCAGAATGAGAGCTAAATGAATGTCAAAAAACAAGGCCGCGGATGCGGCCTTGTCTCATTTTGTGTGGAGGGATCAGGGCAGGGCATCGGGCCGGAAGCTGGCGCGGATCTGCGGCACCAGGCTTGATGGGTCGAAGCCTTTCTCCTCCCCCAGCACCGGATGGAGCAGGGGCTTCTCTTCGATGGGGGTGATATCCCCCGCCAGCAGCTGGCGGGTGGCCTGACCCATCTGGTAGAGCTGGCGCACCGGCGCAAACTGGGTCGCCAGATTGAGGGGATCATCTGCGCGGGTGAAGGCCATCATGGGGATCTGGTAGGTGGCATCGCGCGCCGGCTTGTCACCGTGAATGCCCTTGCCGGCGGACATCAAAAACGGCTGGTGATCACCAAAGGCCACCACCAGATAGCGCTTGCCCGACTGGTCGAGGGTCTTGAGCAGCCGCTCCAGCGAAGCCATGGCATCCACCACCCCTGTGTAATAGGTGTTGAGCAGCTGGGTGTCGCTCTCGCTCTGGTTCGGGCAGGCGCCGCTGCGCTCCTGCCCCTGATAGCGGGGGCCATCGAAGGGGCCGTGCCCCTGCATGGTGACCGCATAGGCAAACAGCGGTTTGTCATCCTGTTCGCTGCGCTTGAGTATGTGGTCGATCAGCGCATCATCGGAGATATAGAGTCCCTTGTGCTCAAGGGTGGTGAAGCGGGTGTCGAACCAGCGCTCCTCATAGCCGAGCGCCGGGATCGCCTTGGCGCGGCCCCAGAATTTTTCCACATAGGGGTGGGCGAACAGGGTCTGGTAGCCGCTCTGTCTGGCGCTCTGGGCCAGCCCCGGCACCTGCTGCGAGAGGTAGTAGTAGGGCACCACCCCCTGCTTGAGCAAGCCCACCGGCAGGCCGGTGTTCATCTCGAACTCCGCCAGCACCGTCATGCCGCCGGTGGTGGGGGAGTGGATGGTTTTTTGCCACTGCTGTACGCTGGCGGGCAGGGAGAGGGTGGGAGCCGGGGCGCAGATCCGCCCCTTCCAGTCGAGCCAGAGCGACTCATATTGCAGCACGATCACCAGATCCCAGCGCGGCGTGATGCCACGGGGCGGATAGCTCAGCTGCGGGGCCAGCTCGTTGATCTGCAAGGGGTAGCGAAACACGCTGCCGCTTTGCAGCATCTCGTCCACCAGATTGAACAGATAGAGGCCGGGGCCGGAGCGGATGATGTCCCTGTGGTAGTTGACCGCGCGATCCACGTAGCGAATGTTGGCCCCCAGCAGCTTGTTGCCGGTCTGGGTGGCAAAGACGCAGAGGGCAAAGAAGGCGACGGTGGCGGCGGCAGTGCGCAACACCCAGCGTGACAGGGCAAAGCGCCAGCAGAGAAACAGTGCCAGCAACACGGTGAAGATGGGCAGGATGGGGTGCTGGTCGAGCAGGATCCGCAGCAGCGCCAGCAGGTTGCCAAAATCGTCCCCGCCGAGCGGCACGCCGTAGATGGCGATCTTCATAAAGTTGGCGAGCAGGCCTATACCGGAAAGCGCGGTAAAGACCAGCCCCATATAGAGGTTGAAGCCCGCCAGCGCGCAGAGGCTCCAGCCCAGCACCATGCTGCCCCAGGCGAGATAGTAGTGCTCCGGCCGAAAGCCTGACCAGAGCAGAAACTCCCCCAGCTTGAACACCACGAAGCCGTGCAACAGCACGAAGGTGAGGTTGCCGAGCAGCAGGCTGCCGATGATCCGCCAGCGCAGGCTGCGGCGCAGCTTTGGCAGCACCGTTTTGAGCACGGCGGCGCTCAGGGCCAGCACCAGCGTCAGGCTCACCACCAGATAGGTGAGGTTGAAGCCCTGCTCCGGCAGGGTTTGCAGGATCTGGCTGAAGTCGCCGCTCTCGGGGCGATCTTTGAGCAGCAGACCGATGCGCAGCTGATAACGGCTGGCCAGCGCATCGTCCGGGGCGCGCAGGGTGCTGTTGAGATCCAGAGTACAGCGGTTATTGCGGCACACCTGACGCTTATCCACCGCTTGACTGAGCTGGTCGATCCGCTCCCCCTTGTCGTTGAGCAGCTCCACCCGCACCTTGTCCCCCGCTTGCAGCGGCCCTCGCAACTGCCATTGGCTCCGCACCACCAGATAGAGGCCGCGGCTGTCGCTTTTATAGAGCAGGGCGTGGCGGGTGAGGGTGGCCAGTGGATTGTCGGCGGGGCCCAGCACCAGCGGCTGGGCGCGGCCCAGCCAGCTGCCGGGATTGATCAGCGGCAACAACAGGGTCAGCAGCAGCAATCCGCCCAGCAGGGCAAGCAGCAGAGAGGGCAGACTCAGAACGCGGGGGCGGCCTGAGGAGGGGCGATTCATATAAGCTCATCCTTTGAGCGAGTGAGGGAGAGATCGTTCATCCGCATAGAGTTTGACCCGATGGTGCGGGCCTTGTTTCAGCTTGTCAATTTAATGACCACTTAATGAATATTTGGTTACAGCTCAACCTTGCAAATTGTGATCCCGATCGAGGGGTTGTTCGGAATATGTGATGAAAGCGTCATCATGGGGTTTTGCCACTGGCTTGGGAGGGATCTGCTGTTTAGTCTCTCGATAGCGACTGGAGGTACATGTATGAATCCCAAAGTGATGGCACGTCAGGCCAGATTGCTGCGCATGCTGGAGAGCAAGGAAGAGATCCGGATCGGACGCGAGCGCGACTGCCCGCTGCCGCTGGCCCAACTGGTCAAGCTGAAGGATAGCCATCCGGCTGTGGTCAAGGTCTATCGCCACGGTCTCACCGCCGAGGTGTTTCACCTCAAGGTGGAGGGGCATCACTGGTGCCTCAAGCGGCGCCGTCAGGATTCACTGGTGGCCAACCTCGATGGCAAGACTGCCTTTCTGACCGAGCTGGAGCGGCGGCGCGAAATCGAGGCGCTGCGCGAGCTGCATCCTACTGTCCTCTCCCACGTGGTCTGCACCAGCTTCGGCTCGGCGCGGGCCGGGGTGCTGGTCTCCCCCTGGTTGCGGGGTGTGCCGGTCCACCAGCTCAACGAGCGCAATCTGGCCCAGATGCTGGAGGTGCAGGGTGAGCTGGCCCGCTGGGGCTGGTTTGACTGGGACCCGAGCCCGGGCAACCTGCTCGATGACGGCGAGCAGATCTGCGTGTTCGACTTTGGCTATATGTGGACCTTCGATCCCCGCTTTGAATACAACTCCAATGGTCTGGTCGACCCGCAGTTTCATGTGCCGGAGCGGTTGGAGACCCGTACCCTCTCCGGGCTTTGGCTCGATGAGGCCGATCCTCTGCCGCAATTTCGCTACTGGCGCGAGCTCTGCCTCAAGTGGGTGAAACGGGAGATCCACCACCTGATCCGCGAAGGAGCCAGCGCGCCCGTGCTGGCCCGCCTGCACGCCCTGCAAGGGGAGTGGAGCGCCGCGCTGGCGAGCGACGAGGCGCTGGTCGCCAACTGGTGGCGGGACATGTATCGCAGCCACCGGCTCGATGTGGCCGATGATCTGAGCGGCCAGAGCTGCGGCCCGCTCACCCTGCGTCGCCTCGACTGGCTGATGCAGGCGGTGACGGATCACTATCCGCTGCTGGTGGACAATCTCTCGCCTCAGGAGACGGAGCTCGGCCAGACCGGGCTGCTGGCCCGCTTGCAGCAACTGCGCCGGGAAGCCGTCGCCTGTCAGTTGCCAGCCACCAGCCTTGCCTGAGTCGATACCTTTGCGGAATACAAATAAACAGGGCGCCTTGCGGGCGCCCTGTTGCATGGTCTGGTTCACCTCGCGGTGAGGGTCAGTCCAGCAACTCCTGATGGAGGCGGTTGACGATATTGCCCGCCTCGCTCTCCTTGACCAGGAAGCAGAGGTTGTGGGCGCTGGCGCCGTAGCAGATCATCCGGATGTTGTGCTCGCGCAGGGCGTCGAAGACCTGACTGCCCACCCCGTTCACTTCGCTCATCCGGTTGCCGATGAGCGCCACCAGTGCCAGACCGGTTTCCACTTCCACTTTGCAGAGCTGCCCCAGCTCGGCCAGTACCTTGTCGCTCAGGATCGGTTCGCCGTTACTCTGGCTGCCGGTGTGATCCAGGGTCAGCGACACGCTCACCTCCGACGTGGTGATGAGATCGACCGAGATGCGGTGACGGGCCAGAATGCCGAACACTTCGGCCAAAAAGCCGTAGGCGTGGAACATGTTGAGGCTGTGCAGGGTCACCAGCACCTGCTGGCGGCGCAGGGCTACGGCGCGAAACAGCGGGCTTGAATCTGTGCTGGCGCGGATCCAGGTACCACCGGCGGCAGGATCCTTGGCGGAGCCGACAAACACCGGAATATTCTGGCGCACCGCCGGTTGCAGGGTGGCGGGGTGCAGCACCTTGGCGCCGAAAGTGGCCATCTCGGCTGCTTCGACAAAGCTGATTTCGGGAATGGGGCGGGCGCGGGTGACGAGGCGCGGATCCGTGGTGTAGATGCCGGGCACATCGGTCCAAATCTCGATACTGGCGGCATCGAGCGCTTCGGCGAGCAGGGCCGCGCTGTAGTCAGAGCCGCCGCGCCCCAGCGTTGTGGTGCGGCCATCGCCATCGGCGCCGATAAAGCCCTGGGTGATGATAAGGCTGTCGCCAAGCTGCGGGCCCAGCGTCTGCTGGCAGAGAGTGCGGGTGGTGGCCAGATCGACGGTGGCCTTGCCAAAGCGGCTGTCGGTGCGCATCAGCTGGCGCACATCCTGCCAGTGGGCTTTGACGCCGCGCTGGCGCAGCAGTTCGGTAAAGAGGCGGGTAGACATCAATTCGCCGCAGGCGATGAGGCGATCGGCCAGCTCCGCATCGGTATGCTGGTGGGCTTGCTGGGCCATGAGGCGAATTTCGTCCAGCTGACCATGAATAATGGCGCTCACATCAACGGGGTTGCCGAGATCGGTCAGAATGGCCTGCTGGATCCCGGCCAGTTTGGCCAGTTGCTCGTCGCGGCCCGCTTCGTCCAGCTCCCCTTGTGCCAGAGCGACCAGCAGGTTGGTGACACCGGCGCTGGCGCTCAGGACCACCACCCGGGTGGCGGGATTGGCCAGCACGATATCGGCGCAGTGATTCATGGCCGGGAAGTTGGCGACACTGGTTCCGCCAAACTTGGCGACATTGATCGGGCTCATTGCTTACTCCTGTCTTATTTTAAGATTCCGGTTCCATCGGGCAAAAAAGAGAGGAGGAGGCTGAAAATGGCAGGAATGAACGAAGCTATCCCGGCCAGAAGCACTCCACCTGCAGAGCCCATCCCGTACCGCCCCTGACAGGGCGCGGTGTGGGATGATCACTACCGATGACAACCCGGGGGATTCAGCCCCCGCAGCCGACGTTGAGGTCACCAGTCTCCTCACTCGTCTCGGCGCTACTCCCCCTGACCCAAGTTCACCGGACGCTGGCGTCCTCCCTTGGGCTGCCTGGGCAGCGCTCCTCTTCTGGCTCCACCAGGGCGGTGGAGTGCATTTAGAAATACCCTGCGTTGGATTGCACTGTCAATCGAGTTTGTGAAAAAGTTCAAATTGTCGGCTAACTCAACGCATAATCAATGGCTTAGGCAATGGTCTTTGACAAAACCTTGGAACGGCGTTGCCAGTTGTAGAGACGCTGGCGCGCCACCGGCAGATCTTCCACTTCCAGCGGATCGAAGCCCCGCTCCCGGAACCAGTGGATGGAGCGGGTGGTGAGCACGAACAGGCGGCGAATGCCGAGCCGCTTGGCCCGCTCGGCCACCTTGGCCACCAGCTGATCCCCCCGGTTGGAGTTGCGATAGTCGGGGTGGATGGCGACGCAGGCCATCTCCGCCATCGCCTCTTCCATAAAGCAGTAGAGGGCCGCGCAGCCGATGATGAGACCATCGCGCTCGATGATGGTGAACTTGTCGATCTCCATCTCCAGCTGCTCGCGGGAGCGGCGCACCAGAATGCCTTCCTCCTCCAGCGGGCGAATGAGATCCAGAATGCCACCGATATCCTCGATGGTGGCGGCGCGGGCCTGCTCGGCACTTTCCCGCACTATCTGGGTGCCGAGGCCGTCGCGGCTGAACAGCTCCTGCAGCATGGCGCCATCATCCTGATAGCTGACCAGATGGGAGCGGGGCACCCCGCCACGGCAGGAGGCAATGGCCGCACGCAGGTAGCGGGCAGTGCCGGACATCTCTTCGCCCGCTTGTTCCAGCTCCACCAGCAGCTCTTCGGCCTGCTCGGGGAAGAGCTCGGAGATGGCTTCGCCGCGTCTGTCCATTACCCCCTGGGTGCTGCTAAAGCAGATGAGCTTGTCCGCCTTGAGATCGACCGCCACCCGGCGGGCCACCTCTTCCGAGCTCAGGTTAAAGCTCTCGCCGGTGACCGAGCAGCCGATGGGGGAGATCAGCACCAGACTCTTCTGGTCGAGCTGGCGGGTGATCCCCTCCACGTCGATGCGGCGCACCCGGCCGCTGTGGCAAAAGTCGATGCCATCATCCACACCGAGCGGCTGGGCGGTGACGAAGTTGCCGCTCACCACGCTGATCCGCGCTCCCTGCATGGGGGTATTGGCGAGCCCCATGGAGAGCTGGGCGGTGATGTCATATTGCAGGCCGCCACACACCTGTTTGATGATGGTGAAACTCTCGTCATCGGTGACCCGGATCCGCTTGTGGTACTGGGCCTCGATACCGGCGCGGGCCAGTGCTTCATCGTTTTGCGGACGTGAACCAAACACCAGCACCAGGCGTATGCCCAGTGTCTGCAGCAGGGCGATATCGCTGACGATATTGGCGAAGTTGGGGTGGCAGATGGCTTCTCCCCCCATCATCAGCACAAAGGTGGCACCCCGATGCACATTGACATAGGGGGTGGATTGCCGGAAGGCATTGACCAGACTGGGTTCGCGTTCACGCACTTGATATTTCTTCCATAAAAAAACAGCGATTTGCTCAATATATGAAAATTAATTCACAAATCAAGACTAAATATTGATTTTGGCCGTTTCTGGTCTACGAGGAGCGGCTTGGCCGTGCGGATCGGGAAAGGGTGACGGACGGTGCAGACGTCCGCCGGGGCGAGCGGGGAGGGGCCCGCCGGTTGATCCGGCGCGATAAACTGCTATCTTCGATGCTCCTTTTCGTCAGCTGTGTGATTTCACAGGGTTTTATACAAGGACAGAATTCATGGAACAGATTATTTCACCGGCAGATGCCCTGCCGGGACGACGCGAAGCGATGGTGATTGGTCAGCAGCATGCGGTGAATGGCAACCCGACCCAGGGTCCCTGGCCCGAGAACATGGCGATCGCCTGGTTTGGTATGGGCTGTTTCTGGGGCGTGGAGCGCCTGTTCTGGCAGCAGCCGGGCGTCTACTCCACCGCGGCAGGTTATCAGGGCGGCGTGACCCAGAATCCCACCTACAAAGAGGTGTGCAGCGGGCTGACCGGCCATGCCGAGACGGTGCAGGTGGTGTTTGATCCGGCGGTGATCAGCTACGGCGATCTGCTCAGATTGTTCTGGGAGCAGCACGATCCGGCGCAGGGGATGCGGCAGGGCGGGGACATTGGCACCCAGTATCGCTCGGTGATCTTCTATGGCGACGAGAGCCAGCAAATCATTGCCCAGCAGAGCATGGCGGCCTATCAGCAGGCGATGGCGGCAAGCGGCGACAGCCGTGCCATCACCACCCGCATTTTGCCGCTGGCGCCCTTCTACTATGCCGAGGATTACCATCAGCAATATCTGGAGAAAAACCCGGATGGCTACTGCGGATTGGGTGGCATTGGAGTCTGTTTGCCGCCAAGCCTGAACCGCTGAACAGGTTTGTAGTCGATTTCTTAATAAAAGTGAAAATAAATGGTCGGAGGAGGGAACTTATTGCGACCAGTCGGGACTAACTAGGTAGCGTCCAGGGATCGGATGCAAAGTCCAGACACATTTCTTGCCTTGATAACCGCCTGATGAATGAACGCACTGGCGGGTTGAAAATGATAGCAAGCAGGGCTGCCCACCAAGGCGGCCCTTTTCCTTATCTGCTTTTCTGAAATCTTGCGTTGGGCGGGAAAACCGGACGGCAGATCAGCCGATGGCGCTGTCGAACAGGTTCTTGATGAGATCGATAAACTCGATGAGGAAGGTTTTCTGTTCCGGGGTCGGGGCGCGCAGCCAGACGGCAGAGAGCACCTCTTCCAGATCGGCGACCACGGCGTCGGCCTCCTGCATGATGGCGAAACGCACCTTGGGATCGAGCTGGGGGTTTTGCTCACAAATGGCCATCAGGTTGCTGGCAACACGACCACTGACCAGATCTTCGATGGTCTCTTCACCATCGTTCTGCTGCTGGGATTCAAACAATCCCAAACTCTCCACCAGATACTCGATCAGCGAGATATAGCCTTCACTTTCTACCACCATGGTTGCTGCCTCAATACAGTAACAATACGAAAATTAAGCGTATTTTAGTGGCTTGCCCTAGCTTGGCAAGCAGCAGTGCAGGCGATGGCGAGTAAAACTGACTCCGCCCCGCTCCACGCACTCCAGCCCGGTCAACGTAAAGCCATGTCGTAAAAATAGCTCATAACTGAAGGCGCTGGCCTCGGTGGTGATGAGGGTCATACCGAGCCCTCTGGCCCCCGCGAGCGCTGTGGTGAGCAGCAGATTGCCCAGCCCTTGGCGCTGATGGTCGGCGCTGACATAGAGCAGGCTGAGGTGGCCATCGGGGCTCAGGGTGACAAAACCGAGGGGCACATTTGCCTGCTCCGCTACCCAGCCGTGGTGCTCGCGCAGTTGGCTGACAAAGCCCGGATGTTGTGAACCGAGGGCCCACTGCTCCACCTGCTCGGCGCTGTAGTGCTCGGGGCCGCTGCGTCGCACCGCCTGCTCAAACAGGGTCACGAGGGCGGGGATATGTGCCTCGCCAAGGGGGACAATGCAAAGTGCTGGCGTCATAAGGTGGGGTCGTCAGTAGGGGAGAGGGGGCGCGGCGCCTGTGGCCGTTTGGCTTTGGGCAGACCCGCGACAACCCGCTCATAGGAGTGGTGCACCCAGCCTTGCCACAGATCATCTGGCAAGGTGCTGTTCAGGGTCACTGTGTTCCAGTGTTGCTTGTTCATATGCCAGCCCGGTTTGACCTCGGGGTGGAGCTCGCGCAGCAGCAACGCCAGTTCAGGCTCGCATTTGAGGTTGATGGTGAGCGGCTCGGCCTGCCAATCCACCAGCGCGAACATCTTGCCCGCGATGCGGTAGACCAGGATCTCCGGGCCAAATGGGGTATCTTCGGTGGCGCCCGGCAGGGTCAGCAGAAAGTGGCGCAAACGGGTCAAATCCATGGAAAGTTCTCGCACAAGGGGTGATCCGGGTCATGTCAGGCGCATATCTATCGGCGGGCCTGTTCTGTTAATATGCGCGCAGCCGAGTATACCCCCCATCACCAAGGGAGCCTATTGGATGTTGTATCACAAGACTTTCGAACTGGGTCCCGAGCGGGATTGGGTGGTGTTTGTCCACGGTGCCGGTGGCAGCTCCTCCATCTGGTTCAAGCAGCTGCGCGCCTATCGCGAACACTTCAACGTGTTGCTGCTGGACTTGCGCGGCCACGGCCAGTCCCACCAGCTGCAACAGGTGGTCAAGGGCCACTACAGCTTTCGGGAAGTGACCGAAGATATCGTTCGGCTGCTCGATCATCTCGATATCCACCGCGCCCACTTTGTCGGCATCTCCCTTGGCACCATCCTTATTCGTCATCTGGCCGAGCTCTGCCCGGAGCGGGTGAAAAGCATGGTACTGGGGGGCGCCATTTTGCGGCTCGATATCCGCTCGCGGGTGCTGGTGCAACTGGGCCGACTCGGCCAGCACTTCCTGCCCTATATGTGGCTCTACCGGCTGTTTGCCTTCATCATCATGCCGCGCCAGCACCATCAGGAGTCGCGCAACCTCTTTGTGCGCGAGGCCCGCAAGCTCTGCCAGAAAGAGTTCAAACGCTGGTTCCGCCTTGCCACCGAGGTTAACCCGCTGATGCGTTATTTTCGCGAACGCTCCCTGCCCATTCCCACCCTCTATGTGATGGGGGAGGAGGATCATATGTTTCTGGCACCGGTGCGCGAACAGGTGGCCCGCGATGCCAGCTCTTCGCTGGCGGTTATTGAACAGTGCGGCCATGTCTGCAATGTGGAGCAGCCGGAGCAGTTTAATCGTCGTACTCTGGCGTTTATTCAATCGCTGGGGGGGCGGGGGGAAGTAATTTTGGTTCAGTAGTGAATTCTGGGATTCATGAACTGTTAACTATCGTTGTTCGTGGTTTTTAAAAGTGTATTGAATATGGATACGTAAGTATATAGGTAGCTATCTTAGCTAGCCTTGATTGATAAATAAGTGCTCAAAATAACATAAGCAAATTTGAGCACTTGAAAATAATAATTGAACTAATATCAGTGCCTTTTCAGACTATCTTTATTTGTTCATTATAAAGTTAACTTAATGTAGAGTTAGTTGTACCTATTGCTTTCTTATATAGAATAGGCAACTCAAAGTTTCTTTTCTTTATGTCTACATCATATTTTGTTTCTTTTAAAAAGCCTATGACTTTTAGATATACGAGGAAATTTACCCCAACATCATTCTCATCAGGTTTTAATGTGATGTTTGACTTAATCCACTTGTATTCAAAAGTAGTTCTAACCCCTTTTTTAGAAAGAAGCTCTAATATTGCAGCTCGCCATTTATCATCAACTTTACTAACATGATTTATATAAAGCTCTTTTGCTTGGATATACGCCTTGTATGTTAAATTTGGCTTAAAAATGTTATAAACCCAGTCTTTTCCAGACAAAACTGGAGTTACATATATATCAGGGCTATTAAAATAAAAGTTGCTAGCTTCATCAAGTAACTCTTTGAGGAATATAAGCATATATCTCGGAGTACAACTACCATTTCCATCTAAAAAATGAGTATCTAAGAAATCTTTAATGTTAATTTCCTTTTCCTTTCCAAGTGGACACTCATGTATTATTTTGCTTTCAAAAAGCTTGTTTATAACAATTAAATTTAATTTGTCGAAAAGTGGTTGATGGTTTCTTTTTCTCCCAAATAGTTTTGCGAAAAAATGAGCTACCATATATCTTGAACCTGATTTATTCTCATTAAGCAGAATTTTTTCATACCATCTTAATGAGTATTCGGAGAAGTCGCTCGATTGAATAATGTCATTTAGTGTCCAAACACCAGCTTTCATAAAAGAAAAGAATAGTCTCTTTGCAACAAATGATTGTATTTCATGTGTGCTCCAATGTAATCTAAGAGTATTATCTCCAGCTTTGTCTGGACCTAAAGCAGAAAAATCAAGCCGATCATATAAGTCAGAGCGTATGAAAATTTTAAATCCAATATTCTCATGATCATATAAATCATCCTCTACTTGAAGTAGTGACTCAATATATATCTTTTGAGTTTTATACTCTTCTCCAGCTACAAATTTATCTAATTTGTCAATTATTACCGTGGCCTTCCTATATCCTCTTGAATTTATAATGTTTATTATTTTTTCAATGACCTGATCTAGGTTTATTTCAACTCGGTGAATTATTTTTGATGAGTCCTTGGCAACCTCTACATCCACTGGAATTGAAGCTAGTTTTGCTTTTACTTTAAAAGAAACTCGCTCAAAAAGTTCTTTTAATCTAGATATAATTGAAAGGTGACCACCTAGTCCACCTGTTCTACTTAAGAATTCAGCGATGTATTTTTCATCATCTGAAACATTGCCAAAATTTGGGCATAAAGATAACTCTTCACATATTCTTCGGCATATTTGGAATTTCCATAAAAGTTGGAATGATAGTTTTTCGGAAAGACCAGGGAATAAAATTTCAGTATCCGCTTTGAGTTGATCGAATTGAATTTGCTCGTCAATCGATACTACCAGATCATTTTGATATTCATTGAATATGTCGCTATTATTTTTTAATAAGTTAAAAACTGCACTCTTGCCAGAGCCGAATGAACCAACAATGATGGAGTGGCGGTCTTGCTTAAATATACGCATGCTCTTTGTAACAATGAACACATGCTCGATTAAAGTGTCTCTATGCCCATCCATGTTTCCAAGATCTATGGTTGGTAATATATCAAGTGGAAAAGGGTCTTTTAGTCTACATCTAACCTTTGCCATTAAAACCTCATTGCTATGTCATTCCCACTTTTGTTAAAAGTTGGTAGGTGTTAAAATATTTTTCCACAACGTAACATGAAGAGTTAAACACGTGTTGTTATGTTACGTAAGTGTCATGAAGGGAATTATTTCAATGAGCAGACTTCACGCCTGATATTTCAGATATAAAATGTAAGTCGTCGTTGGTGAATGCAGTGAAAATTCTGCCATTCTTTGAGAAAACTTTATCCTTTGTAATACTATATGTGTATTCAATAAGTTTATTTAAGCATTCTTTGGCTGTTTCACAATCTAAATGAAACATGTCCATTAAATCAGTAGTAAATGCTAAAGATGTTACGCCATTTATTTTAAAGCTATCCTTTGTTGAAATTAGAGGAAAATTTTCGATATGGCTGACAGATATAACAGGCTCATCAATATTGCCACACCATCTTACCTCACCATAAAACCCTGTTACTGGTTTGGTTATTATTTCTGTGAATATATCAGTTACAAATTGTTTTGTTGGTTCTTCTTTATTTATTATGGCAATAGCGCCAATTAAAAAAGGGAAAGTTAGGCCATAGTGTCCTCTTCCGCTACTTTTCCACTGTTTTATTAATTCAAACCAAATTTCTTTATTCAATTCACACCTCTATTTTTATAACAACTAATATGCACGATTAATTAATCGGTTGTGGTTATAGCAAACCAGTAACCTATAGGGGGCACTTTTTAACCAAATTACCTTGGTGAGTATGATGGCTACAGTAAAGGGTTATCTCTCCCTTAGTGCTATTTTTAGCCTGATTTCTGAAACTGGAAAATTACAGCGACAGGTTACTTTTGGAACTTTGAGGTCCGGATGAGAATCCTATCAAACAGTGAATAATTTAAGTGAGTAAAAAGTTAGTTATCGCTCGGATTTTGAAAGGTTTTTTGACAAAGATCAGACTTGAGCCAAGTTGGCTGCGGGTTGAGTGGGTGAGTGTGTTTAATAAATAAACAGATAAGGCATCCTTGGCTACTGGCGCCAAGTGACAGGAGTGGCTGGGCAATATCACTGTGATGCCCTGTTATAAGGGCGATTTGTTTTTAGGTCATCGAGTAACCGGCCACCTTTGTCGAGGGTGTTCAGTAGCCGGTCATCTCCAGATAGCCGACCCCCTTGGCATCCCCCGAGACAGAAACAGCTCCCTCCCAGTAGTCAAAGCGACCTGTCATGGCCTGATTGGGCTGACGGGCCTTGATGGTGAGGCTCATTCCGGCGGCGTTGAGCTGCCACTCGACGGGGTACGCTTGCCCCTTGGGGCCGCGCCAAGTGTTGCCCGGGGTGAGGCGAATCGCGTCGGGGGCGAGCACCCGGCTGCTGCCATCCTGTTCAATCAAGATGCCGTAACGGTTTTCTGGCTCGGTGTTACCCGCCTTGGTGCGCAGGCGAAACAACATCAGCTCGCGGCCATCGGCCAGTTGCAGCGAAAACCAGTCCCACCCCGATTGCCACTCGGCCAATACCGAGCTGCTCCACTCGTGATCAAACCAGCCTTGTCCGGTGACGGTGCGGGTTTCGCCATCGCGAGTCAGGGTGCCGCTCAAATGCAGGCGTGGGTAGGAGTAGTAAAAGGAGGCGTTGCCCGGGCTCTTCTCGCTGTAACCGGCCTTGCCTTGCAGCACCAGCGGCTTGGCAGCAGTGACGGTGAGGTTCAGCTCGCCAATCTTGCTCTGCACCTTGAGGGTGGCGGGGAAGAGCGCAGCCCCTTGCGAGGCAAGCCGCCACTCCCTGAGCCAATATTGGCCGCCGCTGGCTCCCGCTAGTCCCGGCCCCTGCCGACTGGCCCGTTCATCTTGCTGGTGGCTGCCACAGTCGAGATCCGTGATGGCAAACTGGGCCAGCCAGAGCTGGGGCGTGAGCCAGGGGTTGCTGGTGCGAAGATCTTGCTCGATACCCTGCCTAAACAGGGTCCACTGCATGCCATATTCGCGCCCCTGCTCATCCTTGAGGTTGCCGGTGAGATACCACCACTCGGAGCGGTAATCGGGGTGGGCGGCGTGATCCTCCGGCAATTGGATGGTTTGCCCCGGCTGCACCTTTTTAAAGCTGTCGCTGCCGCCGCCGAGCAGGGCGCCCAGATCGCTGGCAGCGATAGTCCCGCTATAGAGCGTCCAGAGCATACCCAGCGCCAGCGGCCACCCTTTGATCTGTTTCATACCACTCTCCTTGCTGCATACCAGGAGGCCAATGCGCCACAGACCGGCGCCAGCAACAGGGCGGTGACCGCATGAAGGGGGGCGGCCTCGAAGGCGAGGCGCCAGCCAAAGGCGCGTGGGTTGACCACCTCGATCAGCACCCAGGCAAGGCCATACCCCACCGGCAGAGCCAGCAGGGCGGTGAGCAGCCCCAATCCCGCTCCTTGCCACACCAGCAGCTGGCGGCAGTGGCGGGGGCTCAAGCCCAGACTCTGCAAGGTCTGCAGCTCGCCACGGCGCGCCAGCCCCAGCACCATAAAGGCCGAGCCAATGCCGACAAAGGCGATACCGAGGATCAGCAGTTTCAATAGCTCGGTCACCACAAAGGTCTGGTCAAACACCTTGAGTGCCGCGCTGTGGATGGCAGGGGCGGAGAGCAGATTGAGCTGCTCGCCAAAGCGCTCGCGCAGGCGATCGGCCAGCTGTTCGGGGTCGTTGCTAAAGAGGGCGAGGGATTGCACCGCCCCCGCCTCGAAGGCATGCAGGATCTGCCCCTTGTCGCTGCCGTAGTCCTGATAGACGCCGGTGACGGTGAACTGCCTTGGCCCCTGTTCGCCGCTGATCGCCAATGTCTGGCCCACCTTGACCCCGAGGCGCACCGTCAGGGGTTCGCTCGCCAGCACCTCGTCGGGGCGGGTCGGCCAGCGTCCGGCCAGCAGTGGATAGGCCGCTTTAAGCTGGGGGATAAAGTCCATCTGCGCCCACTCGATGGGCTGCCCCTGCCAGCGGGCAGGATGCACCGAGCGGCGCGAGGCGGCGCTCACCAGCGGATTGGTGAGCAGGGTCTCGAGGGTGGCGTCGCTCAAGGTGCCCTTGTTGCCCGCCCCCCCCTTGGGGGCGGTGACATAGAGATCGGCGGCCAGACGCTGGCCGAGCCAGATCTCTACGCTTGAGCGAAAGCTCGACACCATGACCCCGATGCCGATGGCCGCAGCGATGGCCAACTGCAATGCCATCACCGCGATGGCGGTGCGATCGAGATGATAGAGGGTCTCGGCCACCCCGAGCCGGGCTGTGAGGGGGCCGCCCGCGCGCCGTCGCAACCAGCCAAGCAGGCCGCGCAGGGCATCGGGCAGCCAGAGCGCCATGGCCAGCAGCCAGCCTCCGGCGATAAAGAGAGCGCCACTCAGACCGGTTTGCGGCAACCACAGGCACAGAGCGCACAGCAGCAAGATGGCGATGGCCAGCCCGCGCCGTCGCCACGGGTGAGCGGGGGGGCGGCTGTTTCCTGCTCGCAGTTCGAGGGGGGATTGGCGCAGCAGTTGCCACCAGCCGGGCAGGTTGGCGGCCAGCGTGCCGAGCAGCCCGATCAACAGCGCCTTGAGCAGGCTCACAAGGGAGAGGCGCAACAGATCGATGGGGTTGGGCCCATAGAGATCGGCCAGCGCCTGGGTCAGTTGCCCCATCAGCGCCAGCGCCAACAGGCTGCCGAGCAGCACCCCGAGCAGGGTGCCTACCGTGGCGAGAATAAGCAGCTCCAGAATGAGCCAGCGGAGCACCCGACTCGGCCCCATCCCCAGAATGATCAACTGGGCCAGCTGGGGGCGACGCACGCTCTGCACAAATCGCTGGGCGTTGAACACCAGAAACAATCCCACCGCCATGGCGAGCAATGACAGCGCCGTCAGGTTAAGGGCCAGCGCATCGCCAAGCTGGCTGGCATCGAGCGCCGGGCTGATGGGCTCAAGCCACAAGGGCTGGTTAGGGTAATCGGTTTGCAGGGTAGCCTGCAGTGTGCGAGCTTCTGATTCGCTTAGCTTGAAGACGATGCGATCGAGCCGACCCGCTTTATCCAGCAGCGGCTGGGCGAGGCCGATATCGGTTATCAGCAGTCGCTCCATGGGCACGGCGCCCGGTTCAAACGTGCCTGCCAGCGTCAGGGTTAGGGGTTTGGCGCTGGCGCCATCGCTGCCGCCCAATACAAAGCGGCGGCTCTGGCCCGCTTGCCAGCCAAGGCGAGCTGCCTCAGGGGCCGCCAGCCAGATGCTGTCGGCCCGGTTGAGGGAAAAGGTGGGCTCGCTCGCGGGTTGGGCGCCAAACAGCTGGCGCAGGGGGCCGGGGTTGAAGAGATCCATTCCCAGCAGTTGAAAGCTGCGCCCCTCTTCATCCTTGAGCCAGCCATGGATCTGGGGCATGGCATCGAGGGCGGGTTGGCTTGTCACCAGTTGCACATAAAGCTGTTCATCCAGCCCGCCTGCAGGAGCCAGCCGGTAGTTGGCTTCCCCTGCCAGCTGACTGCGGGCGGCGACAAAATTGGTGCGGGCACTGTGATTGAGCAGCTCGATGGCCACCACCAGCGATACCCCCAATACCAGCCCGGCCAGACTCATCAGCAGCAACCAGGGGTGACTGCGATAGAGGCGCAGCAGCGCTTTGAGTGGCAGCATCAGCGTGCCCCCGACAGACGAAGTCGTTGTTTAGTCATGATGGGGTCCCTTGAGCTCGATAAGTTGACCCCCTTCGAGGCGCAGCACCCTGTCGGCCAAGGCCGCATAGGCCGGGTTGTGGCTCACCAGCAGCAAGCCTGCACCAGTGTCCCGCACCGCCGCCACCATCAGCGCCATCACCTGTTCGGCATTGTGCTCATCGAGGCTGCCGGTGGGCTCGTCGGCGAGCAGCCAACCGGGTTGATGGATAAGGGCGCGGGCCAGCGCCACCCGCTGTCGCTGACCGCCGGAGAGCTGCTCCGGCCAGGCATGGCGCTTGTGGCTCATATCGAGCCGTTGCAGCAACTGGTCAATCCTTGTCTCATCCGGTGGCAGAGCGTTGATGGCCAGCGGCAGGGCCAGATTCTCGGCCACGTTCAGGGTCGGCAGCAGGTTGAAATCCTGATAGACGATACCGAAATGGCGGCCCCGCAGGCGCGCCCGCTCGTCGGGGGAGCGGTTGTCGATCCGGGTCTCCCCCAGCCAGATCTCCCCTTCGTCCGGTGCAATCAGCCCGGCGATGAGATTCAGCAGGGTCGACTTGCCGCAGCCGCTTTGGCCCAGCAGCAGGGTGATCTCGCCAGCGGGGAGGGCGAGATCGAGATGGTGGAACAGCGGCAGTCGTTCACTGCCGTTATCGAAGCTCTTGCAGAGGTTGCGCAGGGTCAGCATGGGATAACCGTTTGATGGTCAATGGCTTTCATCATGCTTGGTACGCTAGCACGGCCAGCATTGATCAACACCCCTTACGGTTGATCAAGAGTGCCAGTTAGTGATCAAGGCGGCAAAAGAGCAGTGGATCCTCGCTGGATCCCGCTTGCCCGAGGTGGTTAGAATAGGGGCTTCCATGGGTCACAGGATGAGCAAGGATGTTACACAAGCAAGTCAGTTTTATCATCGATAGCAAGGGCAACAAGCAGGCTGCCGTCGTCCCCATCGAGATCTACAACGAGCTGATGACCCTGCAAAAGGCACTCTCCGACAACCGGCCGGGGGAGCGCGAGCTCTACCACTTCAACGGCAAGGGGGCCGAGGCCCACGGTTATCCGGTGGGCAAGCGGCAAAATCCGGGCTTTATGGTGCTGGCCGGTTCCACCGCCAATGGCGAGGATGCCGCCTCTTTGCGTGAAGCGGTGATCGAGCTGCGTCACGAACTGCTGGAAAAGGGGGTCATAGTGCCCCGCAGTCAGGGCGGCTTTGTCTTTACCGCCGATCAGTTGTTCAACAGCCCGAGTCTGGCCGCCAGTCTGGTGGCGGGCAATAACCGCAGCGGTCTGGATGCCTGGCAAAACAGCGCAGGCTATACCCTCAAGCAGTCGGGTTTCGGCAAGAAATAATCCCGCGTTTCGACAGCAAACCAATTAAGCGTTAATTGACCTGGATGAATTTTTCTTTTCATCCAGGTGCTAGCATCATTGCCAGATGGTTCTAAAAGGAAGAGACCATGTCTGCGCTCACCCCTGTTATTTTGCTGCTGTCCCTGTTTATCCCTCCCGCCCATGCCAGTAGTGGCCCAGTTCTGTTGACATCCTCCTCAATCGGACTTTTTTGTGTCGGATTGTTTGTGTTGGCCTACGCCCTGGTGATGGCTGAAGAGTATCTGCAACTGCGCAAGTCCAAACCCGTGCTGGTGGCCGCCGGGGTGATCTGGATCCTGATCGGTATCGCCTATGCACAACAGGGGATGAGCCCTGTCGCCGAGCAGGCATTTCGCCATACCCTGCTGGAATATGCCGAGCTGATGCTGTTCCTGCTGGTGGCGATGACCTATATCAACGCCATGGAGGACCGGCGGCTGTTCGATGCCCTGCGCGCCTGGCTGGTGCGATCCGGCTTTCACTTGCGCACCCTGTTCTGGTTGACCGGCGGGCTTGCTTTTTGTATTTCGCCGGTGGCAGATAACCTGAC
Source organism: Aeromonas sp. R1-2 (assembly GCF_040908505.1). Taxonomy (NCBI): domain Bacteria; kingdom Pseudomonadati; phylum Pseudomonadota; class Gammaproteobacteria; order Aeromonadales; family Aeromonadaceae; genus Aeromonas; species Aeromonas sp. R1-2. The sequence continues at coordinate 91,120 of NZ_JBFODU010000010.1, read as the reverse complement.
CACTGCGCTCTTGATGTGCGCCGTGGTGTTGAAGGTGGCCAACGGTGATCGGCGTTTTGTCAATCTTGCCTGCATCAACATAGTGATCGCCGCCAACGCCGGAGGGGCGTTCAGTCCCTTTGGCGATATCACTACCCTGATGGTGTGGCAGGCGGGCAAGGTGCAATTTGGCCAGTTCTTCACCCTGCTTATTCCCTCTCTGCTCAATTTTCTGGTGCCGGCCATCCTGATGAGCCTGATGGTGCCGCGTCATGTGCCGGAGGCTGATAACGAGGTGGTCGATCTCAAGCGGGGGGCCCGCCGCATCGTCGCGCTGTTCTTGCTGACCATCATCACGGCGGTGCTATGCCACAGTTTCCTCCATTTGCCACCCGTACTGGGCATGATGCTGGGGCTCGGTTATCTGCAGTTTTTCGGCTTCTATTTGCGCAAGTCGCTGCCGCGATCCCTTGCCCGCAAGCGTGCGCTCTATGAACGCAATGGCGATGACGTGCGGTTACGCAGTCTGGGTTCTGTGGTGCCATTTGATGTGTTCAACAAGGTGGCCAAGGCGGAGTGGGATACCCTGCTCTTCTTCTACGGGGTGGTGATGTGTGTCGGTGGGCTGGGCTTTATGGGGTATCTGGAGCTGGTATCACACTGGTTGTATGACGCTGGGGATCCCACCATGGCCAACATCTTCATCGGGGTCTTGTCCTCCGTCATCGACAACATTCCCGTGATGTTTGCCGTGCTGTCGATGAACCCGGATATGGCGTTGGGGCAGTGGCTGCTGGTGACCCTGACTGCCGGAGTGGGCGGCAGCCTGCTCTCCATCGGCTCTGCGGCCGGGGTGGCCCTGATGGGACAGGCCCACGGCATGTATACCTTTTTTGGCCACCTGAAGTGGCTGCCTGCCATCTTGCTCGGTTATCTGGTGAGCATAGGGGCGCACCTTTGGCTCAACAGTGCCCAGTTCTGAACGTCTGGGCGCCAGTACGAAAAGAGGCTTCCGTTGACGGAAGCCTCTTTCGTTTTTCTGACCGGGGGAGGGGGATCAATTGCCTCGCTTGCCGGTCAGCAGCCAGTAACTCAGGGTGGAACCCACGCCGCAGCAGGCGATGGCGATGGCCATGGGCAGCGGCGAGTGGGGCGGATTGAGGTTGACCAGAATGCCGACCAGGGCGCCGATGCCAAAGCGCAGGGTGCCCGCCAGTGCCGATGCGGTGCCCGCAGATTGCGGGAAGTGGCCCATCAGGCCGGTCATGGCGTTGGCGCCCACCAGACTGATATGGCCGACAAACAGTACCACCGGAATGACGATGCCCCACAGACCGCCGGTCTGGCTCCAGGCGTTGTAGACCAGCAGGGCGCCCGCGCAGGGCAGCACCAGCAGGCCGTATTGCAGCATCCGCTCGGCGCCCACCCCTTTCACCAGTCGGCTGTTGACGAAGGTGACCACCATCATCAGCAGGATATTGAGGCCAAACAGCCAGCCGTAGTGCTCGGTCGGCACCTTGAAGTACTCGATATAGACGTAAGGGGAGCCGCTTAAGAAAGCGAACATGCCGGAGCTGGAGAGGGAGCCGCACAGCACATAACCCATGGCGCCGCGATGGGAGAGCACCCCCCAGTAGTTCTTGAGGATCTGGCCCAGATTAAGGGGCTGACGGTGCTCCGGTTTCAGGGTCTCCTGAATTTTCCACTGCATCACCAGACAGATCAGCAGGCTGATCCCCACCAGCAGCCAGAAGATCACCCGCCAGTCGGCGTGGGCACTGATATAGCCGCCCACCACAGGGGCCACCAGCGGCGCCAGGGTCATCACCAGAATGACGAACGACATGGCGCGAGAAAACGCATCCTTCTCGAACAGATCGCGCAGCAGGGCATTGACCACCACAGAGCCCGCCGCACCGCCCGCTGCCTGCAACATCCGATAGGCCAGCAATTCGGGCAGGGAGTCCGCCATGGCGCAGCCCACCGAGGCGATGGCAAACATGATGAGCCCCGCCAGGATCACCGGCTTGCGGCCATAGCTGTCGGCGAGCGGGCCGTAGAAGAGCTGGCCGATGGCAAAGCCGCCCAAAAAGGCGCTGATGGTGAGCTGGGCGCCGTCGATGCTGGTGGCCAGATCCCGGGCGATGGCCGGAATGGCGGGCAGATACATATCCACCGCCAGCGGGGTCAGACCCGCCAGAGCGCCGAGCAGGATAAACAGGAAGCGGGGGGAGAGGGCGGCAGCCTGAGCTGTTGGCGATTGGGGCATAGGGTGTCCAGTTGATGCGAAACGTCGGGTTGAAAAGCGCGAAAAAAGCAGTCTATCAGTTTTGTCGCAGCTATGGATCCGGTATGGCGAGCCAGAGTCCGGGCTCGGCGGCAAAGCGCGGGGCAAACCAGTGCTGGCGCACCGCGCTGGGCATCTCGCTCGCGGCGATGGGGCGGCGACTGAGGCGACAGGCTCCCAGAGAGAGCGCCAGCGCCGCATCCCCCTTGTACCAGCCATCGGTCACCGGCAGAGCTGTGGTCTCCCGCAGCAATCTCACTCCCCACTGGGTCACCAGCGCCGGGCAGCTTTTCTCTGCGAGCCTTGCTGCCTGCACCATGGCGGGTGGACGGGGCAGGGTAAAGGTCACGCCGAGCAGCAGCAATCCGGCGACTGCGACCACCCACTCACCACGGCGTGGCAGCCAGCCTGCCAGCAGCACAATACCGAGCAGGGTGATGGGGGCCAGATGGCGGGGATTGTCAGGGTTCTGGCCAAACAGGGTCCAGAGCAGCAGGGCAAACCAGTAGAGCGTCCAGAGCGGGGGGAGGGCGGCAGTGTGGTTTTTTGCTCTTTGCCAAAGCGGCAGTACCAGCAGTGTCCCGACAGTCAAGGGCCAAAGCGGGGTGAGCTGATCGTTGAAGGTGCTCGCCCAGCTCAGCAGCCGATCGCCGTGGGCCGCCGCCGTGTTGCCCCACAGGGTAAAGTGACCATCGGTAAAGCGCCGCCCCTCGCTGAAATAGGCCCAGCCATCGGCCTGCCAGACAAACAGCAGGCAGGCTAGCCCCACCAGCACGATGGGGAGCACAAACCTGACGCGCGTTTCCTTCTGCGCCAGCCCGAGCCACAGGGGCAGCAACGCCAGCACAAAATAGGAGGGACGCAGCGCCAGCATAAGGCCCAGTAACAGACCCGCCAGCGCTCTCTTGCGCTGCTGCAAGGCCAGCAGCGTTCCGAGCCAGGCGGCGAGCGCGGGTCCGTCCGAAAGGCCGGAGAGCGCCAGCGTCGGGGTGAGCGGCAGTGCCAGTACCAGCAACCAGACGGGGGCGAGCAGGCTGGGCCGTTGCCACAATCTGACCGCCAGCAAGGCGGCGAGCGGCGCCAGCAAACTGCTACCCAAGAGGCTGGCCCACTGCACCGCGCGGGCCGGATCGTCCATCGCCAGATTGATCAGCCGCGCCAGCCAGATAAAGGCGGGGTAGCCCGGAAAGTGGGGGGAGAACTCCAGCACGCTAAAGCGCGTCACCCCGTGGGCGAAATTGAGGGCATCATCGGAATCGAGCGCCACCGGGAAGGCCAGCAGCCAGCCGAGCCAGGCCAGTTGCAGCAGAATGAGCAGCCAAATGGTGGTGGAGCAGGGGGAAGGCCAACGCCGGGCCATTACCTTACCCCTCATCCCCAGCCCTTCTCCCGCAAGGGGAGAAGGGGGCAAACCAGCGTCCGGGTGCATTTATCGGCAGGCCGTGCGTAGGGTGGGTAGATCGCAGCGAAACCCACCGTTTGTCACAGCGAGGTGGCGCAATGATTGGCAGGTTGCCATCAAAGCGGCGCCAGCACGGCCATCAGCGCTTTTTCTGCATCGCTAAAGGCGGCAGCATCGGCGGGCTTGGCGCCCACCCCGAATACCCCCGGGTTGCCGATGGCATCCAGCACCTTGGCCAGCGCCAGCTCGGCGGCCTTGCGATCCCCTTCATTGAGTGATGGGAGGATCAAGTCGAGGAAGCGCTTGCTCTTGACCACCAGCACCTTGGCGGTCTGGTAGTCGCCAAGATTCTGGCTGGCCCCTTCGAGGCGGCGCTCGATCTCCGCCTTGTAGGCGCGGTTGAGCAGGGCGGCGGTGGCGGCGGCATCTTTGGCCTTGATGGCGGCGGCCAGCGGCGCTTGCAGTTCCACCTTGTGGTGCTGTTCCAGATAGGCCAGCTCGTCGGCAATCTCGCTCAAGGTGGCGCTGGCATCCTTGCCGTCAGTGGCGGCGCCCAGCAGCGCTTCGCGGGCGTCGATCAGTGGCTCCTTGCCGGCGGCGGCGTAGGAGTAAGCCTGCGCCTGCCCGCTCAGGGCCAGCAGCAGGGTGAGGGCGAGTAAACCCGGGCGGATGGTCATCCTGTTCTCCTTACTTATGCCAATGGCGCGGCCATCAGGCCACGCTCTGGGTTTCAATCACGGTATTTTCGTTGCGATGGTTAAAGATGGCGTGGCGTCTGTCCACCCCGTCGATCACCATGTCGGCAGCCATCATCCCCATCTCCATGGCGGTGTCGGTGAAGATGTAGCGGAACGTCCCCTGACGGCCGGTCATGATGAGGTTGGTGATGGGCATCAGCGCCTTGATCGCTTCGTTACGACGGGCCTGATAGCCGAGATCCATCAGCGGATAGGCGTATTCGCTACGCGCTTCAAAAGTTTCATCGCCAAGCTTGGCGGTATCGACGCCGAGGCTCGCCAGATCGGCGGTAACCCGACCGCGCAGATCAGAGAGCGGTGCCTGCCAGGTGGCATCCCCCGGATTGCAGGGGATCTCCAGCATCACCGAGGTCTGGCCCTGGGGCGCCATAAAGGGGCTGCGGCGGCGCGGCTCCTGCAGGCGGGTCGCCAGAATATGGGGGTCGGAGAGGTACTGCCAGGTGTTGTCCGACAGGTTCTCTGTTTTAAGCGGCATATTGACGAAGCGAAGCGACCGGTAGTGTAGATCGCACGGCAAGCCCAGATGCTGGCAGGTGAGCGGCAGCGGCAGGGTGGAGATCACCTGATCAAAGCGCTCGCTCTGCTCAACGTCATCTTTTTTCCAATAAACCCGTTCGATGCGGCCATCGGCCTGCTCAAGGCGGGTGATGGTGGCGCCGGTTTTGAGCTCAACGCCCTCTGCCACCAGTCGCTCCCCCAGAGTGGTGAAGATCTGGCCGAAGCCATATTTGGGGTAGCGGTATTTGCGGGCATAGGTGCGTACCGAGAGGCTGCCGTTGCGTCTTGGCAGCAGGCGGCGCGCCACGTCTTTAAGGTCGATAAGGCTGATGCGCTGGCCGGCCCAGTCGGCGGAGAGCTTGTCCGGGTTGATGCCCCACAGCTTGCCGGTGTAGCCCTCGAAGAACTGACGGTAGAGGGTGCGGCCAAAGTGACTCTGGATCCACTCGGCAAAGCTCGCCTTGGCAAAATCATCCGGCTTCTTGCTAAAGGGCAACAGCAGCAAGTCTTTTACCGCACCGGCCATCAGGGCCAGCGGCGCCGTCTTGAGCAGGTTGGGCAGGTTCAAGGGGTAGTCATAGGTGCGTCCGCCAAAGCGGATCACGCTCTTGCGCTCGGCGTGGAGCAGATCGTCCCCCATCAGCTCGTCGATAAAGGCGAGCAGTTCGGGGTTTTTGGTGATAAAGCGGTGACCGCCGTAGTCGAAACGATACTCCCCATCGCGCCCCTTGAAGGTCTGGGTGGCGCACATGCCGCCGACCACCGGCTCCTGCTCGAACAGGGTGACTGCAAAACCGGCGCGGCGCAGGCGCCAGGCGGCCATCAAACCGGCGGGGCCAGCGCCCAGCACTGCAATGCTTTTCTTGTTGTTATCGCTCATGACCTATTCCGAAACTGCTTGATAGATAAGGGAACCGCGCCAAGGCGCGGCTCCTGAATAGTGTTGTTACCCCGTGGCCTTGTTGCCACAGGGCGAGTTGGCTCAGCCTTTGCCAGTCGCGGCGCTCACCTGCGGACGATAGCTGCGCTGCCAGAGGGTCACGAAGATCGCCAGATAGAGGGCCCAGGTCAGCAGCTGCAAGCCAGCGGGTGAGGCATTGTAGCCAAACAGGGCACGCAGGAAGGTACCAAATACCCCCTGATCGTCGAGAATGTGGCTGATGTCGAACACCGGCGTGGTCCAGAAGGTGATGATCTCAGCCGCCTGCAACATGTTGACGGCAGACGAGAGCAAGCCTGCGGCGATGATGATGATAAGCAGGCCGGTCCAGCGGAAGAAAGGCGCCAGCGCCACCTTGCGGGTGGAACGCAGCAGCCCCCACACCAGCGCGATGGAGACCAGCAACCCCGCCAGCGCGCCCATCAGGCCGGATTGCAGATCGACCCCTTGGCCCGAATAGAGCAGGGCGGAGAAGAAGAGCACGGTTTCAAACCCTTCGCGCATCACAGCAAGGAAGGCGAGCAGCACCAGACCAAACAGGTTGCCGCCATCGATGGCTGCATCTATGCGCGCCGTCATGGCCCCTACCTGGGATTTGGCCTGTTTTTGCATCCAGATCGCCATATAGGTGAGCACCAGAGTGGCAAACATCAGGATCCCTGCCATCAACAGGTGGTTGTAGCGCTCGCTCTCGAACTGGCTCACCACCACCTGGAACAGGAAGGCGACGACAAGTGAGGCGATAAGGCCAAGCCCCACCCCCAGATAGATGAACTTGTTGTAGCGGCTCGCCCCCAGCTTGGCGAGGTAGGAGAGGCAGATGCCGACCAGCAGGAAGGCTTCCAGCCCCTCGCGCAGGGTAATCAGAAAACTTGCAAACATCAGGATTGAGGCTCCGTAGCGGGCGTGACGGGGAGAGGCTGCAGGGTAAGTTGCAACCGATTTAGCTGCACTATGGGTGGCTCCGGCAAGCTCGGCTCGGCGGCGCGCACCGCATCATTGACCCACTTGGGGTAGGTGCGGAAATTGAGTTTGATATCGGCCTTGAAGGGCCCTTGGGCATCTGCAGGTAGCGGCCAGGCTTCATCGCGCCAGCCATCGGCCGGAATGCGGGTATCTTCCAAGAGCTTGGCGTAGCGCCAGAACTTGAGCCCCACCGGCTTGCCCTCGGCATCACCGAACACTTTTCTGAACAACCGAGCATTCTCAGGGACAGCGCCATCCACCGGCTGGCCGCTGGCAAGCACCAGCTTGCCGCTGGTGTCGGTGACGGTCAGCTCCAGCCAGAGTTCACGAAAATCGGCCACCCCGGTGGGCAGGGCATGGCCTGCGCCGGTATTGGCGACCCGCACCACCAGCTGCTGACTATCGGCAGCCTGTTCGATACGGGCGGAGAGGGTAGCGCTGGAGCGCAAGAGCGCCAGGCTCTCCTGCTCGAGTTCTGGATTGCGCAGCCCCACCAGCTGGTGCTGGGCGCCGGTAAAGTTGTGGCGATAGAGCCGCGCCTTCATGGTGCCGTTTTCGGTGGACTGGCCCGCCACCGGCGCACCGCCATTGCCCGGCTCCGGGTTCATATGGCAGTCGATGCAGGTGCGCCGCTTGGCGGGATCCTCCGCATTTGCGAAGCTGGATTTTTCCCACTCGTCCCAGGTGTTGACGATATTGGCGCCGGTGCCGGGGGCAAACTCGTTGTGGCACGACTTGCACAGGGCGGCATCGCGGTAGAAATCCTTCTGATAGGAGGCTTTGTGGGCCGCCGGACGGGCGTTGATCTGCCGCTCGGCCAGCCAGTGCTGGAGGCTGCCGCCCGCGGCATCTTCGAACACATAGTTCTCGCGGTCTTTCAAATTCACGGTAAAGGCGCTGTTGCCGCCCGCATCCTCTACCTTGGTGATGCGATGGCAGAGCACGCAGCCGGTCCCTTCCTCCACCACAGGTTCGCCCGCTTTGTGAGCGGCAATCAGCGAGGCGCCCCCCTGCTCGAACATGTGGGAGCCCTTGGGCAGATCCAGCTGGCCTGTCATCACCTGCTGGGGCATGTGGCAGCCCTGACACCACTGGCCGAACGCTTCCCCTTCGGTTTCGCGGGCCAGCGCCTGTACCACCTTGTAGTAGGGGTGGGAGTTGCCCATCAGCCGGTGGTTGCTCTCGCTCCAATCCTTGAACGCTTGGTTGTGACAGTTCTGGCAGGAGGCAGAGTTGAGCCACTCCTTCGGGTGAGTAGTTGGCGCCTTGGCGGGATCTGTGCGCGGGGCATCGAGTCGTAGCCAGTTGGCGAGATAGGGGAGGTTGCCATCGGCGGTGACGAAGGAGTGTAAGTCTTCCATCATCGCTTTCACTTCCGGTTGGGGCTTGGCGGGGTCAACAGGCTCGGCGCCATCGCGGGTGTCATGGCCCATGCCGCCCTGGGTCTGCTGGGTCATGCGCAGGTATTCGCCGACAAAATCCCCCGCCACCATATTGGTGAGGTTGGCGTGGCCGTTGATGGCGTTGTCGCCGCTCTTCTGGCGATGGGCTGCCATCAGATAGCGGTTGGTGAAGTTGAACCCATCCAGATGGCAGGAGTTGCAGCTCATCCAGTTGTCTCCCGCCATGGGGAAGCGTGGGTTGGACGCAGTGTTACCAAGGTTGAACAGCCGCTCGCCGCGCTGAAGCGGTTCGGGGCGCGGATCCGTCTCTACCAGCTTGGCGAAGTGGGGCAGATCGACGGTGACTCGGGCAAACGGGCCGCTACCGCCGCTATTGAGGCGGGTAAGATCCTGCCCCATGGCGTTGTGCACCAGAATATGGTCGCCATCGATCAGCAGATCCCGCGGATTCTGGCCCGGCAGGTGACGCAAGAGCTGGGTCGCCTTGGCGCCCCCCTGAAACTTCTTGCGGCGGTGACGGTTGTTGTTGGACTTGCCGCTGCGGGAGAGATCAAACACCAGCAGATCTTCCGAGCCCGCCAGGGTCAGATAGACCCGCTTGCCGTCGGCGGCAAAGCGCGCCGCGAACGGGTTGGAGACGATCTGGCTGCGGTTGCCGACGCTGGGCAGGTTGATCTGCAAAAAGAGCTGTTTTCTTTCATCGACCCGCTCTTTCTCCTCATCGAGATCGATGATGGAGACCGCCGGAAAGACGGTGCTTTGAAACTGGAAAGGGTGATCAAAGCTCCACAGCACATGAGGCAACCAGGCCTCGCTGCCATCGGGGGAGAGGGCGATGCCATCGAGCAGGCGCGGCAATCCCTGAGAGTCGCTCGGCGTGTCGCTATGGGTCTCGGCCAGGGTAATGAGCTTGGGCTTGGGAAGCGAAGCTCCCTTGGCGCTATTGCCGAGTTTGGCGAGATCATAGATGGCGAGCTGGCCGGTCATGGCGTGGGTGAGCAGCAGGCGATCGTCGTCGGTCAGGGCCAGCCCGCGCGGGGTCTCGGCGGTTTCTGCATCCAGCTGGAGGTTGCCGGCGCTGTCGTAAGCCTGCAGACGAGCTGATTCGAACAGCGTCACCCAGAACCACTGCCGCTTGGCATCGAAGATGACCCCGTAGGGTCTATGACCGGTGGGGATCGCCTTTTCCAGATCGAGATCATCATCCAGCAGCAGCAGGCGATCGCCGCTGTAGTCGGTGACCAGCAGGGTACCGTCATCGGCGCGGGCAAGCTGGCGCAGATCGCCCCCCAACTGCAGCTCTTTTAGGCGCTTGCCGCTATCGCGCTCAAGCAGGGTGACGGAACCTGCGCTCAGGTTGGCGGTGACGAGGCGCGGGGCGTTTCCCTCCTCATAGGCGAGCATCCCTGAACTCATCTGCTGGGCAAACGCGAAGGGGCTGGCCAGCAGCAGGACGAGTGCCAACAGAGGTGACAAACATGCACAAAGAGATGACTTCAACATGGGATCAGGAGCGCCATTTCAAGATGGTCCAGCGCCAGGCGTGGCGCAGCACCAGAGGAGTTAACGCCAATGCGCTCAACCAGTGGGCCCAGCTGGCGAGGTTGCCCATGGCATCGCCCGGAGTACCGTGCAGCACCAGCAGCAGGCCGCTGGCCAGACAGATCAGCAGCAGGGCTTCGATAATCCGCCCAGTGGTGCGCAAAAAAGGTTTGTTGCTGCGGTTCAACAAGCTGCGATGGGAGAGCCAGAAGGCGCCAAACAGCAGCGGAAACAGGGTGAGCGAGAGCATCACATGCAAAAACAGATTCCAGCGTGCCAGCGACCAGAGCGGAGTCAGCGGTTCCCACAGCAGCAGGCCGGAGAAGAACATCAGATAGAGGGTGCCCTCGGCGGCCTGATGGTGGTAGGCCAGCCACTGCCAGAATTGTCGGGGTGAGAGAGAAAGGCTTGTCATAAAGGCTCCAGCACCCGGGCGGGGCAGCCCGGGGGGAGCAAGTTTATAACGCAGTAAGAGTAATGAAAAGTGTTATCAATTGTATTGCTGGTGAATCAAGGCTGAACAAGCACAGTGATCAAGCTCGACTATTTATGCTCCGCCATCCGCTCGGTCACCGCATAGGGAAGGTGCGAACAAGTCCCTGATGTGAGATTGCAAGCCCCACTTGGTGCCTGTTATGAGGTTCAGCATGAATCATCAGATCACCTTCGCGGATAGCGAGTTCAATGGCAAACGCCGCAAAACCCGTAAGGAGTTATTCCTGGCTCGCATGGCGGCGTTGCTCCCATGGGCAATGATGCTGGAGGTCATCGAGCCCGTCTATCCCAAGGCAGGTAATGGCCGTCGCCCCTACCCACTCGATACCATGCTGCGCATTCACTGCATGCAACAGTGGTATAGCCTTAGCGACGGCGCCATGGAGGATGCGCTCTACGAGATTGCTTCGATGCGTCTGTTTGCCAAGCTCTCACTGGACCAGGCCATCCCCGACCGTACCACCATCATGAACTTCCGCCATCTGCTGGAGCAGCACCGGCTGGCCCGGCAGCTCTTCGACGCCGTCAACCAATGGCTTTCTGACGCCGGCATCATGATGAAGCAAGGCACGTTGGTCGATGCCAAGAGTGGCCTGACGCACAGTCTGGAGACCACGGCAGCCAATGAGCACGACCTCAATCAAGTGGGACATCTGCTCCATGGCGAGGAGGCATTTGTGTTCGCTGACGCAGGATATCAGGGTGCAGAAAACCGTGAAGAGCTGGCCGATGTAAAGGCACAATGGGCGATTGCGATGCGACCTGGCAGGCTCAAGGAACTCAAAAAGCATCCGCGAAAAAACAAGGCTGTGATTGCCTTTGAGAGGCTCAAATCCAGCATCCGCGCCAAAGTGGAACACCCGTTTCGGATCATCAAACGTCAGTTTGGCTTTGTGAAGGCGCGGTTCAAGGGGCTGCGCAAGAACGACAACCAACTGGCGATGTTGTTTACGCTGGCGAATCTGTTTCGCGTGGACCAGATGATACGGGCATGGGATAGCTGTGCCCAAAAATTGATATAAGCCTCGAAAATGAGGCTAAATGGCGCTTAATAGCCGAATACTTGCAGCAAAAAGTCAGTTTTTGGGAGTGATGGGCATTTCAAATGCGGACAAGGAGTTCGTGGTGAAGGTGCGAACCGCTTGTTCGCACCTTCCTTAGGACATAGCCTTTTATTTATTGGGGGGGGGAGGTGGATCAGAGGATATCGCCAACGAAGTAGGCCAGCAGGGCGAGCAACACGGTAAAGACCACGTTCAGAGCCATACCGGCTTTCATCATCTCCCTCTGGCGGATGTGGCCACTGGCAAAGACGATGGCATTGGGCGGCGTGGCGACCGGCAGCATAAAGGCACAGGAGGCACCGATAGCGATCAACACCGACATCACCACAGGTGATACACCCAGCGCCTCGGCGACACCGGCAAACAGGGGAACCAACAGTGCGGCGGTGGCGGTGTTGGAGACCAGTTCGGTCAGGAATACCACGAAGGCGGCCAGCATAAGCAACACGACAAAAATGTTGGCGTTGGAGAGCACGGCCGACAAATGGCTGGCCAGGAAGGCGCTGGTACCAGTGGCCTTGAGAATGGCGCTCAGGGTCAGACCGCCGCCAAACAGCATCAGCACGCCCCAGTCGGTGTTCTGGTTGACGTCATCCCAGCTGGCGACACGGCTGACTACGATGGCTACGATGGCGCCCATGGCAATCAGGGTGTCGAGTTGCGGAATACCGCCAAAGGCGTTGGAGATGGGTTGTGAGCCGATCCAGAGCACAACTGTGGTCAGGAAGATTGCCAGCGTCACTTTACGCTCGCGGGTCCAGTTGATGGTGACATCCTGGATCTCGACGCGGTGGCTGAGACGCGGGCGGGTTACCAGATAGAGCAGGGCAATGCCGCAGGGCATCAGGATCAGCACTACTGGAACACCGAATTTCATCCAGTCAGTGAAGCCAATCCCCATCTGGGCGGCTGCGATGGCGTTGGGTGGGCTACCCACCAGGGTACCGATGCCGCCGATACTGGCGCTGTAGGCGATCCCCAGCAATACGAAGACGAAGGTGGCGCGCTCTTTTTTGCTATCGAGGCGTGCCAGCATACCGATCGCCAGTGGCAGCATCATGGCGGTGGTAGCGGTGTTGCTGATCCACATCGACATGGCGGCTGTGATGGTAAAGAGCAGGATGACGCCCCAACCCAGATGGCCATTGGCCAGGTGCATCACCTTGCCTGCCATCAGGGTATCCAGTCCCTGTTTTGAGAGGGCTGCCGCGAGGGCGAAACCGCCAAAAAAGAGGAACAGGATCGGGTTGGCAAAATCGGTGAGGGATTTGCTCATGTCAAACACCCCGAGCACGGTAGCCAGCAGGGGTACCAGCAGTGCGGTGATGGTGACGTGCAGTGCTTCGGTCAGCCAGAGGATGGCGATAAAGACCAGAATACCCAGCCCCTTGTTGACCATGGGGTCAAACGGGAGCCAGGCGAGCATGGCACAAAGTAGCAAAACATCCAGGATGACGATCCCTGATTTGATGTCCAGCCAGCGAGATGGAGCAGAGGGTACAGCTGATGTGTGCATAATGTTCTCTCGGTTAATTTATGGTTGTTTTTGTGTTGCCGAGATTACATCCATTCACTTGTTTGAAACAGACTCACATGTTGAAAATCAGCCTCTACTCACATACTCATTGATAAAAATGAGGAAATGAACACATAAATAAAACATGTGCGAAATATAAATCAAACATCCATGAACTGTTCCAGCCATTGCTTGAACATGCTCTTGGGCAAGGAGCCATTTATCTGGTTCACCAGTTTGCCTTGTTTGAAGACCATCAGGGTGGGGATGCTGCGAATGGCGTAACGGGCGGCAATGGTGCTCTGCTGCTCGGTATCGACTTTGACAAAGCGCATCCGTGGTTCGAGTTCATGGGCAACCTCATGAAATACCGGAGCAAACTGCTGGCAGGGGCCGCACCAGCTGGCCCAGAAATCGACCACGACCGGGATATCTGAGTGGATCAGGGTATCGAAGTTATCCGCCTTCCCGAGGCAAGGGGTCTGGCTGAACAGGAGGGCTTTGCAGCGCCCGCATTTGGCAGATGTATCGATATGGGTACCGGGCAGGCGGTTCCTGGTAAAGCAGTGGCTACAATAAGTAGTGATAAATGACATAATTGGTTCCTTCTAAATCAGCTCTGGCCGGGGATATGATGAGAAGCCAGAATGAAGCAATCGCGAAACAATAGCGAAATATCAGAGCAATAACGGTAACACAGTGCCCAGCGGGAGTGGATAATTCCCCCAGGGTTCATTGCCTGACCGGATAATTCAGCGACCACCAGATGAGAGTCGAGACGGGATGAATAAAGGATCACGGAAAAACCGTGCTGTGCCAGGGCTGATCGTTGCCTTGCTGCTCGCCTTTTCGGGCTACTGCTGGCAGTCGCTCAGTCAGCAGCAACAGGCCCACGACCTGAACGACGCGGCCGAGGTGGTGCTGAACCGGATCAACGCCGATACCGTCTATCTGCTTGGGCGGGAGCAGGCCAATGACAGCAATGTCCAGCAGCGCCTGAACCAGTTATCCATCACCCTTGACGGTTTTGTACGGGAAGTCAGAAGCGATCCCGAGCTGGTGCAAGACGATCTCTCCCAGGCACTGCTTGAGGACATGGACACCTATCTGATGGCGCTGGCCAGGCTTCATGCCATTGAGATGGCTATCGAGTATCTCAATGCGCCCCTGCAGGCCCAGATTAAAAAGGTGCGGGGGATAAGCCCGTCAGACAGTGCTCTCCATCGCGACCTGGAGGAGCTGGCGCAACTGAGCAACTATCTGCAGCGCAGTTGGGACAAACGTGAACAGACTACGCTGGATCAGCTGCAACAGCAGTTGCAATCCCGTTATGGCAACTTGCCGGAGATCGCTACCCTGATCCGCCTGAGCAAGGAGATGAGCCAGCAGGTGATTGCCTATCACACCTTGCGTTACCAGCTCATCGACATGCATGTGATCGAGAGTCTGGTGCGCTGGAAACTCGACAAGCTGGAGCGCGCTTCCTCTTTGATGAACCGCTTCTATCTGATGGTGCTGTGCGGGGCTTTGATCTGCTTTGCGCTGGTGGCCTTCACCCTGTGGCGCCGCAACCAGAAGCTGAGCGAGTTGTCGCGCCAGACCGGCTTGCTGGCCCAGGCCAAAAGCGATTTTCTGGCCAACATGAGCCATGAGATCCGCACCCCCATGAATGCCATCATAGGTTTTAGCTCGCTGGCACTGCAGACTGAACTGGATCAGCAACAGCGGGACTATTTGGGCAAGATCAAATCCTCATCCGATACCCTGCTGCTGCTGATCAACGACATCCTTGATTTGACCAAGGTGGAGTCAGGCAAGCTGACGTTGGAGGAGATCGACTTCGATCTCAGCGAGCAGCTCGATTCGCTGGCGGGCATGTTTGCCGATCTGGCGGAGCGCAAACACGTGGAAGTGGTTATTCGCAAGTCACCGGAAGTGCCGGTCTTCTTGCGTGGGGATCCCTTGCGATTGGGACAAGTGCTGGTCAATCTGGTGAACAACGCCATCAAGTTTACCGAACGCGGTGAAGTCGAAGTCTGCATCGAGCTGGCCAATCCTCACCCAATGCGGATCCGCTTCAGTGTGCGCGATACCGGCATCGGTATTGCCGAAGAGAAGCAGACCCAACTGTTTCAGGCGTTTACCCAGCTGGAGGCGGGCAATACCCGAAAATATGGCGGCTCGGGACTCGGGCTCAATATCTCCCAGCGGCTGGTGGAGCTGATGGGGGGGCGGATCACCGTAGAGAGCAAGCCTGGCGTCGGCTCTCTGTTCAAGTTCGATATTCCGATGGCGCAGGCGGTCTACGGCGTGGCTGGACGGAAAGTCTTCTTCGAAAACCAGCCGCTGGTGATGGTGATGGATGACAACGAACTGGTGCTGGATCTGGCCCGGGACATTCTGACTCGGGCGGGAGTGCGAGTGCTGCCGGTTAACTCCCTTTCCCGCGCCCGTCAGCTGCTCCGTGAAGAGGGACCGAATCTGCGGTTGGCGATCCTCGACTGGCGCATGGGTCAGGAGGATGGGCTCGATCTGGCGCTGGAGATGTATCAGCACAGCCAGTGGCGGCGGATCCCCATCCTGATGATCAGCGCCTGGGCCAGAGAGGGGCTGCACGCCCGGATGGATAGCATGGGGCTGACCCATTTTCTGCCCAAACCGATGACCGAAAATGCCCTGCTGGCCAAGGTGGACGAACTGCTCAACGGCAGCTCTTACGAGCTCAACCTGCGCAAGGCCGAGGCACAGGGGGATCAGCAACACTTCAAATCTCTGTTGCAGGGTACCCGAGTGCTGTTGGCGGAAGATAACCGGGTCAATCAGCAGCTCATCATCGAGTATCTGCGGCGCGTCGATGCGGTAGTGTGTGTGGTCAGCAATGGTCGGGAGGCGGTGGAGCGGGTCGCAGAGCAGCCTTTTGACGTGATCCTGATGGATTTGCAGATGCCGGTGCTGGACGGACTCGATGCCACCCGCCAGATCCGCAAGATGGTCGACAAACACGATGTGCCCATCATTGCCCTCACCGCCAGCGCCATGCCCGGTGACAAGGAGCGTTGCTTGGGGGTGGGGATGAATGGCTATGTTACCAAGCCGGTGAGCAAGCTGGATCTCTACAACAACCTGCTGCAGTGGGTAAAGCCGCAAGGGGTGGAGCAGGCGGGGATCATGGAGGTGAAACCGCCGGATATGATCGGGATCCTCGATCTGCAGGATGCCCTCAAGCGGCTGGAGCAGGACAAGGAGGCATTGCAGATCCTGTTCAAGCTGTTCATGTCGGAGCACAAGGACGATCTGTGGGAGATCCGCTCTGCCCTGCGCCGTCAGCAGCCCGAGGTGGCCAGCAAGCTTCTGCACACCCTCAAGGGGGTGTCTGCCAATATCTCGGCGGCCCGTCTGCAATTGGTGGCTGGCGAGCTGGAGTGGCGCCTGCGGCAAAACGAGGTGCTAAGCGAGACGGATCTGGAGCAGTTGCAACAGGTGTTCAGCCAGACCCGGGAAGAGGTGTCACACTTCCTGTTGACCGGTGAGCAGCATGAAAATTCGTATAATCCCTATTCATCAGGGGATGATCGCATGTCACAGTGAATTAAATAGTAATTATTCTCAACCATCCCGGTTCGGGATATGATGAGCTTTCGTTCGAATCGCCTCCAGCCGGAGGCGATTGTTTTCATTCTTCTATTTCTGCGTGGCTTCTCTGATGGCGGCTCCTTGGAGCGGTCACGGGCAGAGAGCGCTAAAGGTTGGTGGTGTGAGCGTATTTCTACGATTGAGCTGGTTTTTCAAGGAGCAGTGGCCCCGTTATCTGGCTGCCATCTCCCTGCTACTGATGGTAGCCCTGTTGACCGTTATTCCGCCCAAAGTGGTGGGCTGGGTGGTGGATGGCATCACCAAGGGCGGTCTCGACAATGGTACCCTGATGCGCTATCTGGCGGGGCTGTTTGGCCTGGGTGTGCTGATTTATCTGCTGCGCTACGTCTGGCGGGTGATGCTGTTTGGTGCCTCTTACCGTCTGGCCTATGTGTTGCGCAATCGCCTTTTCAGCCATTTCACCCGGATGAGCCCCGATTTTTATCAGCGCCACCGTACTGGCGATTTGATGGCCCATGCCACCAATGACATTCAGGCTGTGGAGATGACCGCTGGCGAAGGGGTGCTGACTCTGGTGGACTCCATCATGGTCGGGGTATTGGTGCTCTCCATCATGTGCAGCCAGTACTCCTGGCAGTTGACGCTGGTCTCCTTGCTGCCGCTACCGGTGATGGCCTATTTCATGAACCGCTTTGGCACCCAGATCTACACCCAGTTCAAGGCTGCGCAAGGGGCCTTCTCCAAGCTCAACAACAAGACCCAGGAGGCCCTTTCCGGCGTGCGGGTGTTGAAATCCTATGCGGTTGAATCGCTGGAAGATGAAGGCTTTGCCGAGCTGACCAAACAGGCGGGGGAGCGCAATATGGCGGTGGCCCGCATCGATGCCAAATTCGATCCGGTCATCTATCTCTGTATCGGTTGCTCCTACTTCCTCGCGGTGGCGGGGGGCAGTGTGCTGGTGCTGCGCGATGAGCTGACCCTGGGTGAGCTCACCAGCTTCACCATGTACCTCGGCCAGCTGATCTGGCCGATGTTTGCCATCGCCTGGCTGTTCAACATCATCGAGCGGGGTAGCGCCGCCTACTCCCGTATCGAAAGCCTGCTGGGGGAGCGCAGCGATATCGAAGAGCCCGCCCAGCCGGCCGCGTTTACCTCTGCCTTTCCTTTGCAGATCAAAGGGGTGAGCTATCAACTTGAGCAGCGCACCCTGCTTGCGGATATCGACGTTACCCTCAAGCAAGGGGAGATGCTCGGGGTGGTGGGGCGCACCGGGGCAGGCAAGAGCTCCCTGCTCAAGCTGTTGATGCGCCTTGCCAATCCGACTCACGGTTCGATTGTCATGGGTGGCGTTCCGATTGACCAGCTGCCGCTCGCCACACTGCGCAGCCAGTTTGCCTATGTGCCGCAGGAGCCATTCCTGTTTTCCACCACTATCGCCGCCAATATCGCCCTCGGCAAACCCGATGCGAGCCGCCAGGAGGTCGAACGGGTGGCGCGCATTGCCTGTGTCCACGATGATATCGTGCGTTTCCCCAAGGGCTATGAGACCGAGGTGGGGGAGAAAGGGGTGACCCTCTCCGGCGGCCAGAAACAGCGGCTGGCCATTGCCCGCGCCCTGCTGCTGGATGCGCCCATTCTGGTGCTCGATGATGCCCTCTCGGCGGTAGATGCCCACACTGAGCAGCAAATTCTGCATGCCCTCAAAGCCCATCGTCGCACCCTGATCCTGGTCAGCCATCGCATGACGGCGGTGGAGCAGGCCGACGAGATCCTGGTGCTGGAGCAGGGGGCCGTTAGCGAGCGAGGTCATCACGGTACCCTGATGGCGCACAATGGCTGGTATGCAGATATGGTGCGTTACCAGCGTCTCGAAGAAGCGGTGGAGGAGAGCCTGTGAATCCGACCATTAAACGACTGCTCGCCTACTGCGCCCAGTATCCTCGCTGGCTTATTCAGGCGGGGATCTGTTTGCTGCTTGCCACCGGCGCCGAAGTGGCCGGGCCGCTGCTGATCAAGCTCTTTATCGATGACTATCTGGCGCCTCGCAATATCGTGCTGCCTACCATAGCTCTGATTGCGGCGGGCTATCTGGGCTTGCAGGTGCTGTCGGCGGCGGGCTTCTATTTGCAATCCCTGCGCTTCAATCGCATCGCCCAGGCGGTGGTGCAAACCTTGCGCGAGCAGGTGTTTGCCACCGCCATCCGCTTGCCGGCCCGCTACTTTGACAAGCATCGCTCCGGCTCGCTGATTTCCCGCATCACCAACGACACCGAGGCGATCATGAACCTCTATGTGCAGGTGATCGGCTTGCTGGTGCAAAAGGTGGTGCTGTTGTGCGGCATCCTCATCTCCATGGCGCTGCTGGATCTGCGGCTGATGCTGGTCTGCTCCCTGTTGCTGCCCGCAGTGGGGGGGGTGATGTGGCTCTACCAGAAACTGAGCGTGCCGGTGGTGCGAGCGACCCGCAGTCTGCTCTCCGACATCAACAGCCGCCTCAACGAGTCGCTGCAGGGGATGCCGGTTATTCAGGCTATGGTGCAGGAGCGCCACTTTGCCAACGCCTTTGCCGAGGTGAACCAGCAACACTGGTCGGCACGGATCAAGAGCCTCAAGATCAACGGCATTTTGCTGCGTCCGCTCATCGATCTCTTCTACATGATGGTGCTGATCGGCTTGTTGGCGCTGTTTGCCCATGAGGGGGGGAGCCACGCGGGTGCTATTCAGGTAGGGGTGCTCTACGCCTTTATCAGCTATCTGGGCCGGATGATCGAGCCGCTCATCGAGATGACCAACCAGCTTAATCAGTTGCAGCAGGCGATGGTGGCGGGGGAGCGGGTCTTTGCTCTGCTCGATGAAACCCGCGAGAGCACCGAGGGCGAGTTGCGCCCGCTGGAAGGGCGGGTCAGTTTCGAGCGGGTGAGCTTCTCCTACGATGGTGAGCAGCAGGTGCTGCGGGAGGTCAGCTTTGCCGCAAAACCGGGCCAGATGCTGGCGCTGGTGGGCCATACCGGCAGCGGCAAGTCCACCATCATCAGCTTGCTGATGGGCTTCTATCCGCTGGATCAGGGGCAGATCCGCTTCGATGATCACGCACTGGATACCCTGTCGCTGGCGGCGGTGCGCCGCAGCATCGGGCTGGTGCAGCAGGATCCTTTTATCTTTGTCGGCACCCTGGCGGAGAACCTGCGTCTCGGCCGCGCCGGCATAGATGACGCGCGGCTCTGGCAGGCGCTGAGCGAGGTGCAGCTGGCCGAGTTTGTGCACAGCTTGCCACAGGGGATCAACACCCTGATGGAGGAGGGTGGCAAGAACCTCTCCGCCGGTCAGCGGCAACTGCTCTCCTTTGCCCGTGCACTGGTGGGAGATCCGCGTATCCTCATTCTGGATGAAGCGACGGCCAGCGTGGACTCCCAGACCGAGTTGGCGCTGTCGCAGGCGATCTCTGCTGCCCGTCGTGGCCGCACCACCATCGCCATCGCCCACCGCCTCTCGACCATCGTCGATGCGGACGAGATCCTGCTGCTCTCCCGCGGTCAGGTGAATGAGCGGGGTACCCATGGTGAGTTGATGGCCCTCGGCGGTCACTATGCCCAGCTGTTCGAGATGCAGAGTCAGGGGGCTTGGCTCGAAGAGAAGCGCGCCTGATCGGCACATTTGCTGTAACAGCGACATGAGTGAAAAGAGGGAACCGGTGCGGTTCCCTCTGTTTTTTTGGGTTGGGCAAAAGGTCGTAACCGTGATCCCTGTGCTTGTCGAATGGCGCAGATGCAGGCAACATGTTGTTTACATTAACTCATCGGATCAGTTCGCATATGGATTTGCAACGCTTCAAAGCCAATCTGGCACTTCGGCTGTTTGCCTGGCGCTATATTCCCGTCATCGGGTTTTGTGCCCCGATCATCGAAGAGATGAACGCCAAGGCGCTGCGCATTCGCATTCCCCTTGGATGGCGTACCCGCAACCATCTGGGCAGCATGTATTTTGGCGCGCTGGCGACCGGCGCCGATCTGGTAGGCGGTCTGCTGGTGATGGAGAAGGGGCGGCAGCGGCGCAAGAAGGTGCACTTCGCCTTCAAGGATGTGCAGGGGGAGTTTTTGAAACGACCGGAGGGGGATGTGCAGTTCGACTGCGCAGCGGGGGAGGAGATTGACGCCATGATCGACGAATCGCTGGCAAGCGGTCAGCGTATCAATCGCCCCATCCGGGTGGTAGCCACCTGTCCGTCATTGAACGGGGATGAGGCGATGGCGCGTTTTGTGCTGACCCTGTCGATCAAGGCCAGCTAGCGGGTTGCCGGAGAGTGGCTCCCCGAAACGGGTTTAGCCAATCTCCGGGCTGACGCCCTCTTTCACCACGACCTTCATGCCGTTGAAGTTGACCACCTGTTCGGCCACGATCTTGCAGCGCTTGCGGGTCTCCACCTGACCGTCCACCTCGACCAGCCCTTCGGCAACGAGGGCTTTGGCGGCGCCGCCACAATCGGCCCACCCCTGATGTTTGATAAGGTCACACAAGGCAACGAAGGGGTGACCTTCGAGCAGAAACGTCTCCATGGGAAATCCTCTAGATGGATGAATGCCGGATACAGCAGGGCGACTATTTTAGGCAGTTCGCTCAGGCAAAGAAAGGAAGAGGGGCCACTCGCTGCGAAAAAGTGGCCGATTGTCCTTGAGGTGGCGCTTTCGCAAGACCTGATGGAGAGGTGAGAGGGCCAACCGTGACGTATCGTGACGCACCTCGTCCCTGCTGGTGTGCCCACACTCTCCCCTGACTGTTAGGATCGGGCCACTTTCAATGGCCCAAGGAACTTTCCATGACACTCTCCCGCCTGCTGCTGGCATGCAGCGCCCTTACTCTGTGCGGTGTCGCGCAGGCCAGTACTCCGGTGCAGGTCTCGCTGCCCGGGGTCAATTTGCCCGCGTCCCATCAGGTGGAAGGGGCGCGCGCCTCGCTGCTCTACGGTCGGACCGGTCAGGTGAAGGGCATTGATCTGCCGATCTTCGCCCTCTCAGATGTGGATCAGTTCAGCGGCCTGCAGCTCGGGGTATTCTTGGGTGCTGGTCGGGTGCGTCACCAGTTTGGCGGGGTCGCCATCAATGCCATCAACTGGCATGAAGGGCAGGATACCGGCGTCAATCTGGGGCTGGTCAACCTGACCAACAATGTGCAGGGGCTTAACTGGGGGGCGGTCAATATCGCCAAGGGCAATGCGCTGGCCAACGTTGGCTTCGTCAACTATGCCGAGCGTACCACGTTCCAGATTGGCTTTATCAATGCGACCAAGCACCTCGACGGCTTGCAGGTCGGGCTGGCCAACTATGCCGCCAACGGTGTGTTCCCTATTCTGCCGCTGGTGAACTTCCAGAAATCGTTCTGAGTGGGCGGTTCGCTTTGCGTTAAGGGCCTCTGCTGATTACCCTGTGTCTCTTGCAACTTGTGACAGGCGAACAGAGGTAATTGATGACGGCAGGGCAAATGAGTGCAATCGGGATCGGCTGGGATGTGCGTGGCTGGCAGGGCAGTGCCCAGGCGGTGGCCGTGGTGGGCTGGCAGGCCGACTCCAACAGCCTGCACTGGCTCGGTGTATCTCCGCTGTTTCGCCTGAGCTCGCGGGTGGCGCCGGATCTGGCCGCCCTGCTGCGTCCGGCCCTGCAAAACGAGCTGACCCTGATGCAGGTAGAAGCCTTCCCGCAACTGGCGCTCGGCATCGATGCGCCGCTCGCCTTTCCCCGTGCCTTGCGGGATCTGCTCAACGGCCAGCCACATAGCTGCGCCGTGCCCGAACGGGAGATAGACAACCCCTACGCCTATCGCGACTGCGAGCGCTGGTTGTATCAGCAGTACGGCAAGAAGCCGCTGTCGGCCACCTTCGACCGGCTTGGCAACAACGCCACTCTGGCGCTCTCCATGCTGCCGCGACTCTCGGATCTGCAACTGGTGCCGACCGTTGCCCCGAAGGCCAGTCGCGCCGTGCTGGAGGTCTATCCGGCACTGTCCAAAGTCGGCGGCAAGGCCTCCCCGGCACGGCCCGAGCTGGCGGCGCAGCTGCCTGCGGATGTGCTGGTCGGCACTGATCGCTACGATGCGGCGCTCTGTGCCCTGATGGCGCTGCAATATGCCGCTGGTGGCAAGGTGACGGTATTGCCTGAGCTGATTTCGCCACCCAGTGACATGCCGTGTGATGAGGGATGGGTCTATCACTTTGCCCGTCATGCTGTAGAGCAGAGCGGCATGTGACGACGGTGACGCGGCGCATCATGGCGCCGCTCATCCTGTCGATGCGGGCCAAATGGCGCAAAAAACCTGTCTTTAGTCAGGAAATTGCCTGTTCATCCCGCGCCAAGGTGGCGCATCGTTATCTTCATCCGATATATTGCCCACCTTGCTGATCCTTTGCTGTGGTATTCCCGATGAAATCCGTTCTCTCTATTCAGTCCCACGTGGTCTTTGGTTGTGCCGGCAACAGCGCGGCCGTCTTCCCCATGCGCCGCCTCGGTATGGATGTATGGCCCATCAACACGGTGCAGTTTTCCAACCACACCCAATATGCCCAAGGGTGGCAGGGAATGGCGATGCCGGCGGGTCATATCAGTGCGCTGGTAAAAGGATTGGGCAATATCGAGGTGTTGAGCCAGTGTGACGCCGTGCTGAGCGGTTACCTTGGCTCCGCCGAACAGGGAGACGAGATCCTGACCGTGGTCAACGCCGTCAAGGCGGCCAACCCCGATGCCATTTACTTCTGCGACCCCGTGATGGGTCACCCGGAGAAGGGGTGTATCGTCACTCCTGGCGTCACCCGTTTCCTGACCGAGCAGGCGCTACCGGTGGCCGACATGATGGCCCCCAACCTGCTGGAGCTGGAGACCCTCTGTGATACCCATCTGGCTGATCTGGATCAGACCCGCGCGGCTGCCCATCAGCTCCTGGCCCGCGGCGTCAAGCTGGTGCTGGTCAAGCATCTCGGTCGTGCGGCGCAGGACTCCAGCCGCTTCGAGATGCTGCTGGCGACCCCGCAAGGGGATTACCTGATTGCCCGTCCGCTCTATGACTTTGCCCGCCAGCCGGTGGGGGTTGGCGATCTTATCAGCGCCCTGATGCTGGCGAATTTGCTTGCCGGTCACGATGCGGTCAGCGCGTTCGAGCGCACCAACGCCTCGGTGGATGCGGTGCTGCAGGAGACCTGGCGCCAGCAGGCTTACGAGCTGCAACTCATCGCCGCGCAAGATGCCTTCGCCCTGTCAGAGGTTGAAGTGCGAGCGGTGAAACTGCCCTGAGTCAACGCGGACTCTCGTCTATCCCGACAAGGGGATGCAGATGAAAAAGGCTTGCCAATGGGCAAGCCTTTTTACTGTTTGCCTATTTAGTGCGGCAAGCAATCAGGCGCGGGGATGGCGGAGGCGATAACGCTCAGCCATGGCATTGGCCGCTACCATGGCGGCGTAGACATCCTGTTCACTCACTGTCATCGGCATGTTGCCCATGGTATCGAGGGGATCGCAGGCCAACTGCGCCACCTTGCGCCACTCGCTTTCATCAAAGTGGGTGAGCCCCAACTCTTGCAGCGTCATGGGCAGACCTGCACAGTCGATGATGCGAAACACCTCATCAAGTTCGTGTTGCGGGGCGCGCTCAAGCACGAGTTGGGTCAGCAGGCCGAAGACTACTTTCTCGCCATGCTGGGCACGATGGAGCTCCGAGATCAGTGACATGCCATTGTTGATTGCATGAGCGGCGGCCAGTCCACCGGCTTCGGCGCCGACCCCGCTAAGGTAGATGGTGGCCTCGATAACCTGCTCCAGCGCCGGAGTCGAGACATGGTGGCGTATCGCATCCATGGCCAGCTCGATGTTTTCACCAAGCAGCTCGTAACAGAGCTTTGCCAGACCAAGGCCAGTGCGTGAAGGACGCTTGCCGACCAGATTGAGCCCGTCCGCCCGATAGCAGGCGCGCGCCTCGAAATAGGTGGCCAGGGCATCGCCGACGCCTGCGGAAAAGAAGCGGGGAGGGGCGGCGGCAATGATGGCCGTGTCAGCCAGCACCACGTCCGGATTTTGCGGCAGGAACAGATAGCGTTCAAATTCACCCGCCTGGTTGTAGATCACCGCCAGCGCCGTACAGGGGGCATCCGTAGAGGCAATCGTCGGGAACAGCACAACCGGACGGCGCAGATAGAAGGCCACGGCCTTGGCGACATCCAGCGTCTTGCCGCCGCCGATCCCGACAATCACGTTCGCACCATATTGCTCTGCAAGGTGGGTCAGGCGGTGGATCTCCTGTTCGGTGCATTCGTAGCGAAACTTGTCGACCACTCCCCTGAGACCTGCCTGCAGGAGCCCCGCCAAAGCTTCTTCCCGTACCCGCTCCAGAATGAACTCATCGCTGATGAGCAACGCATAGTCACCAAAATCCTTAACGTGCTCATGGAGTTGCGGGAGAAGGTGTTGACCGATGATGAACTTTTTGGGGGAGGTAACTGTACGGGGCAAAGTGGGCATCCATTATTCCTCAAGGCAGTGAATAACATAAAATTGATTATCAAATGGGTCTCTTACGATACGCCTGATGAGGCAATAGATGAAGAAGAAAAGGGGGGCGTTTTAATCATTAATTAATCTTTCTATTTGTTTGGCTGTATTTTGGGGCGGCGATTGGCGGTGTTGAGGCATACAGGCGCAATGGCCGTATCGTGGCAATCCGTCGCAAGCCATATTGCTGCAACAAACAGTCACGCGGGCAACAAGCAAGGCCGCTTGGTGCGGCCCTGCTGTATGTGGATAAGAGATAGGGGATGGTCAGAGCGGTTTATAGAAGATGACGGTCGCAGCAAGAGTGCCATCTGCGTTGCGCGCAAAGATCGGGATCTGGCCCGCCTCCAGATAGCCGAGTTGACGATAGAGGTGGGAGGCCACATCACCGGCGCGAGTATCGAGCACCAGCAGCGAACGGCCCGCGGCATGGGCGCCTTGTTCCATTGCCTGCATCAGCGCATGACCGACACCTTTGCCTCTCGCCGTTTGCAGTACCATCAGTTTTTCCACCTCGGCCCGGTGGCGACCGTTGGCCTTGCCACAGAGCGCGAGCTGAACCGCTCCCACGAGCTGTTGTTGCTCAAGGGCCAGCCACAGCTTTCGGTGACCTGCCGCTAGATCCGCTTCAACTCCTTGCCAGTAGCGGGTAGATTCCTCCGTGGTCAGCGGCGGTAAAAAACCGACCGAGGCGCCGCTATCGACACAATCTTGCAGCAGGGTGATGAGCGCACTTTGGTAGGTTGCTGCGCTCTTAACTTCCACAATGTTCATCTGACATCCTTGTCGTTGCGCTGTTATGTAGCTGATTGCCACCGTTGGTTCATATGAGGTAGGTACTTATGCTCGCCGCGAGTACGGCTTGTCAGCGGATCAGCTCCTGCTCAACCAGCCAGGTAAACAGCAGGCGGGAGACGGGGGAGAGCTCATCGAGGTGAGAGCTGTCGAGCCAGCGCAGCTCGGCAATTTCTGCCGAGGCGATCGGGGTGCCGCTCGCTTCGCCGGTGTAGCAGCGCAGTCGCACCTCGACTCCTGCCGGTTTGCCATCGGCCTGAGCGCTGAACTCGCAGACAAAGCGTAGGGTATCGGGCTGCAGGGTGACAGCCAGCTCCTCCTCAATCTCGCGGATCAGCGCCGCCTCGTCGCTCTCGCCCGGTTCCCGCTTGCCACCTGGGATGTAATAGATGTCCTTGCCGTGGGAGCGGGCGCAGAGCAGTTGCTGATCTTTAAAGGTGAGCCAGGCGAGTTTGTCGATCATTGAGTTGCATCCTCTGGTTATGTGGTGTGTATTGCCTGCATGTACAGGGTGCGGTAGGAGCGAGGCTCCTGCGCATCGGGAGAGAGTCCCAACTGATCTGCCAGCGCGAGCAGTTGCTGGCGAAACGCCGGGAGGCGTTCCTCGTCATCGGTCATGATGGCGAGCTCGGCAAAATCCCCGATCTTGGCCAGATGATCCAGGGTGACGTGAAACGGGCCAATGAAGTAGATGCTGCGCCTTTTGGTGATCACGAGTATCTGCCGGTAGTTCATGGTCAAGAGCATGCTGACGGCCTTGTCCGCATCATTGATAGTGACCGCCTCGCAGCGATCCGTCTTGGTCCCTTTGACGATCCAGAGCTGGATGCCGGAGGGTTGCATGGTGCGGATAGCCAGACTTTTACCAGCCTGGGCAAGGGCATCGTCCGGGGTGTCAAAGTAACGATCCTGCTCCAGATTATCCTCCAGCATGATCTCCGGATTGAGGGCGAGCAGTGCCTGGAGGAAGGCGGGGCGATCCGTCAGCTGATATTTGAACTCGACTTCGAAGCGGCCCTGAAAGTGCGCCTGTGACATCAAGAAGATCCCTCTGTGAGCCTGTGTGGCAGGCAGCCTAACAAAGATGAAGTTGAGTCCCAAGGAGAAAGAGGGCAGATGCCGGAAACGCACTGTTTCCAGCGCGGTGACCGCGTAGCTGAATGAGTGCGCAATGGCTGGTTCGCCACAGCCTTCTCGTCCCTAAAAAAGCGGACTGGCGCACATCACGACAGGGCCGGACTGGGCGAAGGCGGGATCCTTGTGGTTTAATCTTGCCACTTTAGCGGTAGTGGGCGACGAGCCTGCTACCTTGCGTGGGCAAGATGCAGGTGAGCAAGATGCAGATAGCAGCAGAGAGCAAGTTTATCGGACTCGGGGTCGCGGGCAATTTCGCCGGTCACCTGGAGCAGGCGGGTGAAGCGTCGGACTTCGTAGCGGTAGTTGTGCGCGACACCACGGCACCCAAGGCGCTGTTTCCCTTTTTCGTGCCGGGTCATCCGGGTCAGCTCGGGGTCTTTCCGCTGAGCAATAACGCCATCTTCCTGCCGGAAGCGGCGGTCAGCGGTGATGAGAAGGTGCAGATCGAGCCGGAAGTAGCCCTCTGGTGCGAGCTGGAGTATGCCGGCAAGCAGGTGGTGGCGATCCATCCCCGTGCCTTTGGTGCCTATAACGACTGCTCCATCCGTCGTCCCAACGCCAAGAAGATCAGCGAGAAAAAGAACTGGGGCGAAGAGAGCAAGGGGCTGGCGGCCAAGCTGCTGCCGCTTTCCGGTTTTGCCGCCGGTTGCGAACTCGATGACTATCGTATCGCCTGCTATCTGGAGCGGGACGGTGAGCTGCACGCCTACGGGGTAGACAGCGCCGCCATCGACTACAGCTACTTCCACGGCAAGCTGCTCGACTGGGCCATCGACAAGTTCAATCATCAGCAGGATGAGGGGCCGGCGGAGCATATTCAGGGACTGCTGGCGCAGGCGGGACATCCTCCCCATGCGCTCATCAGTATCGGTGCCACCCGCTATACCCCGTTTGGCGAGACCCACTTCCTCAAACCGGGCGACACCTCCTGCGTAGTGGTCTACCCGGGCAGCCGTTATAGCGAAGCGGATATTCGCGAAGCGATCCGCAGCCGCCACTTTGGCGCTGATATGTCGGTGCTGCTGCAGGCGGTGCAGGCGCGCTAATCACCGTTGCCAGTGGGAAGATGTCTCTTCCCGCTGGTTATCATATCGAGTCATTTCATGACGATTGTTCCGGTATCCCGGGCCGATTATCCGGCCCTGATCGATCTGTGGGAGGCCTCTGTGCGGGCGACCCACCACTTCCTGCCCGAGGCCGAGATCCTCGCGCTTAAACCGCTTATTCTGGAGCACTACTTCGATGCGGTGACACTGCACAGTGCCCGCACAAAAGAGGGGCAGATTACGGGTTTTAGCGGAGTGTACGAGGGCAAGCTGGAGATGCTGTTTGTGGCTCCCGGGGCGCGCGGTAGTGGCGTGGGGCGTTTGCTGGTGGCCCATGCCATCGCGCAGGGCGGCGCGACGCAGGTTGACGTCAACGAGCAGAACGAACAGGCGGTGGGCTTCTATCTGAAGATGGGATTCACCGTGACGGGTCGTTCGCCGCTGGATGGTCAGGGCAAGCCCTATCCTCTGCTGCATATGGCGCTGGCGCCGACCTGATCGTGCCTGATGAGGCGCAGTACCCATAAACCAACGGGGGATGGCATCAGCCATCCCCCGTTTTTTGATCGTGTTTGTTACTTGCTGGCGACCTTGTTCACCACCTTGATCAGCTGATAGCGCACGGAGGGGGCATCGGCCGGCACATCGGTGAGCTGCTCCTTGCTGACAGTGAGCTGGTAGCGGTAACCCGGCTCGAACTGGAAACCTTCAATATTCTGGTAGAACAGCGTCCAGGGCTGCTGCTCATCACTGCGAACCTGCATGCACTGCATTGGGCCAACCCCGACGCAATCGACCAACTGGCTGTTGATATAGAGGGTCTCCCCCTGTGACGGGGCGGGGGCGCTCTGGCAGGCGGTCAGCAGCAAGGCTGCGCTGATAAACAGTGGTTTCATAATGGACTCCTTAACGCGAAAGGGGGCATTAGAGCGGCAAACAAAAAGGCGGTCAATGACCGCCTTTGTAACAAACCATATCAGCGCAGTGGTTAGCGCTGCTCGAGTGGAGTGAACTCGCGCAGCGGGTGGCCCACGTAGAGCTGGCGTGGGCGACCAATCTTGCTGTCCGGGTCTGAGTGGAACTCGTTCCAGTGCGCAATCCAGCCGATAGTGCGGGAGATGGCGAAGATCACGGTGAACATGCTCATCGGGATGCCGATCGCCTTCATGATGATGCCGGAGTAGAAGTCCACGTTCGGGTAGAGTTTCTTCTCGACGAAGTAGGGGTCGGAGAGCGCAATACGCTCCAGCTCCATGGCCACGTCCAGCAGCGGATCCTTGATCTGCAGCTCGGTCAGTACTTCGTGGCAGGTTTCGCGCATCACGGTGGCACGGGGGTCGTGATTTTTGTAGACACGGTGACCGAAGCCCATCAGACGGAACGGATCATTCTTGTCCTTGGCCTTGGCGATGTACTCGGGGATGCGATCCACCGAGCCGATCTCTTCCAGCATGCGCAGGCAGGCTTCGTTGGCACCACCGTGGGCCGGTCCCCACAGGGAGGCGATCCCCGCGGCGATACAGGCGAACGGGTTGGCACCGGAGGAGCCAGCCAGACGAACGGTGGAGGTGGAGGCGTTCTGCTCGTGATCCGCATGGAGGGTAAAGATACGATCCATGGCGCGTTCAACGATGGGGTTGACCTTGTACTCTTCGGTCGGCACGCCAAACATCATGTGCAGGAAGTTACCGGCATAGGAGAGGGCGTTACGCGGCTGCATGAACGGCTGGCCGATGGAGTACTTGTAACACATGGCTGCCAGAGTCGGCATCTTGGAGAGCAGACGGAAGGCACAGATCTCGCGATGCTGCTCGTTGTTGATGTCGAGGGCATCGTGATAGAAGGCGGAGAGGGCGCTGACTACACCGCACATGATGGCCATGGGGTGGGAGTCGCGACGGAAGCCGCGGAAGAAGAAGGCGATCTGCTCGTGCACCATGGTGTGGCGGGTGACCAAGCGTTCGAATTCGGCATATTGGGCCTTGGTCGGCGCTTCGCCGTACAGCAGGATATAGCAGACTTCCAGATAGGTGGCCTGGGTGGCCAACTGGGCGATGGGGTAACCACGGTGCAGCAAGACACCCTGATCCCCGTCAATGTAGGTAATGGCAGATTTGCAAGAACCGGTCGCCATAAAACCGGGGTCAAAGGTGAAATACCCCTGTGATCCCAATTTTCTGACATCGATGACATCCGGGCCGATGGTGCCGGAGAGGATCGGCAGATCGACCGGATCTTTTCCGGGCAGGTGTAGGGTGGCTATCTTATCAGCCATAGCACGTCTCCTTTGCTCTTTATAATTTGGTTCCAGTCCTACTCTATTACGACTTTTATGACGCTGGCAAAGGTTGTTACCCATACCGAAGTGGCTGGAGCGCCTTATTTGAAACAGAGTTCCTTATCAATGTCAATTTTGCTGGAACCCCATTAATGGCATTAATGAAATGTTAAATTAAATATGCGATCGAGTTTGCGGTTTTGTGTTTTCTTTGTAGCTAATTGATTGTCTTCGGTTAAGGCCGCCGATATACTGCGCCACGTGGGTCATGGCTGCGGGTGTTTGAAACGCTTTGGCAAAGCCTGATGTGAAACCGAAAACTCGCGTTTTGGCTTTTTCAGAGTGTTTTGGTAACAAAAAACCAACAATCACCATTCCGTGCCCTCAAGTGTGAGTTAAAACAATAACTAACGTGCTCAATGGAGCTGAGTGGGCAAGCGTGAAAAACAAACAGAGACCGGTCAACCTCGACCTACAGACGATCAGCTTTCCTGTCACTGCCATTGCATCCATCCTGCACCGTGTTTCAGGGGTCATTACCTTTGTTGCACTGGGCATTTTGCTGTGGATGCTTGGTACTTCACTCGCCTCTCCCGAAGGGTTTGAAACCGTGGTTGCCATCATGGACAACTTCCTGGTCAAACTCGTGCTGTGGGGGATCCTGACTGCGCTGGCATACCACATTGTGGGCGGCTTGCGTCATCTGGTCATGGATATGGGCTATTGGGAAGAGCTGGAATCCGGCAATCAGAGCGCCCGCGTGGCCTTCGTGATCACCGCGATCCTGGCTGTATTGGCGGGAGTGCTTGTATGGTAACCAATTCTGCAACCTTCGGGCGCAGCGGCGTTCACGATTACATCCTGATCCGCGCCACCGCCGTCATCATGACCTGTTATGTCCTCTATCTGGTGGGCTTTGTCGCGTTCAACGACATCACCTACGAGGTGTGGGCAGGCTTCTTCGCCAAAACATTCACCAAGGTATTCACCCTGTTGACCCTGCTCTGCGTACTGATCCACGCCTGGATTGGTCTGTGGCAGGTGCTGACTGACTATATCAAGCCGGTAGGGCTGCGCGGGGCGCTGCAATTTGCCCTGGTCGTGGTGCTGTTTGTCTATCTGATGACGGGTTTCGTCGTGCTGTGGGGTGTGTAAGGTGACTATTCCAACTCGTGAATTTGATGCGGTAGTGATTGGTGCCGGTGGTGCCGGTATGCGCGCCGCGCTGCAGATTGCCCAGTCCGGCAAGAGCTGCGCTCTGTTGTCCAAGGTTTTTCCAACCCGTTCTCATACTGTCTCCGCCCAGGGCGGGATCACGGTTGCGCTGGGTAATGCCCACGATGACAACTGGCAGTGGCATATGTATGACACGGTAAAAGGTTCCGATTACATCGGTGATCAGGAAGCCATCGAGTACATGTGCAAAACCGGTCCCGAGGCTATCTATGAGCTGGAGAACATGGGGCTGCCCTTCTCCCGTTTCGATAACGGGTCTGTCTACCAGCGTCCGTTTGGTGGTCAGTCCAAGAATTTCGGTGGCGAGCAGGCTGCCCGTACTGCGGCTGCGGCCGACCGTACCGGTCACGCCCTGCTGCACACCCTTTACCAACAAAACGTCAAAAACAAGACCACCGTCTTCTCCGAGTGGTATGCGCTGGATCTGGTGAAAAACCAGGACGGCCATGTGGTGGGTTGTACCGCCATCGATATGGAGAGCGGTGAAGTGGTCTACTTCAAGGCCAAGGCCACCGTGCTGGCGACTGGCGGTGCCGGTCGTATCTACCAGTCCACCACCAATGCCCACATCAACACAGGTGACGGTGTCGGCATGGCGCTGCGTGCCGGCGTCGGCGTGCAGGACATGGAGATGTGGCAGTTCCACCCGACCGGCATCGCCGGGGCTGGAGTGCTGGTAACCGAAGGCTGCCGTGGTGAAGGCGGCTATCTGCTCAATAAGGATGGCGAGCGCTTCATGGAGCGTTACGCCCCGAACGCCAAGGACTTGGCCGGTCGCGACGTGGTGGCCCGCTCCATCATGATCGAGATCCGTGAAGGCCGTGGCTGCGACGGTCCCTGGGGCCCGCATATTAAGCTCAAGCTGGATCACCTCGGCAAAGAGGTGCTGGAATCCCGTCTGCCGGGCATCTGCGAGCTCTCTCGCACCTTCGCCCACGTGGATCCGGTCAAAGAGCCGATCCCGATCATCCCGACCTGCCACTACATGATGGGCGGCGTGCCGACCAACGTGAATGGCCAGTGCCTGACCCAGGACAAGAACGGCAACGATGTGCCGGTAGTCGGTCTGTTTGCGGTGGGCGAGATTGCCTGTGTCTCCGTACACGGTGCCAACCGTCTGGGTGGCAACTCCCTGCTGGATCTGGTGGTGTTCGGCCGCGCGGCCGGCATGCATCTGGTCAACACCCTGGGCGAGATGGATCACGGCCGCGATGCTTCCGAGTCGGATCTGGATGCCGCACTGGCCCGCTTCAACCGCTGGGAAAATTGCCGTGACGGGGAAGACCCGGTGCAGATCCGCAAAGACCTGCAGCGCTGCATGCAGAACAACTTCTCTGTATTCCGTGAAGGTGCGGCGATGGCAGAAGGGTTGGCCGAGCTCAAGGTTATCCGCGAGCGCCTCAAGTCAGCCCGTCTGGATGACACCTCCAAAGAGTTCAACACCCAGCGCATCGAGTGCCTGGAGCTGGACAACCTGATGGAGACGGCGTTTGCCACGGCGGTTGCCGCCAACTTCCGTACCGAGAGTCGCGGTGCTCACTGCCGCTTCGACTTCCCGGATCGCGACGATGAGAACTGGCTGTGCCACAGCCTCTATCATCCGGATACCGAGTCCATGACCCGTCGCGCTGTCAACATGTCACCCAAGACCCGTGAGGCGTTCCCGCCCAAGGTCCGGACTTACTGATTGCGGAGCCAGCCCTATGAACGTCACATTCTCTGTCTACAGATACAATCCGGATGTTGATAACGTCCCCCATATGAAGGAATATCGTCTTGATATTCCTGAAGGTTCCGACATGATGGTGCTCGACGCACTGATCCAGTTGAAAGAGCTGGATCCCACGCTCGCCTTCCGCCGCTCTTGCCGCGAAGGGGTCTGTGGATCAGACGGTCTCAACATGAATGGCAAGAACGGTCTTGCCTGTATCACCCCGCTCTCCGACCTGCTGAAGAAGGGCAATAACGTCGTTATCCGCCCCTTGCCCGGCCTGCCGGTGATCCGTGATCTGGTGATCGACATGACCCAGTTCTACACCCAGTGGGAGAAGGTCAAACCCTTCCTCATCAATGATGACAAGTTGCCGCCGGTGCGTGAGCACCTGCAATCCCCCGAAGAGCGCGCCAAGCTTGACGGCCTGTACGAGTGCATTCTCTGTGCCTGCTGCTCCACTTCGTGCCCCTCCTTCTGGTGGAATCCCGACAAGTTCATCGGTCCGGCCGGGCTGCTCGCCGCCTACCGCTGGCTGGCTGACAGCCGCGACACCGCGACCACCGAACGACTGGGGAATCTGGACGACGCATTCAGCGTGTTCCGCTGCCATGGCATCATGAACTGCGTGAACGTCTGTCCGAAAGGCTTGAACCCGACCAAGGCGATTGGCCAGATCAAGTCGATGTTGCTCAATCGGGCTGTTTAGTATCAGGGCCGGCCACGTGCTGGCCCGACCTCTGGATAGCCATCCCACCCGTGGCAGGATGGCTATTTGACCCCTACAAGCTGCGCAGCAGTAACAAGAAGTACAAGGGATAGAAATGCATAACGGCGTGATGAAGGCCTGGTTGGAGTCATCTCACCTGGCTGGTGCGAATGCAAGCTATATCGAGGATTTGTACGAATCCTTCCTGGAAAATCCTGACTCCGTGTCCGACGAGTGGCGCAGCCTGTTTAGCGAGCTGCCCCAGGTCAATGGCCATGCGGTTGAACAACCCCACTCCCAGGTCCGCGATTATTTCCGTCGTCTGGCCAAGGATCCCTCTCGCTACAGTGCCCCCGTCTCCGATCCGCAAGTGGATGCCAAGCAGGTGCGGGTATTGCAGCTGATCAACGCCTTCCGTTTCCGTGGTCACCAGAATGCCAATCTGGACCCGCTGGGCTTGTGGCAGCGTGAAACCGTCGCTGAACTGGATCCTGCGTTCCACAACCTGCAGGGCGCAGATATGGAGGCCACCTTCAATGTGGGCTCCTACGCCATCGGTCGCGAGACCATGGTGCTCTCCGACCTCTACGCCTCGCTGAAGAATACCTATTGCGGCTCCATCGGCGCCGACTACATGCACATCACCTCCACGGAAGAGAAACGCTGGCTGCAACAGCGTCTCGAATCCATTGAAGGGAAGGGGAGCTACACCCTCGAAGAGAAGACCCGTTTCCTCGAGAGCCTGACCGCCGCCGAAGGGTTGGAGAAATATCTGGGCGCCAAGTTCCCGGGAGCCAAGCGCTTCTCGCTGGAAGGTGGCGATGCCATGATCCCCATGCTCAAGGAGCTGATCCGTCGCGCCGGTGAGCAGGGCTGCAAAGAGGCCGTTATCGGCATGGCCCACCGCGGTCGTCTCAACGTGCTGATCAACGTGCTGGGCAAGCGCGCTCAGGACCTGTTCGACGAGTTTGCCGGCAAGCATGGCGAATCCTGGGGTACCGGTGATGTGAAGTACCACATGGGCTTCTCCTCCGACTTCGCCACCCCGGGTGGCAACGTCCACCTTGCGCTGGCGTTCAACCCCTCTCACCTCGAGATCGTCAACCCTGTGGTCATCGGCTCGGTCCGTGCCCGTATGGATCGTCGTGGTGACAAGGATGGTTCCAGTGTGCTGCCCATCACCATTCACGGTGACTCGGCCATGGCCGGTCAGGGCGTGGTGGCCGAGACCTTCAACATGTCCCAGACCCGCGCCTATGGTGTCGGCGGGACGGTGCGCATCGTCATCAACAACCAGGTCGGTTTCACCACCTCCTATATCCGTGACCTGCGTTCCACCGAATATTGCACCGACATCGCCAAGGCGGTGCAGGCGCCGGTGCTGCACGTCAACGGGGATGATCCGGAAGCCGTGGTGCTGGTGACCCAGATTGCACTGGATTACCGCAATACCTTCAAACGCGACGTGGTGATCGAACTGGTCTGCTACCGTCGTCACGGTCACAACGAAGCGGACGAGCCGAGCGCGACCCAGCCGCTGATGTACCAGAAGATCAAGCAGCACCCGACCCCGCGCAAGATCTACGCCGATCAGCTGGTGGCCGAGGGGAGCCTCGCTCAGGAGCGGGCGACCGAACTGGTCAACGAGTATCGTGAAGCGCTGGATCGCGGCGAGCGCGTAAGCAAAGAATGGCGGCCGATGGAGCTGCACTCCGTCGACTGGACCCCTTATCTGGGCCACGACTGGAACATGGCCTATGAGAGTGCCGTGCCGATGGATCACCTCAAGAGCCTCGGCGAGCGGGTGAGCCAGTATCCGGCGACCCACGTGCTGCAGCGTCAGGTCGAAAAAATTTACGAAGACCGCCGTCTGATGGCCGCTGGCGAGAAGCTGGTGGATTGGGGCTTTGCCGAGACCCTGGCCTACGCCACCCTGGTGGACAAGGGGTCCCGCATCCGCTTTACCGGTGAAGACTCCGGCCGTGGCACCTTCTTCCACCGCCACGCCGTGCTGCACAGCCAGACCGATGCCAGCACCTACACCCCGCTGTGCAACCTGCACGACGAGCAAGGCCCGTTCGAGGTGTATGACTCTGTGCTGACCGAGAACGCGGTACTGGCCTTTGAATATGGTTACGCCAGCGCCGAGCCGGCTGGCCTCACCATCTGGGAAGCCCAGTTCGGCGATTTCGCCAACTGTGCCCAGGTAGTGGTGGATCAGTTCCTCTCCTCCGGTGAGCAGAAGTGGGGTCGGATGTGCGGCCTGACCATGTTGCTGCCTCACGGTTACGAGGGGCAGGGCCCGGAGCACTCCTCCGCCCGTCTGGAGCGTTATCTGCAGATGTGCGCCCAGCACAACATGCAGGTGTGCGTGCCCTCTACCCCGGCGCAGGTGTTCCATATGCTGCGTCGTCAGGTTGTGCGCCCGATGCGCCGTCCGCTCATCGTCATGACGCCCAAATCCCTGCTGCGCCATCCGCTGGCGGTGAGCAAGCTCGAAGAGCTGGCGGAAGGTACCTTCCAGAACGCCATCGGCGAGATCGATGCGCTGGATCCGAAAGCGGTCAAGCGCGTGGTCTTCTGCTCCGGCAAGGTCTACTACGACCTGCTCGATGCCCGTCGCAAGGCCGAGCAGCAAGATGTGGCACTGGTGCGAATTGAGCAACTCTACCCCTTCCCGGAAGAGGAAGTGCGCGCCATTCTGGCCGATTACAGCCATGTCACCGACTTTGTCTGGTGTCAGGAAGAGCCGCAGAACCAGGGCGCCTGGTACTGCACCCGTCACCACTACGATGGCGTGCTGCCAGCCGGAGCTACCCTGCGTTATGCCGGTCGCCCCGCGTCAGCCTCACCGGCCGTCGGTTACATGTCTGTCCACGCCAAGCAGCAAAAAGCCTTGGTGGAAGATGCCCTTACCCTGTAAAGCCTCTGGCATAGAAGTAAAAAGGAACTGATTGGATGACTATCGAAATCAAGGTACCGGACCTGCCGGAATCAGTGGCCGATGCCACTATCGCCACTTGGCACAAAAAACCGGGCGATTTGGTCGCCCGTGACGAAGTGCTGGTCGACATCGAGACCGACAAGGTAGTGCTGGAAGTGCCGGCACCGCAAGCCGGTGTGCTGGGGGATATTCTGCAAGGGGAAGGGGCAACTGTGTTGTCCCGTCAACTGATTGCCATCCTCACCGCCGCCCCGGTGGCCGGTGAAGAGACCAAAGAGAAACCCGCTGAAGCGGTTGCCGATGATGGTGCCGATGGCTTGAGCCCCTCGGTGCGCCGCCTGATTGGCGAGCACGACATCGACGTGACCAAGCTGACCGGTACCGGCAAGGGTGGTCGCATCACCAAGGATGATGTGGAAGCCTATATCAAGGCCAAGAGCCAGCCTGCGGCAGCCGCACCGGTCGCCGCTGCCGCCCCTGCAGCCAAGGTTGCACCGCTGGGTGGTCGTACCGACAAGCGGGTACCGATGACCCGTCTGCGCAAGCGCATTGCCGAGCGTCTGCTGGAAGCGAAAAACACCACCGCCATGTTGACCACCTTCAACGAGGTCAACATGAAGCCCATCATGGATCTGCGCAAGCAGTACGGCGAGATCTTCGAGAAGAAGCACGGCATCAAGCTCGGCTTTATGTCCTTCTACGTGAAGGCGGTGGTGGAGTCCCTCAAGCGCTATCCGGAAGTGAACGCGGCGCTCGATGGTGATGACGTGGTTTACCACAACTACTTCGACGTCAGCATCGCCGTCTCTACCCCCCGTGGTCTGGTGACGCCGGTGCTGCGCGACTGCGACAACATGAGCCTGGCGGACATCGAGAAGGCCATCAAGGATCTGGCGGGCAAGGGCCGTGACGGCAAGCTGACCGTGGATGAACTGACTGGCGGCAACTTCACCATCACCAACGGTGGCGTGTTCGGCTCCCTGATGTCCACCCCGATCATCAACCCGCCCCAGAGCGCCATTCTGGGGATGCACAAGATCCAGGATCGCCCGATGGCCGTTGACGGCAAGGTCGAGATCCTGCCGATGATGTATCTGGCGCTCTCCTACGATCACCGTCTCATCGACGGACGCGAATCGGTAGGCTTCCTGGTCTCCGTCAAGGAGCTGCTGGAAGACCCGACCCGTCTGTTGCTGGACGTCTAAGCCTGTGGCACCCGGGCAAGGGGTTTGCGCCCCGAGCCGAATGTGCTGCTGGACGTTTGAGTAATACCCGAGCGATTGAAAGATAACGAGGGGCCGCCCAGGCCCCCATTCACAGGGGATTGAGAAACACCAGCCCCGGACGGAAATACCTACAACACGGATAGAGCATCTATGAATCTGCATGAATATCAGGCAAAACAGCTGTTTGCCGAGTATGGCCTGCCGGTCTCCGAAGGTTATGCCTGTGCTACCCCACAAGAAGCGGCCGAAGCGGCCGACAAGATTGGCGGCAATACCTGGGTCGTCAAATGCCAGGTACATGCCGGTGGCCGCGGTAAAGCGGGCGGCGTGAAAGTGGCCAAGAGCAAGGATGAGATCCGTGCTTTTGCCCAAAACTGGCTTGGCAAAAATCTGGTGACCTACCAGACCGACGCCAACGGCCAGCCGGTCACCAAGATCCTGGTGGAATCTTGCACCGACATCGCCAAAGAGCTCTACCTGGGCGCCGTAGTTGACCGTGGCTCTCGCCGCGTGGTCTTCATGGCCTCGACCGAAGGTGGCGTGGATATCGAGAAGATCGCCCACGAAACCCCTCATCTGATCCACAAGGCGGCTATCGATCCGCTGGTGGGTCCGCAGGCCTATCAGGCCCGTGAACTGGCCTTCAAACTGGGTCTGGTCGGCGATCAGATCAAACAGTTCACCAAGATCTTCATGGGTCTGGGCCAAATGTTCCTGGATTGCGATTTCGCGCTGCTGGAGATCAACCCGCTGGTGATCACCGCGCAGGGCAACCTGCACTGCCTGGATGGCAAGATCAACATCGACGCCAACGCACTGTATCGTCAGCCCAAGCTGCGCGAGATGCACGACCCGTCACAAGATGACCCCCGCGAAGCGCACGCAGCCCAGTGGGAGCTCAACTATGTGGCCCTCGATGGCAACATCGGCTGCATGGTCAACGGCGCGGGTCTGGCCATGGGCACCATGGACATCGTCAACCTGCACGGCGGCAAGCCGGCCAACTTCCTTGACGTCGGCGGCGGCGCCACCAAGGAGCGGGTGACCGAGGCGTTCAAGATCATCCTCTCCGACAGCAACGTCAAAGCGGTGCTGGTCAACATCTTTGGCGGCATAGTGCGCTGCGACATGATCGCGGAAGGCATCATCGGTGCGGTCAAGGAAGTGGGGGTCAAGGTGCCCGTAGTGGTCCGTCTGGAAGGCAACAACGCCGAGCTGGGTGGTATCAAGCTGGCCGAGAGCGGCCTCAACATCATTGCGGCCAAGAGTCTGACCGATGCCGCGCAGCAAGTCGTCAAAGCAGCGGAGGCCAACTGATGAGCGTACTGATCAACAAGGACACCCGAGTCATCTGCCAGGGCTTTACCGGCGGTCAGGGTACTTTCCACTCCGAGCAGGCGCTCTCCTACGGCACCCAGCTGGTGGGCGGCGTCTCCCCGGGCAAGGGCGGCACCACCCATCTGGGCCTGCCGGTGTTCAACACCGTCCGTGACGCGGTCGAAGCGACCGGTGCCACCGCCTCCGTCATCTATGTGCCGGCGCCATTCTGCAAGGATGCCATCCTGGAAGCGATCGATGCGGGCATCAAGCTGATTGTCACCATCACCGAAGGCATCCCGACGCTGGATATGCTGGACGTCAAAGTGAAGCTGCAAGAGACCGGCGTGCGGATGATCGGCCCCAACTGCCCGGGCGTGATCACTCCGGGTGAGTGCAAGATCGGCATCATGCCGGGCCACATTCACAAGCCGGGCAAGGTGGGCATCGTCTCCCGCTCCGGCACCCTGACCTACGAAGCGGTCAAGCAGACCACTGACGAGGGCTTTGGCCAGTCCACCTGCGTCGGTATCGGTGGCGACCCCATTCCGGGCTCCAACTTTATCGACATTCTGGAGATGTTCCAGAACGACCCGCAGACCGAAGCGATCGTGATGATCGGCGAGATCGGCGGCAACGCCGAGGAAGACGCGGCTGCCTATATCAAGGCCCACGTCACCAAGCCGGTGGTCTCCTATATCGCGGGTGTTACCGCACCTCCCGGCAAGCGGATGGGCCACGCTGGCGCCATCATCTCCGGTGGCAAGGGTACTGCCGCCGAGAAGTTTGCCGCGCTGGAAGATGCTGGCGTGAAAACCGTCCGCTCCCTGGCCGATATCGGCAAGGCCTTGCGCGAAGTAACCGGCTGGTAATTCCTGTTAGCCCGTTATCTCTAATACAAATGCCGCCCGATGGGCGGCATTTTTTATGGGTTTTAAAGTGGTTTGATTTAATCAATCATCGCGATTCAGGCGCTAAACGAATTTTATTACAGGAGACCAGAAACAGTGTGGATACTAAAATAGTCTGCGATTTGAACTTGTCAGATTGATTGGTTCCTTTACCCATTGCATCGAGTGATCTGTTAGTGGGTAATGCTAAAAGTCATGCAAGGATGTCAGTGAGATAACCTAGTGTCAGGAGGACATAATGATTTCACGTATTTTGGGAATTGGCTGCCTTACCAGTATCTGCTTACCAACAGCATGGGCGGCGGATTGCCCGAACAGGCAACCGGGGCAGCATCTAGAGTTTCTTGGGCGTTCGGCTGACAATTCGGTATCACTATGGCTTTCAAGTCCAGGTTCAGGGGGTAATTTTCGCCTCTCTGCTCCCGGGGTATCTGAAATCGATAGTTGGAATGCAAACCGCGCGTCGTTGCACCTGAGTGTCTCACCTGTAGTACTTGATGACCTTAACGGGACTCACAAACTGGATCTCCTCAATGCGGATGGTTCTTTCAACTGCTTCCTCGATTCGAGAAACCAGAACAATCCGGTATTTCCAAATATTCCCCCGATCGATGGGGGAGATAGTAACGGTGGCACTGGTGGCGGAACTGGCGGTGGGGATGGCGGCAATGGTGGAACTGGTGGCGGAACCGGCGGGGGGGATGGCAGCAATGGTGGTAGTGGTGGTGGCACCGGTGGTGGGAGTGACCCGATCCGCAATATTGTGACCAGTATCAGTGCAGATGCCTTGATGGGCTATTTGAGCGGCTCCCTCAGTATTTCAGATCGTGTCGTTGTCGGGCTTGAC
The DNA here is from genome assembly GCF_040908505.1 of Aeromonas sp. R1-2. Classification (NCBI taxonomy): domain Bacteria; kingdom Pseudomonadati; phylum Pseudomonadota; class Gammaproteobacteria; order Aeromonadales; family Aeromonadaceae; genus Aeromonas; species Aeromonas sp. R1-2. The sequence continues at coordinate 49,994 of NZ_JBFODU010000010.1, read as the reverse complement.
CAATTTGAAGATATTGCCGGTCAAAAGGGGTTGTGGCAGGTATGGACTGATGTACGCCATACCGGAGTCTCCGATGATCGTAACGAGATAGACACATCCGGGCATGCCAACAGCTTTTTGATCGGTATACACAGATCCCTTGGTAAAGACGGGCTGGGCGGTATTGCATTTGCCAATAGCAAAACCTCTCTTGGCACGTTTGGCAGTTCGGTACGAAATGAGGGGGACAGTTTCTTTGTTGGGCCATATGGCGGCTATAGGCTAGATACGCAATGGCTGCTGGATGGCTGGGCTGCATGGGGACGAACTGATAACGATACCGAACTCGATGTACTTAAAGGGAGTTTCAAGACAACGACCGGGTTGATCTCAGCGAACCTGACCGGTGGCTACGATGTTGGTGAATATCTGCTGCGGCCCAAGCTTGCCCTCTTTTACAGTCACAATAAATCCGATGCGTTTGATTACACAGGCTCATTGCCTTATGCAAACCAGATTTATAACGTGACATTGCGGGTTAATGAAAACTCTTTTGAATATGCCACCAGTGAAGCATCAGGGGATATCAGTCGTATTTTCACCACAACCGATGGTGTTCAAATTATACCGGCCCTGCGTCTTGGGGTTCGTTATGATATTGAGCGTCCCAATGATGGTCAGATCCTGAATGAAAATCTGACAATGGAAAGTACGACTCCGTGGAGTGGATCTGCACGGATTGCACTGGCGGTAGCCCCTCAGCGTCATCAGCGTTTTGAAGTTATCACCGGTTATTACAGTATCGGGCGTCAGGACCTTGACCTCTGGGATATTAGATTTAACGCCGCAGTGAATTTTTAATTCGAGTTGTAACAATATATGTGCTGACCTTCGGGTCAGCACATTGTTATGGATGATTGCCGATGAAGATGTGGATAGCTCATCCACGATGAGGTCGCCTGAGAGGCCAGGCGTTAGAGCCTGGCGCAATATCAAGGTTAAGAGAAATAACTTATTTATCCGCCTTGCCCGCCGCATCGGCAAGTTTGGCCAGCTGTTTGTCATACCAGGCCACCGGGCGGTTCTCATCTTCCGCCCGCTCCTTGCGCCGGATGGCATTGCGCACCACCATGGCGCCCAGCCAGCGAAAGGGTTCTGGTGGGAAGTAGCCACGCGGGCCGCTGACCAGGGCGCATTCACGCCAGGGTTTATCCTCCTCCCGCACTTCATCTCTCACCAAAGCCGCCAGTACTTGACCGCCCATCCAGCTCTGCGCCACCCCGTTGCCGGAGTAACCGAGGCCATAGACAATATTGGGCTGCCCTCGCCAGTGGCCGAAGAAGGGGAGGCCATCTACCGAGCGGTCGGAGGCGCCGCACCAGCTGGCGGCGATGGGCACCTCTTTGAGCGCCGGAAAGAAGCGGCGCAGGGTGCGGGTGAGAGGGGCAAGATAACGGCTAGGGGCATCGAACTCGGCCAGATGGCGGTTGGCAAAGGCGAAGGTGTTGCCCCCCTTGCCCAGCATCAGCCGCCCTTGCGGGGTGGAGCGGTAGTAATGCACAAAGGTGCGGCCATCCACCACGGAGCGGCCGTGCTCAAGCTGCTGGGCGGCCAGTGCATCCGGCGCGGGGTCGGTTATCACCATATCGGAGGAGACCAGTACGATACTGCGGCGAAACTCGCGAAAGTGCTGCACCATGGCGCTGTTGAGGGCCAGCACCACCTTGCGGGCACGCACCTCGCCCTGTGACGTTTGCACCCGTGCAGGCTGGCCCGCCTCAAGGCGCTGCATGGGGGAGTGCTCATAGACCTCGACACCCAGTTCCCGCGCCACCCGCAGCAGGCCGCGCACCAACAGTGCCGGTTGCACCGAACCCGCGTGTGGGCTGTAGAGCCCCTCCAGATGAACGTGGGAACCGCTCTGGCTCGCCAGTTTATCCTCTTCAATCACTTGCCACTGGTTAAGGTCTGCGCGTTTGAGTTCCTGCAATACCGGCTCCATCAGGCCGCGCTGGGCCTCGCTGGTGGCGGTGTAGCAAGTGCCCTCGACTCTCAGCTGTGCCTCAATATTGTGCTGTTCGCAGAAGCGGGCGATCTCGTGCACCGCCTGCTCGGATCTTTGTACCAGCCAGGCAGCCTGCTGCTCGCCAAAGAGGCGCTTTAAGGTCAAATACTTGGCTGACCAGGTGAGCAAACAGCCGCCGTTGCGCCCCGAGGCGCCGCTGCCGCAGCGATCTTTTTCCAGCACTATGACGTGCAGGTGGGGCTCGGCCTGTTTAAGGGCGATGGCGCTCCACAGCCCGGTAAAGCCGCCACCGACGATGCAGACATCGACTTCGTGGTTGCCGACTAGGGGCGTGGGCGGTGCGGGTTGTTCGGCGGCGAGCGCTTCGGCCAGCCAGAAGGGGAGAGTGGACATGATGACTCCTCGATAAGGTTATTGGTGGCGCCAGCGCTGGGTGCGATCCAGCAGGGCGCGACTTAAAAAGAGCTGGAGCAGCTTGACGGTGGCGGCGGCCAGCAGGATCAGGGTGGCCATGGCGGCGGCCGCGGCTGTATCGCCGGAATCCTCCATATTGAGTACGGCGATGGAGGCGAGCACGCTGTCGCTCGAATAGAGGAAGATCACCGCCGAGGTGGTGGTCATGGCGTTGACGAACAGATAGATAAAGATCTCCAGCAGTGCGGGCAGGGAGGCGGGCAGGGTGACTCGCCAGAACGCCTTCCAGAGCGGAATGCGCAATGAGATGGCCACCAGCTCCAACTCCTTGGGCAATTGCTTGAGGCTGGTCAGCGCTGTCATATGACCCACCGTGTAGTAGTGAATGACGCAGGAGAGCACCATCAGTGGCAGGGTGCCGTAGAGGCTGCCAAAGAGCGGATTGCCGTTGAAAAAGAAGATGTAACCGAGCCCCAGCACCATGCCGGGTACCGCCAGCGACAGCATGGCGAGCAGATGCAGCAGCTGGCGCAGCGGCGCAAAGTGGCGCCCCTTCTCCTGCGCCCAGGCCAGCACCATCACCAGCACGGTGCCGATCAGCGCGGTATAGAGGCCCAGCTGCAAGGTGTTGGTAAAGGGCTGCCAGCCATAGACGCTGTTGCTGTCAAAGGCATAGTGATCCAGCGTCAGAGCGAGGTTGTAGGGCCAGAACTGTACCAGCGAGCCGTAAACCGCCATCCCCACCAGCGCCAGAAACAGCAGGGCCCAGAGGGTACACCAGCCGAGTGCCAGCAGATCCCGCAGCCGATGGGGTTTGGGTTGATAGGGCACCGCCTTGGTGCTGCTCTGCTCCTGCATCTTGCTGCGCACTCTGTGCTCCAGCGCAAAGCTCAAGAGCGCCGGCAGCAGCAGGGTGACGCTGGCAACGGCGCCGAGGGAGAAGTTCTGCATCCCGATCACCTGCCGGTAGATATCGGTAGCCAGCACGCTGTATTGGCCGCCAATCACCTTGGCCACCCCGAAGTCGCAGATGGTGAGGGTGAAGACAGCGATGGCGGCGCTGAGCAGACCATAACGGGCGGTAGGCAGGGTGACGGTGACAAAGGTGCGCCAGCCGCTGCTGCCCAGCACCCGGGAGGCTTCATAGAGGCGGGCATCGCTCTGACCCAGTGCCGTGATAAGGATCATCAGGGCGTGGGGGAAGCACCAGAAGCCCAGACCAATGACGATGCCGATGGGGCCGTAGATGCTCTCGCCGCCGAGCAGCCCCTTGGCGATCCCCTGATTGCCAAACCAGTAGACCAGACTGATGGCGGGCAACAGGGAGGGCATCAACAGCGGGATCAAACCGATGAGGCGAAACAGGGGCTTGCCCGGCATACAGGTGCGGGTGAGGGCGTAGGCGTAGCCAAAGGCGATGGTCACCACCAGCGCGGTGATCAGCACCCCGAGCCAGAGGGTGTTGCCGATGGTGCGCCCCAGATGAGGGGAGTCGAAGTAGGCGCTGAAGTTGGCAAGGCCCACCCAGAGGCCGTTCTCATCCTGCAGGCTCTTTTGCAACATGGTGAGCAGCGGCAGCAGCAAGCCGCCGGTGAGCAGGGCGATGCCGAGCACCAGCAGGATCAGTTGCAGCAGCTGATCCCGGCTCCCGCCGCGACAGAGCCGCTGCCAGCGAGAGTCTTGGCGGACTGTCACTGGTGGCAGCAGGGAGGAGGTCGCAAGGGGGGCTGTCATGGGCGATCTCCTTCAAACAGCTGCATCGCTCCGGCGGGCCAGTGCAGCGAGCAGCGCATGCCGCTGCGCCAGCCACCCTGTTCGTGGCGGGGCAGCTCGTGGGTTGGGCGCTCCACCAGGATCTGCTGCGGGCCCAGATAGGTGTCGGCGGTGCAGATAAGGCGCTGGGCGGCGCCGAGAAACTCCACCTGATCGATGGTTGCTTCAACGCCATGTTGGCCAAGATACGGCTCGCTCGGCGCACTCAGGGTGATCGCCTCGGGGCGGATCGCCACCTGCAATTTGCTGCCGGCAGCGGCCTGGTTGGCAAGTGTCAGCGGTTGTTCGTTGAGGCGCACCTGATTGGGGCTCAGCACCAGGGTCTCGAGGAAGTTCATGGTACCGACAAAGCTTGCCACGAAACGGCTGGCAGGCTGGTGGTAGATCTCCTGCGGAGTGCCCACCTGTACGATGCGGCCGCCCTCCATCACCACGATGCGATCGGCCATGGTCAGCGCCTCTTCCTGATCGTGGGTCACCATGATGGTGGTGATGCCAAGGCGCTGCTGCAGGGCGCGGATCTCGCTGCGAAGGTGGGTGCGTACCAGCGCATCCAGCGCGCTGAGCGGTTCGTCCAGCAACAACAGACCGGGGGAGAGGGCGAGCGCCCGGGCCAGCGCCACCCGCTGCTGCTGGCCGCCAGAGATCTGGCTCGGGTATTTGTGGGACTGGGCAGTGAGATCCACCAGCCCCAGCCAGTGATCGACTCGCTCCTTGATGAGATCCCGCGCCAGCCCCTGATTCTCAAGGCCGAAGGCGATGTTCTGGGCCACCGTCAGGTTGGGGAAGAGAGCATAGGACTGAAACACGATGCCAAAATCGCGCTCCTGGGGCGGCAGGCGGGAGATATTGCGCCCTCCTTGCCAGATCTCGCCACTGTCCGGCAGATCCAGCCCGGCGATGGCTCTGAGCAGGGTGGTTTTGCCGCAGCCGGAGGGGCCGAGAAAGCAGATAAACTCCCCCGGCTCAATGGTCAGAGAGATCCCCTTGAGGGCCTGAAAAGCACCGAACTGCTTGTTGAGATGTTGAATGTCCAGATAGGGCTGGGTCATGGTTCGACTCGCTACTGATTTGGTATATACCAGTTTGCGGGTGAAGTGTGACGGTCAGGTGATCGGGGGATGACAGCTTGATGACAGTCAAATGAGATCGGGTCACCAGCAAGGGGCTGGGCACTGTGCGAATGGACTAAGCATCGCTAATTGAAGGCAATGCAAACTCGGGAAGTTAAAACCAAAAAGTGAAGGCCAACACCTGTTGGCCTTCGACTGGCAGTTTATTGGCAGCGGTGTGTCTGGCGTGAACAAACCGCCGCCCTTCACGCTTACTGCTTGGCTTCGGTTTTGCCGTCGAAGCTGGCGCTCCACTGGGCTAGGATGGCGTTACGCTCGCGGGCAGCCCAGCTAAAGTCGTTGTCGATCATCTGGCCTTTGATATCTGCCGGATAGCCCGCTCTCGGTTGGGCTACATCGGGGATGGCGACCACTGCGAACGACTTGTTGTAGAGGGCGTTGGCCTGTTCGGTGGCGGCAAAGTCGAGCAGCTGTTTGGCGGCTTCCAGCTTGGGAGTGCCCTTGATGATGGCGGCGGCTTCCATATCCCAGCCCGACCCCTCTTTCGGGAACACCACCTCGATGGGGGCCCCCTTGGCTTTGAGGCTGGTCGCCGGGAAGTCGAAGGAGATACCGATCACCGTCTCGCCGCTGGCGGCCAGCTTGCAGGGGGCTGAGCCCGAGTGGGTGTAACGATCGATGTTCTGGTGCAGGCCGTTCATGAATTGCCAGCCCTGCTGCTCGCCCATGGTCTGCAGCCAGCCAGCAACGCTCAGGTAACCGGTGCCGGAGGAGCTGGGGTTGGGCATGATCACCTTGCCCTTGTAGATGGGCTTGGTGAGGTCGGCCCAGCTGGTGGGCGCCGGGATCCCCTGTTTTTCCGCCTCTACCTTGTTGAAGCAGATGGCGCTGAAGAAGGCGTCCAGACCGATCCAGTGCGGCTCGGCCTTGCTGTCGCGAAAGCGGCTGTCGAGCTTATCCAGTCCTTTCGGTGCATAGGCATTGAGCATCTGCTGCTGATCGAGCTGCATCAGGCTGGTGGCTGCCAGTCCCCATACCACATCCGCTTTGGGCTGGGCTTTTTCTGCCAGCAAGCGGGCGGTGACCACGCCTGTGGAGTCACGCACCCACTTGATGTTGATGTCCGGATGCTGGCGTTCGAACGCGGTTTTCAGCTCGTTGAGCTGCTCCGGTTCGAAGGCGGTGTAGACGGTGAGATCGGTCGCGGCCAGTGCCGGGGCGGTCATGGCAGCCAGCACGGCGGCGGCCAGCAGATGGGTTCCCTGTTTCATCCTCTTCTCCAGTTAAATTGGTTTGGTATAAACCAGATTGGTCGAGAGAGAGGCTAGGGGATCTTTATGACGTGACCGTGACAGCCCCGTGACGTTTTGCCGTTCCTGATTTATCCGTGACTAATCCTGGGTATCCACCTCGATCTCCAGACTGTCGTGGCGCCAGTACTCCAGATCGAAGTCGAGCACCCGGCCGTGCTGATCGAAGTTGAGCCGCTCGAGGCGCAGGGCGGGTAGGCCAGCGGTGGCCCCCAGCGCCTTGGCTACCTCGTCCGGCAGGGCGGTGGGGAAGAAACGCACCTGCATGCGGGCGTAGTGAAGATCGTAATGGGCCTGATAGATCTCGGTCAGGCTGCCGTTGAGATCCAGATCCAGCAGGCCGGGCACCCGTTCTGGCAGGCAGTGGTTCTCGCAGTAGCAGATGGCGCGCCCGTTGGCGTAGCGCAGTCGCTTGAGCAAAAAGAGGCTGTCAAACGGCTTGAGCTGCAGTTGCGCCATCAACGCGGGCGGCACCGCCTGGCGGCTTTTCTCCAGCAGCTCGGTGCGCGGCTCACCCCCTTGCTCCCGCACTATCTGGTGAAAGTTGGAGGTGCGTCTGGGGTTCAAGCGAAAGCGCGGCGGGGTGACGAACCAGCCGCGGCGATCCTCCCGATAGATAAGGCCGTTCGCCTCAAGCTGCACCAGTGCCTCGCGGATGGTGACCCTTGTGGTGCCATATAGTTCCCCCAGCAGTCGCTCGGAGGGGAGCTTGTCGTTGGGGGCCAGACCCCCCGCCAGGATCTGGTTGGCGAGGGCATCCTTGATCTGCAGATATTGCGGTTTGCTCATGAAAATCCCTGGTTTTGCAATAAGTTGTGCAATGAGTTGTGCAATGGGCTGGGCACAGGGCAGGTCATCTGCCCGGTCGTTACACGGCAACATCAACATGCGTTGGTAGATACCAGCAGCGCCCCTGCTGTTCAGGCTTCCTAGATTATCGCGATCCCGGCGCTGAAAATGAATTTTTTGTTGCACGTAGCCCCACCCCTTTGACCTTGGCGGGGCAGTTACCCACAATGCGCTCATTCTGGTATATACCAAAAGGAGCAAAGTCATGACCCATATTCCTGCGGCCCCCGCCGCCGTCGATTACCTGCTGCTGACCCCGGGCCCCCTCTCGACCACTACCACGGTGCGCGCCGCCATGCTGCAAGACAGCTGCACCTGGGATGCGGACTACAACCAGGGGGTGGTGGAGCCCATCCGCCGCGAGCTGGTGCGCCTCGCCACCGGCCCTGAATATCAAAGTGACTACAGCGCCGTGCTGCTGCAGGGGAGTGGCAGCTATGTGGTGGAGAGTGTGCTGGGCTCGGCGATCGGCGTCGATGAGTGTCTGCTGATCATCAACAACGGCGCCTACGGTGCTCGCATGGGGGAGATGGCCCGCTGCCTTGGCCTGCGCCACCATGAGCTGGACTGCGGCGAGACCACCCGCCCGGAACCCGACGCCATCGAGGCGATGCTGGCGCGCCACCCCGAGATCACCCATCTGGCCATGGTGCATTGCGAGACCACCACCGGCATGCTCAACCCCCTTGAGGAGGTGGCTGCGCTCTGCCAGCGCCGCGGCATTCGCCTGATCGTCGATGCCATGAGCAGCTTTGGCGGCATCCCCATCGACATGGGGCGACTTGGCATCGAGTTTCTCATCAGCTCGGCCAACAAGTGCATTCAGGGGGTGCCGGGTTTTGGCTTTGTCATCGCTCGCCGCGCCGCGCTGGCGGCCTGCGCCGGTCGTGCTCGCTCGGTCTCCCTCGACCTGCATGCCCAGTGGCAGACCATGGAGCAGCAAGGGGGCAAGTGGCGCTTTACCTCGCCCACCCATACCGTGCTTGCCTTTGCCCAGGCGCTGCGCGAGCTGGACGAGGAGGGGGGCATTGAAGCCCGCCATCAGCGCTACGGCGAGAATCAGCGCACGCTGGTGGCGGGGATGGCTGCCCTCGGCTTTGCGCCACTGCTGCCAGAACAGTGGCAATCTCCCATCATCACCGCCTTCTACTCTCCGGCCCACCCTGACTACCGCTTCGCCGATTTCTACCAGCGGCTCAAGGCGCAGGGCTTTGTCATCTATCCGGGCAAGGTCTCCCAGGCCGATTGCTTCCGTATCGGCAATATCGGCGATGTGACCCCTGAGCGGGTGCGGGATCTGCTCGCCGCCATGGCCAGCGCCTGCTACTGGCAAGGGGACGCGCGATGACCAGCATGCTGGCTCAGGGTCGTGATCTGCGTGGCCGCGATTTGCATGACCATAAGCTACACGGCAGCGGCCGTGCCGACAGCGAAGGGGATATCAACCTCGGCGAGGGGCGGGCGCGTTGGTGGGCTGACCAGAGCGAGGCGGTGCAGGCGGGATTGGCGGAGGATAGCCGCTACTTTCTCCATCAGGCGCTCTCCACCCCCTGTCTGGATCTGATTGAGGGGGCGCAGGGGAGCTGGTTGACCAGCGTATCGGGCAAGCGTTACCTCGATTTTCACGGCAACAGCGTCCATCAGCTGGGCCACGGTCACCCCTGGGTGGTGGCCGCGGTGCAGCAGCAACTCGCCGATCTGCCATTTGCGCCCCGCCGCTACACCCATCAGGTTGCCATCGACTGTGCCCGCACCCTGGCCGAGCTGGCTCCCGGCGATCTCAACCGGGTGCTGTTCGCCCCCGGCGGCAGCGAGGTGGTGGGGATTGCCCTGAAGCTTGCCCGTTTCATCACCGGCAACAGCAAGGTGGTGTCCCTGTGGGATGCCTTTCACGGCGCCTCTCTCGATGCCATCTCGGTCGGCGGCGAGGCCTGTTTTCGCGCCGGTATGGGCCCGCTGATGGCCGGAGTGGAGCGCATCCCGCCGCCCACCCGTTATCGCGGCGTCTGGTATCGCGGGGAGGGGGATGATCTGCACTACGCCGATTATCTCGAGTACGTCATCGAGAAGGAGGGAGGAATAGGCGCCTTTATCGCCGAACCTATCCGCAACACCGATGTGCAGGTGCCCTCGAAGGCCTACTGGCAGCGGGTGCGGGAGATCTGCGATCGCCACAAGGTGCTGCTGATTGTCGACGAGATCCCCAACGCCCTGGGGCGCACCGGCCACTGGTTCAGCTTTGAAGAGTTCGGCATCGAGCCCGACATCATCTGTCTGGGCAAGGGGCTGGGGGGCGGGGTGGTGCCGTTTGCCGCGCTCGTCACCCGCGACCGTTTCAATCAGGCCGCAGCTATTTCGCTCGGTCACTACACCCACGAGAAGAGCCCTATCGGCTGCGCGGCGGCCCTCGCTACCATCGCTACCATCCGTGAAGAGGGATTGCTGGCAAAAGCGCAGGAGGATGGCCGCTTTATGGCGGCCGAGCTCGGCAAGTTGGCCGAACGTCACCCGCTGATCGGGCAGGTGCGGGGTATCGGTATGCTTTGGGCGCTCGATCTGGTGGTCGATCACCAGAGTCGCACCCGCAACAGCCAGGCCGCCGAGCGCCTGCTCTACCGCTGTCTGGAGCTGGGGCTCAGCTTCAAGGTCTCCCAAGGGAACGTCATCCAGCTCTCGCCCCCACTCAATATCGCCCGCGCCGATCTGGTGCGCGCCATCACCATTCTCGATCGCGCCCTCGGCGAGATCGCACTTTCACCGAAACAGGAACACCACCATGACTGACTTGCAGATTGTTGTAGACCCGATCACCGACGTAGAGGCGCTGATCCTCGACTGGGCCGGTACCGTCGTCGATTTTGGCTCCTTCGCCCCCACCTCCATCTTCGTCGAGGCCTTCGCCCGCGCCTATGACTTTCCAGTGACCCTGGACGAAGCGCGCCAGCCTATGGGCCTTGGCAAGTGGGATCATATCGCCGCGCTGGGCCGTCTGCCTTCGGTGGATGCGCGCTGGCAGGCTCGCTTTGGCCACCCCATGAACCACGCCGAGGTGGACCACCTCTATCACACCTTTATGCCGCTGCAGATTGCCGCCGTGACCCGCTTCGCCGACCCGATCCCCGGCGTGCTGCCGGTGCTGGACGCTCTGCGGGTGCAGGGGATGAAAATCGGCTCCTGCTCCGGTTATCCCCGTCCGGTGATGGAGGCGCTGGTACCTGCTGCGGCCGATCACGGCTATCGCCCGGATCACTGGGTCGCCACCGATGACCTCAAGGCTGGTGGTCGCCCCGGCCCCTGGATGGCGCTGGCCAACGTAATTGAGCTGGGAATAAGCGCGGTGCATCGCTGCATCAAGGTGGATGACGCCGTGCCGGGTATCAGCGAAGGGCTTAACGCGAGCATGTGGACGGTGGGATTGTCGGTTTCCGGCAACGAATTTGGTGCCACTTGGGAAGAGTTCGCCGCCATGAGCGAGGCGGAGATCGCCGCCCGGCGCGCACCGGCCGAGGCCAAACTGCGGGCGGCGGGGGCGCACTATGTGATTGATACCCTTGCCGACATCGCACCGGTTATCGCCGATATCAACCGCCGTCTGGCCGCTGGCGAGCGGCCGTAGGCCATCTGCTTGGGCTAACAAAAGCGCTTGGCTGGCTTGAGATACAACACGCCCCCATCCGGGGACGTGTTGCATTTACAGGGGGAAGCCGTGCGCGGTCAGCGGATATCGACCCGCATCAGGGGAGAGGGGGCGTTGTCGACAAAATGGTGCCAGATATGGTCGTAGAGCGCCTTCTGGCCGGGGAAACTCACCAGCGCCTTGGCTTCGGCCAGGGAACACCAGCGATAGTCTATGTGCTCGTCGTTGAGGATCACCGCCTGATTGGGCGGGCAATAGACTACAAAGACCGGCACCACCTCCACCGTATTCAGGATCGCCTCGTAAAACTGCTCCAGATACTGGCCGTTGTAGAGTTCGGTGACCCGGATCCCCGTCTCTTCGCCAAACTCCCGAATAATGGTCTGCCAGCCGGTTTCACCCGCCTCCACCGTGCCTGCCACATGACACCAGAAGCCCCCCTTGACCCGTTTCATCACCAGCAATTTGGTTTCGCCATCGACAGTGGTAAGGGCAACGCCAGAGACGGCCTTGCAGCGAATGGGGATCATGATCTTCTCTCCGGATTTGGGCTCTGTAATCGCCACGAACAGTGTGAAGGCGTGTTAATTGAAATACGCCTCGGCGGGCAGGCCCATGACCTCTATTTCATTCAGGCCATTTTTGGCCAGATAGTTGGCCACCAGATTGAACCCCACCCAGTAACCGGCATATTTGGGAAATGGCCGGTTATCACGGCAGTAGAAAAAGTCTAAATAGTTGAACTGCTTGCTGGATAGATGGGGCGTCATCTCTGCCAGGAGCGATTGCCAGTCATGGTGATGAGACTCCTTGAACAGCGAGGGGAGTGTGCCACCATTGAACCTCTGCTCAAAGTAGCAGGCCAGCCCTTCAAAAATCAGGTTTTCGGCCAGTGTTTCTGCTTCCACCTTGTTCTTCTTTTGCACGATATGGTGGACTTCGTGGGCCAGCACAGCAGGCAATTCGGTGATGATCACCTCTTTGATATCAGGCCGTTCCAGATCAAGCTGGAGTTCTATTCGATACATGTTGATGGCCCAGCCACCGATACCCGAGCCGGGAGCATCCCCCTCGGCAAAAGGGCTGAAGGTGACATCCAGTTGGGAGAGATCGAACAAGGCATTCAATTTGTTCGCCGTCTCGGCAAAGACGTGCCTAATGGTGTCATCGAGTCCATCGAATTTGCCCGAGTCGTTTAACAGGGTGAGTTGCATCCAGACATCCTTGTCTATTGAAAGAGAGTGCTGAACCACTTGCGTGGTCGCGGCGCCATATCACCACGATTACCCTCTTTCAATCAAGGGGTTACCCGCCCATTATGCTTGCCGTCTGGATCGCCTCAATCAGCGCGGCCCGGTTGATGCGAGGGCGCTCGCCATCGAGCAGTTGTTGCCACAGGGCAATGGCCTGGCTGTAGCGGCCATGCAGGAAGTGATCGGAGGCGAGCAGCATCAGGGCGCTCACTTCCCCCGCGTCCTGCTTGAGGGCGCTATCGAGCAGGTGCAGTGCCTCCGGGGTCAGCTGCTGGCCCGCCTGATAGTAGAGCACAGTGGCTTGGGCGGATTGAGTCGCCGCGCTGGCGCCCCCCTCCAGCAGAGCGAGACGTTGGTAGGCGAGCAGGGCGTTGTCATATTCACCCCGATAGAGATAGAGCTGGCCGAGCGCCGCCCAAGCGTCGAGATCGGCAGGGCTGCGCTGAAGCTTCTGATGCAGACTCCCCAGCTCCTTGTCCTGCAGATCCCGCGGGCTCAACCCCGCCAGCGGATCGGGACGGGATGCATAATCCTGCCATGCCTGATAGCGGCCGGTGCTGAGATACACAGCGGCAACGGCCGCGATGGCCAGGAGGCTAAGCAGCAACAAGGCCCACCCGTGCCGGTTATTGCGACCGCGATTGTCATGCAGGTTGGCCAGTTGCGCGCGCAGGGCCAGCTCAGCCGCCGGGATGGCGTTGGCCAGGCGGGCGGCGCTCAGCTCCCTGTAGAGTGGTTGGTCGGGGGAGAGGCCTGCCTGCTCCCCGTGCATGATCAGCAAATTCAATTCGCTGCGCGGGTCGGCTGCGGGTTGAGGGGGGGCCTCATCGATGGCCTTAACGACAGGGATGGGTTGCGCCTTTGTGCGCGTCAGGCGGCGAAACAGGGTCAACAGCGCCAGCCCCAACAGCAGCAGGGGACCGCCCCACAGCAGCGCCGTGCTGCTCTTGAAGGGGGGATCGTAGCGCACGAAATCGCCGAAGCGCTCCGTCATGCGGGCGATCACCTGCTCATCGCTCTGCCCCTCGTCCACCCAGCGGTAGACCTCTAGCCGCAGATCCCGGGCGATGGGGGAGTTGGACTCCACCAGATTCTGGTTCTGGCACTGGGGGCAGCGCAGGGCGCGGGCCAGCTCTTGCGCCCGATTTTGCAGCTCGGGATGGCGAAATTGATAGGTATCGACCCCGCTGGAATATGCAGTGGCACTCAGCAGCATGCCGAGGGCCAGCAGGGTGCAGGCAAGAGAACGGCACATCATGGCTGTGTCTCCCGAGCTGATGTTGCAATAGACGGCGCAATTGCGGGTGTCGTTGTGGCGGCCTTGAGCTGCGCATCCGCTCGCGCCTGGTCGAGCAGGGGGGCAAACTGACGTTGCCAGATCTCGTTGGTAAGCTCGCCGGTATGGCGGGCGAGCAGGGCACCATCGGCATCAAACAGATAGGTTTCCGGCGTGCCGTAGACGCCGAGCTCAAGGGCCAGTTTGCCGTCAGGGTCGGCCAGCACAGCGCGATAGGGGTTGCCCGCCTGGATAAGCCAGGCGCGGGCCGCATCCCCCTTGTCCCGGTAGTTGAGGCCGTAGAGGGGCACTGTGCCCGCGAGCTCGCTGAGCAACGGATGTTCAGCGCGGCAGTTGGCGCACCAGCTGGCCCAGACGTTAAGGACAAAGGGCTCCCCCTTGAGGCTGGCGGTCTGGATCGGACGTCCGTCCAGCAGATTGTCGCTCTGCCACGCAGGCAGGGTACGTCCGAGCGTTGCCTCATCCTGGCTGTAGGGATTGTTGCCAAGGCCGAGCCAAAGCAGGGCGCCGAGGCCCAGAGTGAGCACGAGCGGCACGAACAGGCGCAGACGGGCATTCATAAGGACTCCTGTTCAAGCCGAGGGTAAGGGGCGGTAGCTGGCGCAGAATGGCTAGCCAGCAGCGGCCGGCGGGCGAGCAGGCGCAGGGTGCCGCCTGTCATCATCAACAGGCCACCGAACCAGATCCAGCGCACCAGCGGCTTGTAGTGCAGCCGCATGGCATAGGCATCTGGTCCCATCTTCTCACCCAGCACCACGTAGAGATCGCCGAGCATTCCCCACGCGATGCCGGGTTCATTCATGTTCATGGTGCGCACGCTGTAGTGGCGCCGCTCCGGCGTCAGCCGCGCCACCTCTTTACCATTCTTGTGCACGCTAAGCGTGATGCGCTCGGCGGTATAGTTGGGGCCGATCACCGGCTCGCGCCCTTCATAGCGAAACTCGAAGGCACCGAGCTGGTAGAGCTGGTTGGCACTTAGCACTGTGCCCCCCTCCTGACTGTGGTGACTCACCTGCGCGATGCCAAGGGCACACACCGCCACCCCGAGGTGGGCCAGCAAGCTGCCGAACCGATTGAGGGGGATCTCGCGCCGCGACGTCGGCTGCAAGAGCGGGAGCAACAGGCTGGCCATCAGCCAGAGGCTCACCATATTAGCGAGGATGCCAATCCAGCTACCGGAAACCGCTCCCTGTTCCAGATAGGCAAGGCTAATGAGCCCGCCGCCAAGCAGGCCAAACAGCGGCGGCAACAGAGCGTTGAGTCGGGAATGTGTCGCAAGCTGCTGCCAGCGCAGGCGAGGCAGCTGGGTCATCAGCGCCATCAGGCAGAGGGCCAGCGGCACGAAGATGGTATTGAAATAGGGGGCACCCACCGAGAGCGAGCCCAGATGAAGCGACTGGAACACCATGGGGTAGAAGGTGCCGAGTAGCACGCTGGCGCAGGCCACGCAGAGCAGCAGGATGGCGGCACCGAGCTGCCCCTCTTTTGACAGCAAGCCAAAGCGGGCATAGGGGGCGCGAATGTCTGCGCGCAGGGCAAACAGGGTGAGGGCGCAGGTCAATAGCAAACCGAGCAGCAACAAGAGGGTGAGGCCGCGGCTGGGGTCCACCGCAAAGGCGTGCACCGAGGTGAGCACCCCGGAGCGCACCACAAAGGTGCCGAGCAGGCTCAAGGCGAAGGTGAAGATGGAGAGCAGCAGCACGGCGTGGCCGTAAGCGCCGCGCTTCTCGCAGACAATCAGGGCGTGCAGCAGGGCAGTGCCTAGCAGCCAGGGTAAGAGGGAGGCATTTTCTACCGGATCCCAGAACCACCAGCCGCCCCAGCCGAGCTCGTAATAGGCCCACCAGGAGCCCAGCACGATACCGGCGGTGAGAAAGACCCAGGAGCCGAGCGCCCAGGGGCGACTCCAGTGGGCCACGGCACCATCCAGCCTGCCCGAGTGCAGCGCCGCCATGGCGAAGGCGAAGTTGACTGCAAAGCCGACGTAACCGAGATAGAGCAGGGGGGGGTGGATGATAAGGCCGATATCCTGCAGCATGGGGTTGAGATCGCGCCCCTCCAGCGGCCCCGGGAATTGGCGGTCAAACGGGCTGGAGAAGATCAGGGTATAGAGGCCGAACAGCCCGACGATCAGCCCCATGATGACCAATACCCGGGCTGTGATCAGCGGATCGACCCGCTTGGAACAAAGGGCCACCAGGGCGCCCCAGAGCCCCAGCGCAAACACGAAGAACAGCATGGAGCCCTCGTGGCCCCCCCACACGGCCGCCAGTTTGAAGCCCAGGGGCAGGGCGCTGTTGGCGTGCTGGGCCACATAGCTGACGGTGAAATCATCTTGGCCAAAGCAGCTGGCGAGCAGCAGCAGGGAGGCCAATAGCAGGACGGCATTGATCAGTGCCAGCGGCGTGGCGCAGCGCAGCAGGGTCGGGGAGGCGAGCAGTAATCCCAGCCAGGGCAGGGTGCCCTGCAGCAAGGAGAGTGCCGCCGCCAGCAACAGTGAGAGATAGCCGAGCTCCGCCAGCACACAACCTCCGGTTCAATCTTTGATCTCATTCATGTCATGACACACACGCCGCGTCGTCTCCCTTTGGCGGAGAACATTGCCAAGCAACGGGTGTGGCATCACCAGAAATTCATTGGGCCAGCAACAAGCCAGCGCCAGTCACCCGAGGGCGGCTGGCGCTGGAGATCATACCTTTAAACTACCGTCATTTGACCGGCATAAAGCACGAAGTAGCGCAGCAGCAGGATCCCCACCAGTGTCAGGCTGCAGACCAGCACCAGATGGCCGTTTCGCACCCGCAGGGGCGCCGGGGTCAGCAGAGCCAGCAGCTGGGGCAGCAGCATGCCGATGCCCACCACCCCGAACCAGAACACCTGAGCCCAGAAACCGCTGCCGATGGCGGCCCACATCGCCACCTCTTTCTGGCCGCCACCGAAGTAGAGGCCGGTAAAGAAGCAGACCAGCAGCAGCACCTCCACCGCCAGCACCGGCCGCTCGAAGCGATGCACGAAGCTCACCCCCTGGCTGTGGTGGTTCTCCTTGAAGAGCGTCACCGCCAGCAAGATGGTGGAGGCGATGCCGGAGCTGATGCCCGAGACCAGAAACAGCACCGGCAGCACCGGGTTGTTCAAGAGCGGATAGGTCTTGAGTGCCGAGAGCAGAAAGCCGGTGTAGGCCCCCAGCAGCACGGCAAGCAGCAGCAAGAGCGGCGCCAGCAGCCGTTCGATGCGGGCGAGCAAGCCAATCAACCCATCCACAAAAGCGAACTTCTCTTTCAGCAACCGGCTGCGCATTGTCTCGATCTCGGTGCGAAACACCACCGCCAGCCAGGCGAACAGCACCGCCATATAGAGCTGAAACAGCATGACCCCCATCGACATCACTGAGTCGAACTGGTAGTGGAACATCAGCTTCCAGAAGGTCCAGGGGCGGGCCAGATGGAAGATGAGGATGAGTAACCCCAATATCACGCTCGCTGGCGCCAGAATGGCGGTCGCTTTGATGATGCCGTTCTCGCTGCCGGCGCCCTTGCGGCGCAGCAGCACCGAGAGGGTGGTGGCCCCGGCGGAGATGCCGAGCAGGAACAGATAGATAGCGATGGGCCAGTCCCAGACAAGTGAAGGGAAGTGAAATGCGTCATGCAACATGATCCATTCCTCCCTCTGTCACAGCAGTAGATGGCGATGGGGCAAATCCCCACACCAGCGAGGGGAAGTGAAATGCCGCTTGTATGGTCATGACGTTATCTCCCCTTTGGGCACGCGGTACATCTTGGGCGAGGTGCCGAGTGCCTGCTTGTAGCGATAGGTGGTCTCTTTCACCAGCCGTTTGGCGATGGGGCTGTCCGGATCATCCAGATTACCGAACACCAGCGCCTTGGTGGGGCAGGACTCCACGCAGGCTGGCTCCTTGCCCGCCGCCAGGTTGGTCTTGCGGCAAAAGTCGCATTTGTCCGCCACTCGGGTGACCGGGTTGATAAAGCGCACCTGATAGGGGCAGGCGGCCAAGCAATACATGCAGCCGACGCAGAGATCCGCGTCGACATCGACGATGCCATCCTCCTTGCGGATATGGGAGGCGCCGGTGGGGCAGACGTGGACGCAGGGGGCGTTGTCGCAGTGCTGGCAGGACTTGCGAAAGAAGCGGTACTCGGCATCGGGATATTCACCGACCGGGCCTGAGCGGATGATCTCGAGACGCGAGACCCCTTGTGGCACCTGATTCACCTCCCGGCAGGCGTCCATGCAGGCGGTGCAGCCGATGCAGGCCGTCTCATCGTAGATCATGCCATAGCGGATCCCGTCGATGGTCTGGCTGTGGGCGAGGGGGGTAGCAAGGGAACGAGTCGGCCCCGTCATCATGATAAGGGCCCCCGCGCCCATGCCCGCCATAAAGTCACGGCGAGAGCAGCTCATGATGCCTCCTTGCCGGTAGCCGGTTTGGACTGCTCCTGCCGGGCCTTGCTGGCCTCATGCTGCTTGCTGTGGCAGTCGACGCAGAGCTTGATGCGGGATTTTTCCGGGATCCCCACCATGGGCTCCTTGGCCGGATGCAACTGGTGGCAGCTGGTGCAGGTGAGCTTGGTGGCGTGCACGTCGTGGGCCCAGAGCGCCTCGCGCAGTGGTTTGGGCTCGTGGCAGCTCATGCAGACTCCATTCTGCTCGCTGATGGGATAAAGCTTGATGCTCTCTTTATCCTTCAGGCTGTGGCTGAAGCGCATCACATCCTTGACCCCTTCCCGGTGCTGGGGGGAGGGCTGGCCGTGGCAGTTGGTGCAGGTGACCGGCGCCAGGTTGTTGGGATTGGTCGCCTGACCATGCTTGCCGTGCATTCCCTCGCTCTGCTCTTTGTGACAGTCGGTACAGGCCTTGTCGGGATTGCGTAAAAATTCCACCTCATGTGTAGCTGGAACAGGGGCTGCTGCCGGCTCGGCCGCCAGACCCTGCAGGCTGGTGAGCAGCATGGCTGCCATCAGCATCAGTCGTAAAAAATCCATCGTTAAATCACCCATAGGAAGCCTCCATCCGCTGCGGGCCTGGTCTGGCCGGGCCCGCAGGCGCCGTTACTGTGCCAGCCGTCCGGCCGCTTTGGCCTCGGCATCCCAGGCGGGGACCGTGGTCTTGAGGAACTGGGCCTTGTCGCTGTTGAACTGCTTCATATCCATGCCAAGGGCCGCTTGCGCTTTCTCCTTGGTGGAGATGTCGGGGATGGCGATTTCGTGGCTGATCCCCTTGCTGGCCAACAGGCGTGCCAGCTTGGTGCGGGCGTCAGCGGCTTTATCCAGCGCGCTGCCAAGTACCTTGAGGGCCACTTCGGGGGCGTGCATTTGCACCCCGTGGGAGGCGATGGCGTAGTCCCAGCGCCACTGGGCGTGACGGATGTCCTGCAGAATATCCTTCATCTCTGCCTCGGTGGCGCCGGCATCCCAGGCCGCCTTGGCTTCAAAGTGGGCGTGTACCAGCTGCTTCTCGACCTTCAGCTTGGTTTCGATCACCGCCTCTTTGCGCTGCTTGACGATCCCCTGCAGCATTTCTTTGCTCTGGGTGTGGCAGTTGCGGCAGGTCTGCTCGAAACGATCGAAGGGGTTCCCCACCTTGTGATCGGTGTAGACCTTGCCCTGATCGTTCTGCACCTTGGGCATGTGACAGTCGACGCAGGCGACGTTGTTCTGACCGTGAATGCCGGCGCGCCAGGTTTCGTACTCGGGGTGCTGGGCTTTGAGCATAGGGGTTTTGGAGAGGGCATGAGTCCAGTCGGCAAAGCCGATTTCATCGTAATAGGCCTCCATCTGCTCAACCGTGGTGCCCTTGTCCCAGGGGAATTTGACCGCCTTGGTGGGGCCGCTGAAGTAGTACTCCACGTGGCACTGGCCGCACACCTGGGACTGCTGATCAAAGCGCCCCTGCTCCTTGAACGGCTTGCCGATGGCTGTCATGGCCCGATCGGCATAGGGACGGGAGAGGTGCAGGGCCGGTTTGCCCTCCTTGAACTCCTTCGAGGCGGTGTCGTGGCAGTCGGCGCAGCCGATGGTGTTGACTACTTCCGGCCCACCTTTTGCCCACATCCCCTTGAAGTAGCCATCCTCACCCTTCTCGTCGATGACGCGGGCCACATCCGGGCCTTTGCAGCTCCAGCAGGCCATGGGCAGGGGGCCATCTTCGGCTGTTTTCGGGGCGCCGGTACGCAGGGTTTCCCGTACATCGGTCAGCGCATAGAAGTGACCGCGCGGCTTGTTGTAATCCTTGGCGAAGGGGTAACCGCCCCACAGCACCACCATATTGGGATCTTCCGCCAGCGCATCGGTGCGCTCCTTGCTCTCGCTGGTGGCTTGCCAGCTGGTGAACTGATCGGCGTGCTCCTTGGCGAACAGCTCGCTGCGCGCCTCTATCTTGCCCTTGGTGGTTGCTTCATCAGCCAGTGCCCAGCCGCTTGCACCAAGCCAGCTGGTCAGCAGCAGGGCGGCGAGGCCCAGTTTGATATGCCTGTGTTGTGAACCCACGTTTATCACTCCCAGATAAATGTTTTGGTCTCGTCTGACCCGTTCCATCTTGGTGTGGATCTTCTCCCCGTCGGGCGGGGTGGGCAGACATTCGCTTGCGGGTGAATAAAACCGCGCAATATATGATTGCTCGAGGGTTACCCTAACAAATAGGTAAATTTAATGATGATTTATCGGAGGGAGAGTTGTGCCAGATCAATTGGTGCACAGGATTGATCGCTGAAATGAGATCTGGATTAAATTTTATGGAAACTCAAATTGTTGTTAACTGCCGAGCATTCGATGGCAGGCGTTTGAACGGTACAGCTACGTACTGGCACTTTTTGCTGCTGATCCTGATTGCTGCCGTATTGTTCACAGATTCTGGCAATGACTTATGCTAATAATTGACTCAATATGCAAATTCTCGGTGTTGTGGTGTGAGCTTTTGACCTTGGGATTATGATCCATTTATTGAAGCTGCAGTGGATTTATCGTCAAACGACAGAAATAGTCACATGGAGCCTGATAGACCTGTTAATAAAGGTGATGCGATTGGGGTCACCCAAATCTCATTTCATTTAAAAAGGCCTGTTAGATGCACAATCTTGTAAGTTATGGCCATTTTATGGCAATCATTGTCGAAAATAGCGAAAAGACCCACTTAGTCTGGTGCGGTATGATTATTGAACAGACAAGTACCCTGTAGGTACTGATGTTGGTGGTTAAGGTTTTGCTGGAGGTTGTATGGCTGAGTTGCAAATTGAAAAGTCCACGGTGATCTCCCAACTCGAGGGTTCCGTGTTTGTCATCAGTGCAGATGGATCTGTCATACGAGCAAAAGTGGGGATAGCATTGCAGCCGGGGGACCGCCTGCAAACTGCCCAAGGGGGCCACTTTCAACTAGCCGAGCCGGGCAGTGATCCTGCTGGTGAGCAAGATATGGCCGCCAAACCTGAGCCTGCTGCTGATGGACAACCGACTGATCCGGAACTGGCCTCATTGCAAGAGGCGATCCGTCAGGGGATTGACCCGACCGAATTGTTCCAGGAGACCGCCGCCGGTAACGCAGCCGCTGCGGGTAATATCGGTGGTGTAGCCGGTTCCAGCTCGGGTGGATTTGTAGTGGTCGATCGTACCAACGATGCCACCCTGGCCGAGGCCGGTTTTGATACCGACCATACGGTTCAACCTGTCGGCGATGAGCTGCTGTTTTCCGAAGAGCGCGATTTCTTTGCCGCCATAACCATCACCGAGCCCCAAACCAGCGACAACATTATCAACGCCGATGAAGCGGCTGGCGTCATCATTCGTGGTGTAGTGGATGATGTGGAGGTAGGCCAGCCAGTCACTGTGACCCTTATCGATCAGGCGGGCAATTCATTGACGGTGACGACAGTGGTGCTGCCCGGCCTGGTGTGGGAAGCCAATTTTGGCGATGTGACCGGCAAGCTGGTGGATGGCCCGTTGCAGATTTTGGCTAATACCCAGGATCAGGCGGGCAACAACGCCAGCGATACCGGACAGACCCTGCTCGATACCATCACCACCATTACCCTCGATCTCGCCGATGAGAGCGACACCGGCGCCAGCCAGACCGATGATCTGACCCGCGACAATACCCCGCTGCTGCAAGGGAAGGGGGAGCCCGGTGCCACCGTAACCCTGAGCCTTGGCGGTAGCGTGCTCATCGTCCTGACGGTGGATGCCGCCGGTAACTGGCAATATCAGCTGCCGCAGACCCTGGCCGATGGCCAGTACCAGTTTCAGGTCAATTCCGTGGATATTGCCGGCAACCGTGCCAGCGATACCCTCGTTATCAATGTCGATACTCAGGCATCTATCGACATCGATGATCTCGATACCACTGCCCTGTTTGGCAACAGCAGCGCCACCCTGAGCGGCTCCACCAGCAATGTGGAGGCGGGTCAGAGTGTCACCATCACTCTGGTCGACAGCAATGGCCAGCCGCTGTTGACCACCTCGGCACAGGTGGGGGCCGATGGTCGCTGGCAGGTATCAGGTCTTGATCTCTCCGGTATCAATCAATCCTTTGAAGTGCGTGCCAGTGTCACCGATCTGGCGGGCAACAGCGCCAGCGATGGGGCGCCGCTGATCGGTCAGAGCGAAACCCCGACGCTCTCCGAAGCCGGATTGGCCGATGGCCCGATCACCGCGACCGGTAGTCTAAATACCGGTGCCGGCCAAGATGGCAATCTGCAAGTCCAGTTTGCCGCTGATCAGAGTGCCTTGGAAGGGCTGGGGCTCGTCAGCCATGGTGCGCCTCTTGGCTACACCATCAACGGTCAGACCCTGACCGCCAGTGCTGGTGGGGCGACTGTCTTCACCCTGACCCTCAACAATGACGGCAGTTACCGCATCGTCTGGAGTCAAAGCCTGGATCACGGTCAGGACGCGTTGCGCCTGCCATTCAACCTCGAATATCGAGACAGCGACGGCGATCTGGTGAAGGC
This sequence comes from Aeromonas sp. R1-2, assembly GCF_040908505.1. Taxonomy (NCBI): domain Bacteria; kingdom Pseudomonadati; phylum Pseudomonadota; class Gammaproteobacteria; order Aeromonadales; family Aeromonadaceae; genus Aeromonas; species Aeromonas sp. R1-2. The sequence goes on along the minus strand of NZ_JBFODU010000010.1, from coordinate 27,427 downwards.
GCCGCTGGTGATCAATCTGGTGGACAGCAATCCGCCCAGTTTCGAGATCCCGGCCATTCCCCTGACCGAAGATGCCTTTACCAACGGCGCCGCCGTGGTGGGCGAGAGCAGCTTTGTGGTCAAACACACCGCCGATCCTCTGCTGGTGGATTCGTTGGTGTTCAGCAATCAGAGCAACACCCTGACTACCCTCAACGGATCGGGTCTTGCCAGCGATGGTTATCCGCTGACCTTTGAATTTGCCGATGATCGCACCTTGGTGGGTTACTACCTGGATGGCAGTGGCCAACGGGTGGAGGTGCTGCGTGCCGAATTGAATGCGCAGCAGCAGGGCAGCGATCTGGTTGGTCGGGTGGAGGTCACCCTCACCGGCCCGCTGGATCACAAGGGCAGTGACAGCCTCTCCCTCGGCTTGCAGGTGAGCGCCAACGAGATCGATGGCGACAGCACCAGCGCCAACCTGACCCTGAGCGTCAATGATGGCAGTGATCCCGTATTGGGCGTCGACAAGGGGGTCGCCCTGCAAGAGGGGGGCAACCAGAGCATCGATGGTCAGCTGCCGGTGACGGTGGGCAGCGATCGTCTGGTCTCCCTCCACTTTGAGGCCAGCCAACCTGCGTTGGCGGGGCTCACCAGCCAGGGCAAGGCGACGAGTTACGAGGTTCAAGACAACCAGCTGATCGTCAAGGATTGGCTGGGCAAGACGATCCTCACCGTGACCATCGGGCTGGATGGCAAATACAACGTCTCGCTGAACGGTGTGTTTGACGAACCGGAAGCGACCAACAGCCTCAATCTAGGCCTGAAAGTACAGGGCACCGATTTTGACGACGACAAGAGCAACCTCGGCACCCTCAATATCACCATTACCGATGGTGCCTTGCCGCAGGTCGATCCTGTCTCCCTCACTCTCACCGAAGATAGCAACTGGCAGCAGGGCCAGACTCTTGACGGTGATCTGACCATCACCGCAGGCAGCGATCCGCTGGCCAGCATCACCTTCGATGCCAACCAACCGGGGCTGCAAGGATTCACTTCGGGCAAGCAGGCCGTGACCATCACGGTGGCCGATCATCGTATCGAGGGGCGTACCCCAGATGGCAAGCTGGTGTTTGAGCTGACCCTCGGTAACGATGGCAAATACAGCTTTACCCTCCATCAACCGCTGGATCAGGGCAGTGCCGACAACCTGCTCAAGGCGGGCTTTACCCTGCTCGACAGCGATGGTGACAAGGTCTCCTCCACTATTACCGTGGCGGTGGGGGATGGTGCCAATCCGACTATCTCCGCCGTGACCGGCACCACCATCACCGAGATGGCGCAAGGGGAGACGGCTGCCGTCAGCACCATGAGTTTCTCGGTCGCGCACGGCAGCGATGCCCTTGACCCCAACTCTCTTGGTTTTGATATCGCCGCTATCCAGAGCACCCTGACCGGACTCACAAGCCACGGCAACCCGGTCACTTTCACCGTCGATCCCGCAACCGGCCAGCTGGTCGGAACCGCCGGTGGCCAGGTGGTGCTGCGCGCCGAGCTGAGCCTGGTCGATAACAACGGTAACTGGAGCGTCACCGCCAAGGTCACCCTGAGCGGCGAGCTGGATCACAAGGGGAGTGAATCCCTCAACCTGCCGCTGGCCGTCACCCTGGCTGACAAGGATGGCGATCGCATCGGTACCACGTTGCCGCTCACCATCGTGGATGGTAAGGCACCGAGCTTTATTCCGGGCACTGGTGTAACCCTGGATGAGGGGAACCTCACCGGCAGCAACAGCCTGAGCCAAACCGGTCACTTCGATGTGCAAGCCGGGTCGGATCGGGTGGTCGAGGTGGCCTTTGCCGATGGCAGCCAGCAACCGGCGCTCACTGCACTTGGCCAGCCCGTCAAATACGAGCTGGTTGATGGGGACCCCGCCATCCCGGGTAGCCAGCTGATCAAGGGCTATGTGATGGTGGATGGCCAGCGGGTCGAGGTGTTCGAGGTCAAGCTGGTTGGCAGCCTCGATCAGGCTGGCAAGAACGGGTTTGACTATCAGGTCACCCTCTATCAGGGGCTTCATCAGGGCGGCAACGCCGTGACCGAGCTCCCCATCAAGGTGATCGTCAACGATTACGACAAGGCGGGTGGTAACAACGACAGTACCAGCGGCACCCTCAATATCCAGATTGGGGAAGGGGAGAAACCAACCCTAACCCTGACTGGCGTCACCTTAAGCGAAGGGCGCTTCGATGGCACCAACTCGGCCGTGGATGACCAGCAGGCGAGCGGCAAGATCACCATCAAGGCCGACTCGGATCCGGTGACTGATGTGCGACTGACCTTCTCCGGTCAGGTCATGGATGCCAGCGGCAAGCCCATCACCCATAACGGCGAAACCCTGACCTGGAAAGCGGTTGGCACCGATGGTCACACCTTCCAGGCGGTGACCAGTGGAGGTCTGGTAGTGATGACGGTCTCCATCCCCACTGTCCCTGCCACCATCGCTGCTCACACCAGCGCAGAGATCGGTTATCAGGTAACGGTGCATACCAACCTGGATCACGGGGCGGATAACAAACTCAACCTGACCTTGCCGGTAGAAGTCACCGACAGCGACGGCAGCAAAAATCAGGGAACCGCCACTGTCACGGTGACTGATGGCATCAACCCGATCATATCCGCCATTGAACCGGTTCGGGTCGAGGAGTCGGATCTCGATGCAGTGAACGGTCAGCATCCGGGGACCACACCTGCAGGGAGTGGAGAAACCGATAGTGGCAAGGTGACCATCACAGCCGGTTCGGATCGGGTTGCCTCCCTTGAGCTGGATGTGGCTGCATTCAATCAGGCCAATCACCTCACATCGGGTGGCAAAGTGGTTACGCTGGCTCCACACAGCACCGGCTGGTATCTGGCTACGGCCGAGGGGGGCAAGCCCGTTTTCTGGGTCCACCTCGATGTTAACGGCAGTTACAGCGTCCATCTGGTAGGCCAGCTTGATCACGGTGCACAAGGCAAGGATGAGTTGACCATCGAAGTGCCGCTGTTTGTCACCGATCATGATGGCGATCGCAGTCCGAACGTCAGTGTGACCGTGACGGTACAAGATGACATGCCTATCGGCACTGTGCTGGCACATACCCTGAGCGAGGGGAGCAGTACCGTGACCGGCGATCTGCTGCCTACCGCCAATGAAGGTGCGGATGGTGCCCGCGTCGAGTCGATCAGCATCAATGGCCAGACGTATGCCATCAATGGCTCTTTGATACAAGATGTGATGAGCCCCGATGGCAAGCAGGTGATGGGAACCCTGACCATCTCTGCCGACGGCTCCTACTCCTTCAAGCCTGCGGCCGGTTTCAATCACGACGCAAGTCAGCTCAGTCAGGTGGTGACAGCCCATCTGGTCGATGGCGATGGCGATCGTGCAAACAGCACACTGACCCTCAATCTGCAGGATGAAGCGGTGCGCTTTACCGTTAGCGCAGCCATTGGTAACGAAGATCAGGGGGCGCAAGACCCGAGGCTGGGTATCCCTATCAACATGCAGCTCGATATTGGCGATTTCGATCGCGGTGAGCATGTGGATCAGTTGCTTATCCAGACGCCTGCTAGTGCCGCCCATGGCACCTTCTATTACAACGGCGTAGCGCTTACCACTACGGCTGATGGCAAGTGGTTTATCGTGCCGCCAGCGGCCATGGTGACCAGTGATAATGTTCACTACACCACTCAGGGGGTGACCTTTGTGCCTTCAAGCAACTGGTCGAGCTGGAGCAATGGTGGTCAGCCGCTGCACTTCCAAGTGCAACTGCAGGTCGGTGTCGCCGAAGGGGCGGCACCTGCGGCTGTAACGGGGGATCTGGCTGTGACGGTACGCGGTGTTGCCGACAAGCCGATGTGGGACACAGCCAACACCACTCGCCACTATGACACCAATGAAGACAGCACGGGTATCAAGCTGGACGTCAAGGCGAGCCTGACTGATACCGACAGCTCCGAGACGTTGACCTATCAGATCAAGCTGGAAGCGGGCAAGGGAACCTTGATGCTCAACGGAGTCGAGCTCAAGCCACATAGCAATGGCATCTACACCGTTTCGGCCGGCAACATCAACAAGGTGACTGTTGTTCCGGGCAAGGATTTCAGTGGTGACATCAAGCTGTCGGTGACGCCGATCAGCACCGAGAAGAACCCGATCGCTCAGGGTCAGGGTACGGCTCAGGGAGACAAAATTGATCTGGTGATCAACGTCAATCCGGTGGCAGATGACGCCAAGCTCACCGTGCGGGACATTCAGGGCAAGGAAGACACCCTGCTCGATCTGGGCAGCAAGATTGCCCTCGCTCATCTGGGTGACAAACTCGATGGCTCCGAGCAGATGTTTGTCCGCATCAGTGGCCTGCCTGACGGTGCAACCTTGTTGCTGGGTGGTTCCGCCGTTGCACAGAACATAGCCGGTTACTATGAGGTTCCTTTTGATCGGATTGGCGAACTCAAGCTGCAACCGCCGAAAAACAGCAACGTCGATTTCGACCTGACCATCAAGGGGGTGGTGAAAGACACGGCGACCTTGACCGATGCCAACGGCCAGCCCCATACCGTGGTGAACGAGAAGGAGACCGGCTCCCAGACCCTTCATGTGGATCTGGTGGGGGTGGTGGATCAGCCCCATTTCGAGCTTGGCAATACCGGCTGGGAGGCCGAAGGGACAGGCTATGCCACCACAGTGGGCGAGGATGGGCGGGCGCCGCTTAACTTTACCCTCACCTCGGGCGAGTGGGTCGATACCCCGCACGACACCTCCGAGAGCCTCAACGTGGTGCTGCAAGGGCTGCCGGAAGGTGCCCGGGTCTTTGATGCCAATGGCAAGGAGCTGACCCTCACCTTTGCCGGACTCGACGCCCATGGCAAGCCGACCTATCAAGTCGATGTCTCCGATTTTGGCAACCTGCTTATTCAGCCGCCCCATAACAGCACGGCGGATTTGAACCTGATCGCCAAGGTGGTGGTGACCGAGAACGATGGCGACCACAAGAGCTTCGATGTGCCGCTGCATATCAAGGTGGAACCGGAGATTGACGCCACCGACTACAGCAAGACCAGTCATGGCCTGGAAGATCAGTTTACCGTGCTGGACTGGCATCCGACCCTTACTGACGGCGCCGAGAAAGTCACGGCGCTGAGTCTCTCCGGGGTGGAGGATGGCTACCAGATCTGGCTGCGAGTCGGCAGTGTCGAGAGCCAGCTGACCGTGGTCAGTGGCAAGGTCACCCTGACTGCCGCCCAGCTCGACAGCCTGCTCAACGGGGGACAACTGCTGGTGAAGGCGCCGGAGGATAGCGATCGGGATACCAATATCCAGAGCCATGTCACCGTGACCCAGCATGATGTTGATTCGGGCGCGGTGGCCGAGAAGGTGATCGATGGCAATCTGCATGTCGATATCCAGGCCGTGGTGGAGCCTGATGGCGTGCTTACCCAGAGCGGTGGAGCTCTCGTGGGGCAGAGCGGTGCTGATATAGACCTGACTGGACGCTTCGTCTTTACCGACCTCGATCCCTCGAGCGTGGAGGAGATCGACTATCTGGTGATCAACCTGCCGGTGTTGAACGGTGGTGCAGGCGATCAGTTCGTGGTGGTTGGCGGTATCAACAACGGTAACGGCAGCTGGATCGTGCCGGCGGGCAATCTCGGTAGCTTCAAGCTGCATGCGCCGGACGGGTTTGTCGGCAAGGTCGAACCGATCCGCATCGATGCCATGGTGATCGACCGGGGCGATGATGGCGATGCCAGTGCCCATGTCAAAGTGAGCCTGGAAACCAGTGCCGAATTTGAGAACCAGCCAGTGACGCCCAAGACACCGGCGGCGACTGTCGATATCGACGACAACGCCGTGCTGGTGGGCAAGGAGGATATCCGGGTTGATTTTGGTCAGCAGCTCAAAGGCGTGATCCATATCGGCGCCGCCGACCAGGCCAGCGACGAGGTGACCATTGTCCTCAAGGGATTGCCGGCGGGCGTCACCATCAGCGGGGCCGAGTACAACATCTCGACCGGTGAGTACGTCATCAAGGTGCCGCCGTCACTGGCGGGACTGGAGGGGTTGACCCTCGGCTTGCCACAGGACTTTGCCGGTTCGCTCAATATCGAGGTGAAGGTAGTGAATACCGATACCGCCAGTGGCGATATCAAGGTCGACAGCAGCACGGTTAGGGTCGATGTGGCCCCCGTGGTCGATGTGAATGGTGGTCGTGGCGAGCATCCGGAACTGACACTGACCGTGCAGGACACCAACCAGGATGGACAGCCGGACAATCTGGAAGATAGCAAGATCCACCTCGATCTCTCGGTGAAACTGGCTGATATCAGCCCGAGCGAGGCTGACGGAGGTGTCGAGACGGTGAAGGCGGTGACCATTAGAGTCGATCCCAAGTTTGGCTATTTCCTAGTCGGCGACCAGCCACTGACCACATTGGTGGTCAACGATGTGGCAGCGCTTAAAGATCTGGTGTTTGTGCCCAAAGAGCACTTCAGCGGTCAGGTGCCGCTCGACATCAAGGTCGATATTGTCGATACCGCGCTGGTCGGTGGCCAACAGGTGACCGACAGCGGCAGCTGGAGCGGGCAGGTCGGCTTTGAGGTGAGACCGGTCAACGATCGGGCCCAGCTCTCGGTGCACAGCGTTACGGGGAGCGAGGATGGCACGGTCAACCTTGCCGGATTTGGCGCAACCCTAATCGATAACGATGGCTCGGAGCAGATCGTCGCGCTGCAGATCAAGGGGGTACCGGATGGCTTCACCCTGTCGGCTCCGGCGGTCAACAATGGTGGCGGCGTCTGGCAGATCCCGGTGGGGACCGATTTCTCCAAGCTGACCCTGATCCCGCCAGCTGATTTCAGCGGCACCGTGGATCTGTCGCTGAGCGCCTTTACCTTGGACAAGGGGCTCACCATCCCGCTCGAAACCAGTGGCAGCTTTACCGTCACCGTCAATCCGGTGGGGGATGCCCTTATCGCCGACATTCAGGGTCAGGCGAGCGGTACCGAAGGGGATGTGATCACGCTGGATCTGGGGCTGGAGACCCGGGATACCCAGCCAACCGGCGGCAGTGCGGGTAATGTGCATGAGAACAAGCCCGAGCAGGTGCGGGTCACCATCGAAGGGGTACCTGATGGTGCCGAGATCCGCTTGCCAAACGGCGTGGCTGGGACGGTTGTTGATCTGGGTGGCGGTCGCTGGCAGGTCACTACCGAGGGCGGCAAGCTGGGTGTTGTCGAGCTGGTGACCAATGATGTCAACGGTGCACTGGATCTCAAGATCACCGTCCAGAGCCTCGACAACGGCGCCCTTGGCCCCGAGGTCAATGGCACCATCCATGTGGATGTAAGCCCGGTCAACGATGCGCCAATCAACGTATTGCCAACGACCCCTCAGGTCGCGCAGGAAGATCAGCCCTTCGTCATCCACGGTTTGCAGGTGAAAGATGTGGATGCGGGCAACAGCCCCATCAAGATCACCCTGTCGGTGGAACATGGCACCCTGACGCTGCCTGCTGGCAGCGGCGTGACGGTAGTCGGCAACGGCACGGGTTCGCTGGTGCTGACCGGCACGCTGGCCGATCTCAATGCCTTGCTCTCTGGTGGGGTCACCTATCAGGGCAACAGTGATTTCTACGGCAATGACGCCCTGACTATGGTTACCAACGATCAGGGGAACACGGGTAGTGGCGGGGCACTCAGCGATACCGATGTGCTGCCTATCGAGGTGCAGCCGGTCAACGATGCCCCGGTCAATCAGCTGCCTGGCAGCATGACGGTGAAGGAGGATGGCTCCCTGTCGCTCTCCGGTGTCAGCGTGAAGGATGTGGATGCAGGCAGTGCGCCTGTCTCCATGGTGCTGCGGGTCGAGCATGGTGTGCTGACCTTGCTGGGTGCAACCGGTGCCGTGATGGTGCAGGGGGCGGGTACCAGCGAGATCACCCTGGTGGGGTCGCTGGCTGATCTCAACCAGTTGCTGGCAAGCAACCTGCACTATGAACCGGCCAAAGATTTCTGGGGAGAGGATACCCTTACCGTCACTACCTCCGATCAGGGCAACACTGGTGTGGGTGGCCCGCTGAGCGACACCGATCAGGTGACCATCAATGTCACTTCCGAGCCGGATATGCCGGGTCTGACGGTGGATCAGCATGCGTTCCATGCCTTGCAAGGGGCCGTTATCCCCCTTGGCATCAATGCCAGCGTGGTCAATCCGGCCACCGGTGAACTCTCCATCCGCATCAGCGGCCTGAATGGGGCGCAGGTGCAGGATGAGCATGGTCAGAGTGTCGGTCATGCCGATGGCAATGGCGACTGGCTGATCCCGGCCGATCACTCGGTTCCGCTCTACTTCAGCGGTTTTGGCGACGGTGACCATGTGCTGGGGATCAGTGCCGAGTCGAGTGTCGGCGGCTCAACCGTCAGCACGCCCCTTGAGACCATCACGGTGCACGGCCAGAGTGGTCATGAGCTGGTCGGTTCCGATCAGGGGGATTGGCTGTTTGGTTCCTCCGGCGATGACCGTCTGCTGGGGGGGCATGGCAACGACATCCTCACCGGCGGGGCTGGCAGCGATCTCTTCGTTTGGCAGCACGGGGACGAGGGGAGTCAGGGACAGCCCGCCATCGATACCATCACCGACTTCCATCCGGAACAGGGGGACAAAATCGATCTGGCTGACATGCTGCAAGGGGTCACAGGCAATGGTATCGATGATCTGCTCAAGCATCTCTCAGCCTCGGTGACCACGGGGAGCAATGGCCTGAGCGATGTAAATCTCTCGGTTTCCCCCGAGGGTGATGGCCAGATAACCCAACAGATCACCCTGAAGGATGTGGACCTGACCAGCTGGAATCTCACCAGCACCTCGTCCCACGATATCCTGCAGAGCATGCTGGAAGATCAACATAGCCTGATCATCCAGCACCCCTGATAGCGAGCGTGAAGCGTAAAAAGAAGAGCCGGCAATTGCCGGCTCTTTGTTTATCTCTGCGTGGATTGTTTTTATGCGGCCGCAAGGGCCGAGGGGATTCAGGCCAGCGCCTGGGCCAGCAGGTGGATCGGATGTTCACAGCGGAAGCTGGTGCTCATCTCGATCTGCCATTTGCAGGTCTCGCAGTCGGTGATCACCAGATCGGGTGAGAGGCGGTTGATTTGATCAAACAGCCCCTCGCCGATGGTCTGGCTGGTCTGGTAGTTCTCCGACTTGAAGCCGTAGGTGCCGGCGATACCACAACACTGGGACTCCAGCACCGTCACCTTGACCCCGGGAATGGCGCGCAGCAATTCGAGGGTGTAGATGACGCCCCCCATTTTTTCCATGTGGCAGGGGGTGTGGTAGGCGATGTGCAGATTGAGCGGCTTCATCGCCGGTTTGTTGCCCTTGTAGAACTCGTTCCACAGGAAGCGGGTCACCAGCGAGATGCGATCCCGCACCTTGTGGTTGTCCTGCTCCAGCAGGTGGGGATATTCGTCCCGCAGGGTGAAGCCACAGGTGGAGGAGGTGGCCAGCAGTGGCATCTCGTTGCCCAGCAGGGAGTTCTCCATCTGCTTGATATTGAAGGCCGCCTGTTGCTTGGCCTTGTCCATGAAGCCGTTGGCAATCAGCGGTACGCCGCAGCATTTCTCCCGCTCAAGCAACTGCACACCGATGTTCATGGCGTTGAGCACCTGCACCAGCTCCTTGCCAAGCTGCGGGTGGTTGTAGTTGACATAGCAGCCGTGGAAGTAGGCGATCTGGCGCTTATAACTGGCCTGGGTCGCCTTCTGCTTTTTGTACCAGCCGCGGAAAGTGCCCTGGGAGTATTTGGGCAGGTCGCGGTGGGAGGAGACCCCCAGCGCCTTGTCCAGCACCAGCTTCATCGGCTTGAGGCCGGTGGTGAAGTTGACCACCGGGGCCATCAGGGTAGACATGCTGCCCATCAGATCGGTGTGGGAGAGGACGAACTCGCGGATCCCCGGTTTGAAGCCGCTGTACTGGTGTTTGGCCTTGGCGATGATGTCACCGATGCGCACCCCGCTCGGGCAGGCTACTTCGCAGCGTTTGCAGTTGGTACAGTGCTTGAGGGCGCTGTCAAAGAGCTCGGGGCTCTTGATGCGCAGCCGCTCGCCATCCGGGCCCGCCTGTTTCGGGCCGGGATAGGCGGGGTTGGCCTTGGCCACCGGGCAGTAGGCGGTACAGACGGTGCATTTGATGCACTGATCGAAAGTTTGGTTGGCGTGATCCAGTAGCATGTCAGTTCTCCTCCCGGCGATGATGAAGACACGGGATATGGGACGTAGTAATCATTGGGCCGCGCCCAGAATATGGCCGGCAGCCTGCCAGCCGGTGGCAACGGCAACGCCGGAGCCGGAACCTTCACGAATTGGGTCGTAATGGGCCAAGACACTGCCCGCACCATAGAGGTTGGTGAGCGGCTTGCCGCCGCGCAGCACCCGCAGCTTGTCGTCAGTCTTGACCCCGAAGCCCATGAAGGGGTGGTGGTCGAACAGGCGGCGACCGGCCCAGGCGTCACGCTCCTCCAGACTCAGCACATCGGCATCGAAGATGGGCTCGCGAATGCCGCGCAGACGGGACTCCAGCCCACGGCTGAAGAAGCTGCCGGAGGCGAGCACAAAGTTGTCCGCTTCAAACAGCTGATCATCGCCATTCTGGGTATGTACGCCGACCACCCGGTCACCTTCGTAACGGGCGCCCAGCACCCGCTCGCTGGTGAGGAAGGTGCCACCAAGGGCCATAAAGCGGCGCTTGAGCGCCTCCTGCATTCTCATTCCGATCAGAGACGGCGGCATGGTGGCCACCTCCTTGATGGTGCAGCCGGTGCGCTGCTCCAGCTCCGCCAGACGCGGGCCAACCAGCCCCAGAGACAGGCAGGCGGGCAGCACGATATGGCGGCAGCCGGGTACGCCGCTCTCCTGCACCATGCGGCTGATCTCGCGGGCCAAGTCCGCTACCAGATGGTGTTTGTCACACAGGCGCGCGATGTCGGCTGAGCGAAACTCGTGGGGATTGCGGCTGAATTCCGCCAGCTGGGGCAGGCGGATTTCGCCGGTCAGAATGCGGCAGTGGGCAAAGCGCGGATGGGTCGCCAGATTGGCGGCCGCCAGTGCCGGATGAAAGTCGCGAAAGCCCTCAAGGGTGGCCAGCAACAGCACGTCCGGGATCGGCGCATCGGTGACACAGGCGCAGGTATCGGGGGAGAGCCAGGTGCGCTTGAGGGTACCGATGGGGGTCAGGCGCTGGTGATTGGTGTCGTGGCGAACCAGCGGCAACCCCTGCTCGGCGCAGTGGCGCTGCAGATCGGCCAGACTCGCTTCGATATTCTGCATTCCGACTTTGCTGTAGGGGTGATCCGGATGGGCTGCCATAAAGGCGGGCAGGGCAGTGCGGGGATCTCCCTCGCTTTCGAGCAGATCGACCGAGCCGGAGGAGAAGTGCAGGGCACTCTGGCCGGAGGCCATCAGCAGGGTCTTCTGGCCTGCCTCCACCAGCCGCAGGGCAGCCGAGAGTCCCGCCATGCCACCGCCGATAACGATATTGTCAAACTTCATGACGGCTCTCCTTGTGAGTGGTCTCGCTGGTTGAGCCGCGTGGGGTATCGGCAACCAGCTGTGGCGCCGTCCATTCCCCCAGGCCAAACAGCCCTTCGTAGATCCAGTAGGTGAACTCGGCCTCGCGCAGGGCATCACCCCACAGGACGGGGCGGGTCCCCTTGTAACGCTCCTCGAGGAACTGGCGCAACATGACGCAGGCCTGACGACCGTCAGCCTTGCCATACTCCTGCATCAGGCCGGCGGCGCGGTAGGCGCACAGCTCCCCCTGACAGGGCCCCATCCCCAGACGGGTGCGGCGGCGCAGATCGATGAGGTTGTCCACATCCAGCTCGCGCAGGGCGTATTCGATTTCACCCGCGGTGACCATTTCGCACTCGCAGATCAGGGCGTTGGCCTTGGGATTGTCACGGAAGAAGGCGATGACCCGCTCGCCGTGGCGGTATTGGGCTGAGCCTTCGGCAGGCACCGAGAGACCGGGGGCGGAGACCTTTTCCGGATCCCGTGAGCCGGGCAGGCTCAGTTCGGCGGTCTGGCAGGGCTTGCTGTTGCCGAGCTTCTTGGCCAGCAGATCGGTGGCCCACTCCGCCATCAGGCGGTAGGTCATCAGCTTGCCGCCGGTGATGGTGTTGAAGCCCTTGAGGCCATCGCGCTCGGCGTGATCCAGCAGCACGATGCCGCGACTGATGTTGCGGCCGGTGTCGTCACCGTCCACCGCCACCAGCGGGCGTACCCCGGCGTAGGCGCGCAGCAGACGGGTGCGGGCCATGATGGGGGCGAGCTTGATACCTTCGCGCAGCAACACTTCGACCTCTTCGGGTTCGACGGTGAGCTGGTCAATCTTGTTGTAATCGATGCGACTGGAGGTGGTACCGATGAGGGAGATGGTATCGCCCGGCACCAGAATGTCCGCATCCGCCGGTTTGCGGGCGCGGTTGAGCACCAGCTGGTTGATGCGGTAATCCATGATGAGCAGGGAGCCTTTGGCCGGGAACATGCGGATGCCGAGATCGGCGTATTCGCAAATTTGCTGGCCCCAGATGCCGGCGGCGTTGATCACCTCCTGACACTCCACCTCGAACGCTTCGCCGGTGCGGGTATTGATCGCCTTGACCCCGTGCACCCGATCCTGAGTTCGCAGCAGTCCCAGCACCTTGCTGTGGGTAAAGATGCGCGCGCCATGTTCTTTCGCGTCCAGCACGTTGGCGGCGGCGAGGCGGAACGGATCGACCGTGCCATCCGGCACATGGATCGCACCGATCATCGCCGGGTTGGCGTTGGGCTCCATGCGCAGGGCTTCACCGGGATCGAGCTGGCGGGTTTCGATACCGGCCAGGGCGCAGGCATCCATAAAGGTGGTTTGGAAATTGATGTCATCTTCCGGCAGGGTGAGGAAGAGGCCGCCCGTGTCTTCGACACAGTGGCTGGCAATCCGCTTGAGGATGCGGTTTTCCTGGATGCATTCGCGGGCGGACTCCTGATCCGTCACCGCGTAGCGGGCACCGGAGTGGAGCAGGCCGTGGTTGCGGCCGGTGGTGCCGGCGGCGATATCATCGCGCTCGAGCAGGATGCTGTCGATGCCGCGCAGTGCGCAATCGCGCATGATGCCGGCCCCTGTGGCACCGCCGCCTATGATGACGACTTGTGTAGTTATTCTTTTCATTGTTGCCCGTCTCATCTCTTCCAGATGAGGCCAGTGTGGCCTACTTCTGAGTGGAAATGTTTGATATGGGCCAAATTTGCGCTCGCAAACGCTCATTTGCTCGCGCGTTAATGAGCATTATGTGACATTTGTCACGCTTGTTATCGCAGCGGTTAATGGGCTGGTGGCGAATAACAGGCACAAAAAAGGGGCATCGGATGCCCCTTGTCACTGTTTGACGAGTCTGGTGGGTGTGTGATGCGTCAGCCGCAGCACTTCTTGTGCTTTTTGCCGCTGCCACAGGGGCAGGGATCGTTGCGTCCCGCCTTGAGTGGGGCCGGATCCTGCTCTCCCTCGGTGTAGACCCAGCGGCCCTGATAACGCACGAAGCGGGAACGCTCATGGAGGCAGTGGCGCTCATCCCCTTCCAGAAACCAGGCTTTGAACTCCACCATCCCGGTTTCATCCTCCGGGCCACCCTGGCTGGCGATGATCTCGAGACCATCCCAGCGGGTGTCGATGCGTGAAAGCTCTTCGGCGGTGAGACCGCCAAGGTGGTCCGGGTGCCAGCTATGGACCAGATACTCCCCCAGACCAAGCACAAAAGCGCTGTAGCGAGAGCGCATCAGCTGTTCCGGGGTGTCAGCCACAGCGCCACTGTGACGTGAGCCACAGCACAATTCGAGAGAAAGGGTTGAGCCGCAAGGACAAAGATTCATGATTTTCACGTTCTGGCCGATTTGTTTAAGGGAATTGTAACGAAAGCTGGGCTCGCCCTGCCAGCACCTATACTGATGAGTAAGCAAGGAATTCCAATAAAAACAGCTGCAAGGATGTGAAAGATGACGCTAAAGCAGAAAATCCTGTTACTGGGTGCAGTCCCCGTACTGTTGATGGCCCTGGTGGTCAATCTCAGTAACTACATGGTCTCCAAGCGCGATCTGGAGTCTGATCTGGTGGTGGCGAGGGAAAATGCCATCAAGGAGCGTAAAGCGCTGCTCAGCAGTTACATCATGATGGCCAAAACCGCCGTCGATGCCGTTTATGCGCTGCCGGATTCTCCGGAAAATCGTCAAAAGGTTAAAGAGTTGCTCAGGCCGCTGCGTTACAGCAGTGACGGCTATTTTTTTGTCTATGACTTTGAGGGCAACACCATACTGCTGCCGGTGCGTACCGAGCTGGAGGGGAAAAACCGCTGGAACGACAAGGATGCCAAGGGCAAATTGCTGATCCAGGAGATCCTTAAATCGGCCCGTCAGGGGGATGGTTTTACCGAATACTGGACGGCCAAGCCCTCCATCGGTCGCGATGCCCCCAAACTTGCCTTTACTCTGGTGCTGGACAAATACCAGTGGGCCATTGGCACCGGTTTTTATATCGATGATATCGACAACGAGCTGGCGGCCTTGCGGGCAGAGCGCGAGAGCAATATGCATGCCTCGTTGCAGAGCAGTGTGCTGGTGATCCTGCTGATCCTCGGTATCACCCTGGCGGCGACCGTCATTGTGGGCAACCGGGTTACCAAGCCGTTGGCGGATGCGGTGCTGGCATTGAACGATATTGCCAACGGTGACGGGGATCTGACCCAGCGGCTCAAGGTGCAGAGTCAGGACGAGATTGGCCAGCTGGCCAGCGCTTTCAACCGCTTTGTCGAGCGGATCCAGTCGGTGGTGAGTCAGGTGGGCGAGACCAGCAACCACCTCTTCAGCGCGGTCGACAAGTTGCACCATCTGAGCGAGCACTATGACCATCAGATGCAGGGTCACAGTCGCGAGACCGATCAGGTGGTCACCGCGGTGACAGAAATGAGCTCCACCGCGCAGGAGGTGGCGGCCAGTGCCTCCAATGCCGCGACGGCAACCAGCGATGCGGCCCGTGAATCGGACGCCGCCCGGGGGGTGGTGAGCGGGGCCATCAACAGTATCAACCGGCTGGTGGGGGAGGTGCATACCGCCTCCGGCGTTATCGAACAGCTGGCGCAAGAGACCGCCAAGATCGGTTCTGTGGTGGAGGTCATTCGCGGCATTGCCGAGCAGACCAATCTGCTGGCGCTGAACGCTGCCATCGAGGCGGCCCGCGCCGGTGAGCAGGGGCGGGGCTTTGCGGTGGTGGCGGACGAAGTGCGTTCGCTGGCCGGTCGTACCCAACAAAGCACCAAGGAGATCAACGAGATGCTGCAACGTCTGCAGGGTGGGGTGAAGCAGGCGGTGGAGGTGATGCAGGCGAGCGAGGATCGCAGTCAGGAGACGGTGCAGGAGGCGAGCCATATCGCCAGCTCCCTCGATAGCATGGTGATGGCGGTCAGTACCATCAACGACATGAACATCCAGATCGCCACCGCCGCCGAGGAGCAGCATGCGGTGTCGGAGGAGATCAACAAGAACCTGGTGGCCATTCAGCAGATTGTCAGCGAGCTGACCAGCGCGGCGGTGGAATCCAACAGCACCACCCGCGATCTGGCCAGTACCGGCGACAAATTGCGCAAACTGGTATCGCAATTCCGTTATTGACCTTGTAATGGTCCGTGACGGCAACCACAAGATGCGGCCTGACCTCCGGTTCAGGCCGCACTTTATTTGGGGATTGACCAATAATGTGTGAAAATTGCCAGCCTCTTTTTTTTCAGCCTTTGCCCCATACCCTATGAATGAGATCGTGAAAGGTAGTATCGATTTGATCCGGCAGCTCAACTACGGCCTGGTCTATGCCAGCCTGGAAGAGCACAAGGAGCTGTCGCGCACCGATCTCTCCCGCCTGACCGGCCTCTCGCCTGCCAGTATCACCAAGATCACCCGGGAACTGCTCGATGGGGGTCTGGTGGTCACCTGTGGTGAAAGTTCGGTGGGGCGCGGCCGTCGTCAGACCTTGCTGCGCATTAACGAGCGCCGCTTCCAGTTTCTCTCCATGCGTCTTGGCCGTGGCTACGTGGATATGGCGCTGTTTGACTTCTCCGGTCGCTCGCTGGCCCGCCAGCGCCACCTCTTTACCGAGGAGGAGCGCGCCGATCTGCTGGGCAGTCTGGTGCATGCCATCAAGGTGTTTTTGCCGAGAAAGTCCCTCAGTCTGGCCTGCATCGCCCTCTGCCTGCCGGGT
The DNA here is from genome assembly GCF_040908505.1 of Aeromonas sp. R1-2. NCBI lineage: Bacteria > Pseudomonadati > Pseudomonadota > Gammaproteobacteria > Aeromonadales > Aeromonadaceae > Aeromonas > Aeromonas sp. R1-2. The sequence continues at coordinate 11,121 of NZ_JBFODU010000010.1, read as the reverse complement.
CAGGTAGAGCGCCACTCCGGCATGGTCAAGCACTTCCCCTTCTACGATCTGCGCAACTGGCCCCTTGGCCCGACACTGCAACAGGCGTTCTCGGTACCTGTGCTCGTGAGCGGTGACGTGCGCACCTGGATCCAGGCCGAGCGGGAGTGGGGGGCCGCCAAAAATTGCGCCGATGCAGTGCTGGTGTTTGTCCACAACGACATCGGGGTCGGCATGGTGGTCAATGGTCAGCTTATCGAGAGCGAGAATGCGCTGCTCGGAGATCTCAGCCATTTGCAGCTCGAGCCCTATGGCCAGCGCTGCTACTGCGGCGGTTTTGGCTGCGCCTGCACCCTGGTGACCAATCAGGCGCTGGAGGCGCAATACCGGGATCTGCGCGAGCGGATGCAGGAGCACGACTTGCCCGAGAGCGTCACCATACGCGAGCTGTGCGAGCTGGCGCTGGCAGGCAACAGCCTCTGTCAGGATATTCTCCATCAGGCGGCGGGTCGCCTCTCCAAGGTGCTCTCCAATCTCATCTGCCTGCTCAACCCGGGCAAGCTGCTGCTGGGGGGGGAAATCACCCGTGCCGATCGGCTGCTGTTCCCCATGCTGCACCAGTCGCTGGCCAGCCAGTTGCCAGCCGAATATCTGGTGCGGCTGCAGATTGAATCCACCCACTTCTACGAAGATCCCACCAAGCCCACTTCGGTGCAGGTGCACAAGGCACTGCGCGATGGCAGCCTGTTGCTGGAGCTGCTGCGCAGCTGTCAGGAGTCGTAAGGCAAGAGGAGTTGGCTCTGCATCTGGCGAAAGGGGCAGGGATTGCTGTTCCGCCAGCGCGTAACTCGGTACAATCTTGCGCTTTTCCGGCAGCCCCCTGTTATCGCGCCTATGGCGCCGTGACATGTTGGCACCGCTGCCGTTCCTGTTTTGACTCCAGTTGTGAACCTAGATGAAGCCTGTTCCTGATCACGCCGTCAACCGCCTGCGGGCCTGGCGCAAGAGTATCTCTACCCGACCGTTTCTTGCCCGTGGCGGCACCCTGGCCCGCTGTCCGGCCTGTCAGCTGCGCGAGGATTGGTGTGCCTGCGAGTGGCGCCCCGAGCTCAAAGCGGAGGCCGGTTTCTGCCTCCTGATGTATGACAGCGAGCCGATGAAGCCCTCCAACACCGGTCGCCTGATCGCCGATGTGTTGCCGGATACCACCTGGGCGTTTCTCTGGTCACGCACCCAGCCCCATCCCGAGCTGCTGGCCCTGCTGGCCGATCCCGCCTGGCAGCCCTATGTGGTCTTTCCCGCTTGCGAGAAGGAGCCTGCCCGCCTGACCGGCGAGGTGACGCTGGCACCGGGGAAAAAACCGCTCTTTATCCTGCTCGATGGCACCTGGCCGGAGGCGCGCAAGATGTTTAACAAGAGCCCCTATCTGGACGGTTTTCCGGTGCTCGCCATCAAACCCGATACGCTCTCCACCTACGGTATGCGGGTGGCCAACTGCGACGAGCACCTCTGCACCGCCGAAGTGGCGGCCTGCGTGCTGGAAGTGGCGGGAGAGCTCAAGGCGGGGCAGGCACTGCAGCACTGGTTCAATCTGTTCAGCAGCCGCTATATGGCCGGGCGGGTCAGCCGTTTCCCCGGTGCCGATGAGGAGCATCTCTGTGAGGCACTGGCGGCCATCAAGGAAGCGAACGTCGCTTCAACGGCTTGCTAACTGGCCTTCTGAGGGGGGGGCAGGGGCCTGACAGCTCAAATCAATGAAAATCAGGAATCAATTGGCTGCCACTGTTTCGTTAGATTCATGGTCAGTGGCCCGTTAGGATAGCGGACAGCCTGTGCCCCCCGCACAACGTCGTTTTGGTTTAGCTCCGGTTGCCCGGCCCCTTCGGGCAACCCACTCTCGTGAGGTCTATGGATGGAATTGGAACTGGTTACCCTGTTTGCCCTGTTTGGTGTGGCGCTTGTCGCCGGCTTTATCGATGCCATCGCCGGTGGCGGCGGCCTGCTGACGGTACCTGCCCTGCTGGCCACCGGCATGCCCCCCGCGCTGGTGCTCGGCACCAACAAGCTGCAGAGCAGTTTTGGCTCCTTCTCCGCCACCTGGTTCTATGCCCGCAAGGGGCTGCTGGAGTGGGCCATGATTTGGCCTGCGGTGATCTGCACCTTTATCGGTGCGGCTATCGGCACGCTGGCGGTGCAGACCATAGACGCCGCCATTCTCGAGCGCCTGCTCCCTTTCCTGCTGATGGCCTTTGCCTGCTACTTCTACTTCTCGCCGCGGGTAAGCGATGCCGAGAGCTCCCGCCGTCTGACTCCCATGCTGTTTGCGCTGCTGGTGGGAGGCGGTGTCGGCTTTTATGACGGCTTCTTCGGGCCGGGCACAGGTTCGTTTTTTGCCATCGGTTTCGTGGCGCTGGCGGGTTTTGGCATGGCGCGCGCCACCGCCCATACCAAGCTGCTCAACTTCACCTCGAATATCGCCTCCCTGCTGTTCTTTGCGCTCGGTGGCAAGGTGGTGTGGAGTGTCGGTTTTTGCATGGCGCTGGGGCAGTTTATCGGCGCCCGCTTCGGCTCCAAGATGGTGTTGAAAAAAGGGGTGAAGCTGATCAAGCCGCTGCTGGTGACCGTCTCCTTGCTGATGTCTGCCAAGCTGGTCTGGAGCCAGTATCCGGAGCTGTTTGCCTGGATCTGATGTGCGCCTTGCTTGCCGCATCGCAATTGTTAACGGGGCCCTTGGGCCCCGTTGCCATATCAGGTGTTTTACACGGCTAGCGCGGCGTGTCGCTGCGGTGGCGAAAGTGTTGGTGCAGGGCGCTCACCAGCCTGGCAATGCGCTCGCGCTTTAGGCTGTTTGGCCGGTAGACCAGATGCAGGGGGCGGCCCAGCCCGGGCAGTGGGCGGGCCATCTCCCCCTGTTCTCCCACCAGCCCCAGCAGGCCAGCGGGGAGCAGCACAGGGCCAATACCTGCCTTGGCGAGTTCGATGAGCGCCAGATAGGAGTCGAGCTCCATGGCGGGCTCCAGCCCCAAATCAGCCAGCGGTTCGCGCAGGTAGCGATTGGAGGGGTTCTCCAGATCCATGGTGAGGATCTTGCGCCTGCTTTCTGTGTTGGCTGGTGGCAGGCTCGGCTGCGCCTCGCCCACCAGATAGAAGGGCTCCTCAAGCAGCAGATCGGCGCCGAGGCCATGGCCGGGAGGGAGCCGACCGGCGCAGATGCCGAGCAGGGCATCGCCGCTGCGCACCCGTGCCAGAATGACCGGCGTGTGGTGGGTGGAGAGGGCAAGGTGGGGATCGCGCTCCAGATAGTCGCGCATAAAGTGGGCGAGATAACCGGCCAGCAGGGTTTCGGAGCAGGCGATGGGGAGGGGGCTCTGATCCGCCAGATCCTGGCTATCGGCCAGCACTCCTTTCATCTCTGCCAGACTCGGGGCCACTCGCTCAAGCAGCTCCTTTGCCTGCGGGGTTAGACGGATCTGGCGCCCCTCCGGCTCAATCAGCTTCTTGCCAAGGCGCTGCTCCAGCTGGGCAATTCGCTTGCTCACCGCCGACTGGCTGATATAGAGGCGACTGGCCACCTTGGCCATGGTCCCTTCGCTCGCCAGCAGGCTCAGCGTCTCCAGCCCTTCCAGTAACATCTCGCCCCCTTGTTTATCGCCATCAGGATCGTCACAGATTGATCAGCGCTACCTTAGGGGCTGACTGGCTCAGGAGCAAGGGGCGTTTGCTGCCTTGGCCGGTCGAATCCGCCATTCGCTCAAGGGCGGTGCGAAGATCACCAGATTGCCGATCAGGCTGATCACCACTCCTGCCACCGAGACCGGCTGCCAGACAAAACCTTCGTAAAAGGTGGAGAGGGTAAGCGCCACCAACGGAAAGAGCACGGTGGCGTAGGAGGCCTTGCTGGCACCGATGCGCCCCACCAGAGTCAGGTAGGCGGTAAAGGCGATCACCGAGCCAAACAGGGCGAGGTAGACCATGGCCGCCAGATAGTGGCCATCGGTCGGCACCACCAGTTGCTGCCCGAGCAATATGACCCAGCCCAGCAACAGCACCACGCCGTAAACCATGCCCCAGGGCACCAGTTGCAGTACGTGGTAGCCGTGGCGTTGGCCTCGTGCCGAGACCAGATTGCCCAGCGAAAAGCAGAGGGTGCCGCCGCAGGCGAGCAGCAGCCCCTTCCAGCCGTTTGCACCCAGTTGCGCATCTGCCAGCACCGGCCAGAACAGTAACAGGGTGCCAAAGAGCCCCAGCAAGGAGCCTTGCAACCAGCGCAGGGTGGGGCGCTTGTTCTCGAACAGCCAGAGGTTGAGGCCGTTGAAGATGCTGGCACTGGCGAAGATCACCGCCGACATGCCGCTCGGGATATAGCGTGTGGCGTGGTAGAAGCAGAGAAAGTTGGTGGAAAAGAGCAGGGCACCGAGCAGCGCCGCATAGCGCTGGCCATGCCACGGCAGGCGCGGAAAGCGGCCGCTGGCGGTGAGCAGTGCAAACAGTGCCACCGCTGCCAGCAGGAAGCGATAGAGCACCGACACCTCGATGGGGATGGGGCCAAGTTGCCAGGCGATGGCAATCCAGGTGCTGCCCCAGATAAGCACGGTGGCAAGATAGAGCATCAGGTTCATCACAGTTCCGGTGAGTCAGGGAGAGATGACCCACTATGGGGCGAGCCCTGATGGCTGGATTGCACCATCTTGCGGTTTTTCATCGTCACGCGCTGTCATCTGCGGGCGCGGTCGGTAAGATGGATGGCAGCGGGATAACCCGTACACATAACCGGAACAGGCGGCAGGGGCGAATGAAAACAGCAGGGGTATTTGATGCACTGGTCAGCACCGGCGCCCGGCTGGAGGACGCCTGCTGGCTCGAACCCGGGCTTGGCGTCGCCAGTTGGCGCAACTGCTATGACCAGACCCGCTATCACAAGCCGGGCCACCACACCCTGAGCGTCTATCTGCAAGGAGGCGAGCAGACCGAGCGACTCGATGGGCCGGGTGGCCACGGCGGCACCGGCAAGGTGTGCATTATGCCGGATCACCACAGATCCGAGTGGTTGGTGCGCGAAGAGTTTCACTTCTTTCATCTCTACTTCACCCCGGCTCACCTCACCCGTATCGCCGAGGAGGCGTGTGACAAGGAGGGGCGCCACCTGCAACTGGTGGACAAGACCTTTATCGACGATCCGCAGGCGGCCGGACTGGTGCAGCGCCAACTGATGCAACTGCAGTGGCAGCACGGGGTCGATCGGTTGGCGCTTTCCCACGGCGCCTGGATGTTGATCCTCCACGCCTACCGCCACCACACCGAGGAGGCTCCCGGTTTGCCGCCTCTACGCGGCGGGCTGGCGCCCGTGGTGATCAAACGGGTGCAGGAGTATCTGCAGGCCCATCTGGCCGATTCGGTCACGCTGGCAGAGCTGGCGCAGCAGGCGGGGCTGAGCGAGTATCACTTTGCCCGCATGTTCGGCCAGAGTCTCGGCTGCCCGCCCCATCGTTATCTGCTTGGGCTGCGGCTCAAACGGGCCAAGCAGCTGTTGGCTGGCCCCGAGCCGCTGGCCAGTATCGCCAGTCAGTGTGGCTTCTCTTCCCAGGCCCATTTCGGTAATCGTTTTCGCGAGGCGTTTGGTTTGACGCCGGGGCAGTGGCGGGCGCAATTGTCATCTTCCCGTCACAGATAACCCTGAGACTTTGGGCAAAAGAGGTGTACTCTCTACCACTTATCCATTGAAAGGAATGCCCATTGAATTATCGCAAACGTCAAATCCGTACCCGTCATCTCTGGTTCAGCCACTGGAATGCCCCGCAAGATCGCACCGCTGTTGTTACCCCTCCCGAACCTGCAGTGCCTCACAGTTCACGTTGAAAAAGCCCCGCCTGCGATAGGATTTTTCCGGTAACTTTGCCACTATTGCCCCATCACAATGATGTGGACATGGCTGGATGTTTCTGGAACGTATTGAAGTAAAAGGTTTTCGCGGTATAAATCGCCTGTCGCTCGGGCTGGATCAGACCACTGTGTTGATCGGCGAGAATACCTGGGGTAAATCGAGCCTGCTGCGCGCCCTCTGGTGTCTGCTGGGGCAGGATGCCGAGCCCTATCAGTTCACCGCCGAGGATTTTCACCAACCGGAAGATCCCGAACTGGCCCCGGCGCGTCATTTGCAACTGGTGCTCACCTTCAGTGAGCACAGACCCCAGATGTGTCAGCACTCCCGTCGGCTGGCCCGTCTTTGCCCCTCCTGGGTGCTGCACAAGGACAAATTCCACCGCATTCACTATCGCGCCAGCGCCGAGCTGCAGGCGGATGGCTCTGTGCTCACCATTCACGACTTTCTCGACGGGGTAGGCAAGAGCTTGCCCATCGCCAATACCCACGAGCTTGTCTGCATGCTCATCACCATGAACCCTGTGTTCCGGCTGCGGGACGCCCGTACCGCTCGCAACGGGGTGGAGACATTGCAGTGGGGAGATCTCTCCGAGCATCGCTTGAGCGAGCTGGCGGACAAGCTGATCGACGAACCCCAGCGGATCGGCGAGCCGGAGCTCAAAGAGGCGTTGCAGGCGGTGCGCCAGCTGATGGATCACTACTTCAACGCCCTGGCCCCCATCAAGAACAAACCGCGCAGTCAGCGCGACATCATCAATCGCCCCATGACATTGCGCAATCCTGGCAACCTGCATACCCTGCTGCGCCGCGCCGATAACCGCGCGCTGCAGCTGGCGATGGCGGGGATGGCGGCTACCCTGCTGCAGGCGCGGGGCAACCGCGAGCTGGAGGAGGGGGCCCGTCCCATCATGATCCTGGAGGACCCGGAGAGCCGGCTGCACCCGACCATGCTGGCGCTGGCGTGGGGGCTGCTGGAACAACTGCCGGGCCAGAAGCTGCTCACCACCAACTCGGGGGACTTGCTCTCTTCCCTGCCGCTCAATCAGGTGCGGCGGCTGGTGCGCCGTCAGCAGGATATCCTCTGTCACCAGCTGGGGGGGGAGCGCTACAGCAGCGACGATCTGCGCAAGATCGCCTTCCACGTGCGGATCAACCGCCCCATGTCGCTGTTTGCCCGTTGCTGGCTGCTGGTGGAGGGGGAGACCGAGATCTGGCTGCTCTCCGAGTTGGCGCAGATCTGCGGTTACAGTCTGCGGGCCGAGGGGGTGCGGATCATCGAGTTTGCCCAGTGCGGCCAGTCGCCGCTCATAAAGGTAGCGCGGGACTTTGGCATCGAGTGGCACCTGCTGACCGATGGCGACGAGGCGGGGCTCAAGTATGCCACCTCGGCCCGGGGCCAGCTCAAGGGAGAGCGGGAGCGTGACCGACTGACCCAGCTCCCTGCCGCCGACATCGAGCACTACCTCTATCACAACGGTTTTGAGGCTGTGTTTCGCCGCGAGGCCGGGGTGGGCGGGCGCGCCATGTGGAGCGCCAGTCACATCATCAACAAGGCTATTCATCACCGCAGCAAGCCGGGAATGGCGCTGGCGGTGGTGGAAGAGGCGGAGCGGCTCGGCGCCGAGCATATTCCGCCGGTGATCCGCCAGATGTTTGCCCGGGTGGTGGCGCTGGCCCGTGGTCAGAGCTAACGCCAGCGCCGTATCCCGTCCCTATGGACATGGCTGCCAGCAGGGCGCCCTTCAAGGTGGGCCGTGCTGGCGGAAATTGCCCCGGATTGTTTGCCCACGATTGTTTGTCGCGATTGGGGATAGCTGCCGGTTTGGGTATACTCGCCCCTCTCTGGCGCCCCGGTGGCGCACCTCGAATCTTTACTGCTGGAGGCGTCGTGTTCGTCCAACTCCCTTTTTGGCTCTTTCCCCTCACCGGATTGATGGCGCTTGGCGCCCTGATCGCCCTCGGTATCGTGCTGTGGCGCGGTGATATCTGCCCTGGCCAGCGCTCGCGCATCAGTCAGCAGCTCTTCTCCATCTGGGTTATTACCGCGCTCTCCCTGATGCTGGCGGTCGAGGCCAAGGCGGCCAGTTGGCTCATCTGGAGTGGTGGGGCCGCACTGGTGCTCGGGGTTGGCTTGTCGCTGGCCCAGTCACGACTGGAGGGCAAGCGTTCAGTCCCCTCGACACTGCTCTGGCTACCGGCGTTGCCGCTCGCTCTCTATGGCTTCGGGCTGCTGCAACTGCAGGGCTGGGTGAGCGGCCTGCTGCAGATGGCGATGCTGGGGGCGGCCTTTGCCCACCTGATGTTGCTGCGGGCCCGTCATCGTCTCAAGGCATTCAACACCCTGTTGCCGCTGGCCGGTCTGGTGGGGGCGATGGCCAGCCTTGTCTGGCTGGCGGTACTGGTGGGCTGGCAAGGGAGTGAGGCCAATCTCGATGCCCTGATCCCGGCGGTGGTGACCCAGGCAGCGTTGCTGGTGGCCTCTCTGCTGCTCTGGTTCAGCCCGCTCTACTTGCAGCGTGATACCGCGCCTGTGGTGGTCTCCACCTCCCTGTGTGGCCTGCTGATCGCCCAGATTGCCGCTACCAGCGTGTTGCACCAGCTGATCTGACACTGGCGCTGAAAAGAGAAAGCCCCGAGCCAACACTCGGGGCTTTTCCATATCTGGCTTGCAGGTATCGCTGCTATCAATTCACAGCAATCGATCAATAGAAATCGTCGGCCCCGCAGATAAAGAGGCAACTGCTGCGCGGCTGGGCGAGATACTCCCGGGTCAATCCCTCCAGCGGCATGCCGAAGGTGCAGATATCCTGCGGCGAGGGGAGGGCGGTATCGAGGATCCGCCGCCAGTAGCCGCCGACCCCCTTGGGGGGGCTCGGCAGGTTGAAGGTGAGGGGCTCCCAGTAGGCGTTGAACAGCACATAGAGCGCCAGCTTGGTTTCGCTCGACAGCGCCGACATGGCGATGGCGTGGGAGTGGGGGCTGAAATCCGGTTGCCCGGCGTTGACCCCGTGCCAGCAGATCTCGCTGTGGCGCAGGATCTCGGTGAGTGACAGCGGCATGCTCTCCTGCTCCGGGCGCTGGAACAGGTGTTTGCGGTATTGGATCAGCTCCTTCATAAAGCGGAACATCTCCTGACTGCGGGCATTGGGCAGCCAGTTCATCCAGCAGGTGGCATTGTCCTGACAGTAGCCGTTGTTGTTGCCCCGCTGGGTGCGCAGCAGCTCGTCTCCCATCAGCAGCATGGGGGATCCCACCGAGAGCAGGGTCGCTACCATCATGTTTTTGGCCTGGCGCATCCGCAGGGCGTTGATCTGGGGATCTTCCGTTACCCCTTCATGGCCGTGGTTCCAGCTGAAGTTATGATCGCAGCCGTCACGGTTCTCCTCCCCGTTGGCCTCGTTGTGTTTGCTGTTGTAACTGGCCCAGTCCCACAGGGTAAAACCGTCGTGGCAGGTAACGAAGTTGATGCTCTTCTCGGGATCGGCGTGGTGATAGTGGTAGATGTCGGGACTGCCGCACAGCCGCTCGACAAAGGCGGTGACGCTGTTGTCATCCCCGCGCAGAAAGCGGCGCACATCATCCCGGAACTGGCCGTTCCACTCACGCCAGCGGGCGCCGGCCAGTGACCCCACCTGATAGAGTCCCCCCGCATCCCAGGCTTCGGCAATCAGCTTGATGTCGGCGATGTTGGGGTCGGTATCTATGGTGCGCAGGGTAGGCGCATTGGCCTGCGGCTGACCCGATTCATCCCGCGACAGAATGGCCGCCAGATCAAACCGAAAGCCATCGACGTGCATCTCCTGACGCCAGAAGTGGAGGCTGTCCATGATCATCCGCAGCACCACCGGATGAGCGCCGTTGAAGGTGTTGCCGCATCCCGAATAGTTGGTGTCCTTCTGGTTGTTGTCGAGGATGTAGTAGGCCTCGTTGTCGATGCCGCGAAACGAGAAGGTGGGGCCATCATCACCCCCTTCGGCGGTGTGGTTGTAAACCACGTCCAGGATCACCTCGATATTGGCCTTGTGCAGCGCCTTGACCATGTCGCGAAATTCGGTCAGCGGATCATCGCCGCAGGCGTATTGGGCATGGGGGGCGAAAAAGGACATGGGGCTGTAACCCCAGTAGTTGGAGAGTCCTTTGGGCGCATCCTGAGGATCGAACTGGAACACCGGCAGCAGCTCGACGGCGGTGACACCGAGAGATTGCAGATAGGGGATCTTCTCAATCAGCCCGAGATAGGTGCCACGCAGCGCCGGATCGACCCCGGAGCTCGGGGACTTGGTAAAGCCCCCCAGATGCAGTTCGTAGATCACCGAGCGGGAGAGGGAGTGAGCGGGCAGTTTGTCTCCTTCCCAGTCGTAGTAGCGAGTATCGACCACCTTGTTCTTGGCGCAACAAGCCAGATTGCTGCCTGGACGGGCCGCCGCCCATCGATCGTAATGGGCGCCAAGCTCAATGCTGCGGCCGTAAGGGTCGAGCAACACCTTCTCGGCATCGAAGCGGGTGCCGCCATATGGGCGCCACGGGCCCTGAATGCGATAGGCGTAACGTTGCCCGACCGAGATCCCCTCCACATGGATATGCCAGTAGTAGGCGGTGCGGTTTAGGCGCGGGGAGAGGGGGATCACCTCGGGGGTCGCATCGTCTGCGCTTGCGAAGAGCAGCAGTTCGACCCGGCTGGCGAGGCGTGCCCAGATCGCGAAGTTGACGCCGTGAGTGTCGGGTGTGGCCCCCAACTGACGGCAGTGACCGGCGGAGATGCGCATATTCTACCTACCCAAAATGAGGAGTGTTCACCTTATTGAGTGTAGTGCCGGATGCCTGGCAAGGACTCGATTGCCTGAAAAAACAGCATGATGCTGCTAATGACCGCACTATTTGTCCGATTAATCTACGAATAAACTTTTTTTGAGATATTTACTTGCAATCTGTGCGCTGGCGCCTATTATTGGCGACCTCAGACGCGGGGTGGAGCAGCCCGGTAGCTCGTCGGGCTCATAACCCGAAGGTCGTCAGTTCAAATCTGGCCCCCGCAACCATCTGAGATCCTGACCAGTCAAGCCGGTGTAACCGGTTGGTGGAAAAGGAGAAATCGAACTGGCTACTGCTCGGCCACTTCGAGAAAAATTCGGACGCGGGGTGGAGCAGCTCGGTAGCTCGTCGGGCTCATAACCCGAAGGTCGTCGGTTCAAATCCGGCCCCCGCAACCAACTCTTTCGTCAGCTTGCGATTGTGTAAACAGTCGAAAGCAGACAAACGCCA
>NZ_JBFODU010000001.1:0-35111 GCF_040908505.1 Aeromonas sp. R1-2 | reverse complement strand
TGTGGCTTGTTTTGTTTGGCGACTAATCAGATCGCACAAACTGGACTGAGTTCCCTTCCTCCAGTGATCTACTATTCGGAACAGTTATTTAGTATTTCATCATAATCATCTGACGCAGGAAAGTGCTTTCAAAACTCAAACCCTTCCATCCACGTATAACCTTTTCCTGCAATGAAAATAGCTTTTATACTAGACCGATTTATCTCCCCATAGTACCCTTTATATCGCTTAGCTTCCGAAATTCGGCTGCCGGTTAATGTACTATCAAGACCAAATAGAACACTAATTGGACTTACCGCTGGCGTTTGAATTGCTTGGCCATTCTGGTCAAAAAAAACTGGCAGAAAGCCAAATGTTTCCAAAAAAGAAGCGCTGTCATGAGCAACTCTTAGATCTTTCATTGTCAGTTTTGATTTCACTTCAATTACGTATAAAGCAGCTTCAATTGGGAAAATACCTGTAGTTTCATCAAACAACACCGGAGGCAATATGGATTTGTCATAAAGTATAATGTCAATCTGATTCGACATTTTCCCCGTTGCTTGTTCAACAACCTATCCAGTTCCCACACCGATATCTGCTGGCAATAGCGGCCGAAATAATTTGGAAGTCAGAATCTCTAACACTGTCCCCTTTACACCTTGATGTGTCAGCTTGCTCGCAGCTTTAGCTTCAGTGATTGCTCCAATCACTTTTGCCCTAAAAAAGTCTTGATATATGGTCATTTAAGGTACCTATTCTATGACAAGCCGGCTAACAGTGATTAGATAGAAGGCAGCATTAATCCGTTAGCAGAGCATTCCATATAACTCCGTAACATTTTCATTGCCGCCAAGTAAAAACAACCATTAAATCATAACGTCATCAGCTTTCTTCGCATGCTGGGCGTATTCGCTTGACTTCCTCTTTTTGCACCACCGTTACTACTGTGTGAAAAATCAGTGCTCAGCGCACTCTTGGCAAGCGCCGCCAGATTACGCCAGCATGAGCAGGTCAGAAATAAAAATGGGGCCGTCACCATGTTGAGTGGGTCGTAGGCAACCCTCGCTTATCCATTCCATCTGGCATGGCTACCGCCCCTGAATTTCAGCCTCCAGTCTGCTGCGTTTAACCAACGAATGGGCTTGGCATGGCTCATGGGGTGACTCCTACGAGGCTTTGTTGCCAATCGGGTATATTAGCGGCGGGTAGGCGGAGGGAAAGGACCAGATGGCCGATTTCTGATCTGGATCGGCTAATTAGTCAATAACGACTGATCTGGTGTGCAGATGGAGCGGGTGCTGCCATTGGTGAGGAAAGCAGTTAGTGGGTAAAAGCGCTGGCAGGTAAAAAACAAGAAGCCCCTGAACGGGGCTTCTCTTTGCTGGCCATGCCGCCACTGTGAACGGCTTGGGTGAGCGACTTGCTGGCGCCTTGGCCGGGCGCCGGAGTGAGCTGGTGCGGGCCTACTCTGCGGCCTTGTTGAGCCACTCCACCTTGTACTGGGCGCCTGCACCTTGCGCCAGCTTGGCGCAGAGGGGCTTCAAGAAGGCTTCAATCTGCTCTTCCAGCATCCAGGGCGGGCTGATGATCAGCATGCCTGAACCGTTCATGCCCCAGTCGGCAGTCTGACCGGCCACTTCCAGCTCGGCCACCAGCACGTTGCCGAAGTTCTCGCGCTTGATGGCGCGCAGCATGTCGCGGGATTTGTCCGCTTCCTGCCCGAGGATCGGATACCAGAGGGCGTAGATGCCGGTCGCCCAGCGTTTCTGCGCTTTTTTCAGGGTGTCGACCACGGCGAAGTAATCTTCCTTGAGCTCATAGGGCGGGTCGATGAGCACCAGCCCGCGGCGCGGGGTCGGCGGCAGTAGGGCGATCAGCCCCTCGAAGCCGTCACGGTGGTGCACGGCGACGCGGGGGTCATAGCCCATGTTGGCGCGCAGATCTTCGACCTCGTTGTTGTGCAGCTCCATCAGCGCCAGCTTGTCCTGCTCGCGGGTGAGGCGGCGGGAGAGCTCCGGCGAGCCGGGGTAGTAGTGCAGCTGGCCATCGCTGTTCATCTCTTCGATGACGCCGAGATAGGGGGCCATGGCAGACCACTGGGCCCGCTCGTCCCACAGGCGGCCGATGCCATCGGCATACTCGGCCTTCTTCTGGGACCAGTCGCCGCGCAGGTCGTAGAGACCGCCACCGGCATGGGTGTCCAGCACGATGAAGGGTTTCTCCTTCTTCTTGAGGGACTCGATGATCAGGGCCTGAACGGCATGTTTCAGCACATCGGCATGGTTGCCGGCGTGAAAGGCGTGGCGGTAGCTCAGCATATTAGATCTCTGAGGGGGCCCTGCTGGGCACCCAGTAACGATAGATAGTTCAACAAATTGCGGCTGTTGCCGCGAAACAGGGAGAGGCTGCGCAGGGTCTGCAACAGGACGCCCTGTTGCAGCCGCTCCAGCTCCAGCTCGTGGGCCAGCATCGACTGATACTGCTGCTCGTCGAGTCGCGTCTTGGCGCTTTGGCGCAGGGCGCGCCACGGGGTCAGCACCGCCTCGGTCTGCACCAGCGCCGGTTGCAGGTCGGTGAGATCAACCACGATGCCGAGTTGATCGAGCCGGTGCAGCAGCAGCGCCAGATTGACGTTGCCCCCCTGTTCCTGCACGGTGAGCCAATCCTGGCTGCGCTCACCATAGACCTTGCCGCTCCAGTGCCAGAAGCCGATCGGCGTCGGCAATTCGTGGACTGCGACCCGCTCGCTGGCCATCAGCTGTTCGTCACGCAAAGAAGGCTTGCTCCATGGTTTCCAGCTCTTCGGAGAGGCTCATCCACTCCAGCTCCACCTCTTCCAGCTGCTCCTTGAGGGGGCCCTGGGATTTGAGCAGCTCGGAGAGCTTGGTTTTAGCGCTCTCTTCGTAGATGGCGGGGTCGGCCAGCTGGCTCTCGATGTCGGCCAGCTTGCCCTGCAGCTTCTCCATGCTCGCTTCGAGCTTTTCCAGCTTCTGGCGCAGGGGACGGGTTTGCTGGCGGAACTCCGCCTCGCGCCGCTTCTGATCCTTGCGCGCTACCGCCGAGTTGGCAGAGACCGGGCTATCCGCCGGTTTGGCGTTGGCCTCTTTCTCCTGCTCGCCGAGCCACTTGTGGTAGTCGTCCAGATCGCCGTCGAACGGCTCGACCCGGCCACCGTGCACCAGATAGAAGTCATCTGTGGTGGTGCGCAGCAGGTGACGGTCGTGGGAGACCACTACCATGGCGCCTTCGAAGCCTTGCAGCGCCATGGTGAGGGCGTGGCGCATCTCCAGATCCAGGTGGTTGGTCGGTTCATCCAGCAGCAGGAGGTTCGGCTTTTGCCAGGTGATCAGCGCCAGCACCAGCCGCGCTTTTTCGCCACCGGAAAAGGGCGCCACTTTGTCGAGCGCCTTGTCACCGTGAAAACCGAAGCTGCCCAGATAGTTGCGCAGCTCCTGCTCGGTCTTGTCCGGCGCGAGGCGGGCCAGATGATCGAGCGGGGAATCGTCGAGACGCAGGGTCTCCAGCTGATGCTGAGCGAAGTAGCCGATGCTCACCCCGGCGCTCACTTCGAGCTTGCCCGACAGCGGCGGGTTGGAGCCCGACAGCATCTTGATAAAGGTGGACTTACCGGCGCCGTTGCGACCGAGCAGACCGATGCGCGAACCCGGTACCAGATTGAGTTTGATCTTCTCCAGGATCACCTTGTCACCGTAACCGGCAGAGAGGTTTTCCATAGCGATGAGCGGGGTCGGCAGGGCCGACGGCTCGCGAAACTCGAAGCTGAATTCGGAGTCGGCGTGGGCGGGCAGGATCTTCTCCATCCGCTCCATCGCCTTGAGGCGGCTCTGTGCCTGACGGGCTTTGGAGGCCTTGTAGCGGAAGCGATCCACATACGCCTGCATGTGGGACATCTCCCGCTGCTGCTTCTCGTACATCGACTGCTGCTGGGCCAGCTGTTCGGCGCGCTGCAGTTCGAAGTCGGAGTAGCCGCCGGTGTATTCGTTGAGCTTGCCGTTCTCGATATGGATGATGCGGCTGATGACCGAATCGAGGAAATCGCGGTCGTGAGAGATGAGCACCAGCGTGCCCTGATAGCCCTTGAGCCACTTCTCCAGCCAGATCACCGCATCGAGATCCAGGTGGTTGGTCGGTTCATCGAGCAGCAGCAGATCGGAGCGGCAGAGCAGCGCCTGGGCGAGGTTCAGACGCATGCGCCAGCCACCGGAGAAGCTGCGCACCGGCGAGCTCAGCTGCTCGTCGCTGAAACCGAGGCCGTGCAGCAGCTCGGCGGCGCGGGCGCGAATGCTGTAGGCGCCGATGGTATCGAGGCGACCGTGCAGCTCGGCTACCAGCAACCCATTGTCATCCTGCTCGGCTTGCGCCAGCTGGGCTTCCAGCGAGCGGAACTCCTTGTCGCCGTCGATCACATACTCGAGCGCGGAGCAGTCGAGCGCCGGGGTCTCCTGCGCGACGCCTGCGATCTGCCAGCCAGTGGGCAGGCTGAAGGTGCCGCTGTCGATGGCCAGCTCGCCCCGTACCAGTGCAAAAAAGGTGGACTTGCCACAGCCGTTTTTGCCCACCAGACCCACTTTGTGGCCGGGGTGAATGGTGGCGGAGGCGTTGTCCAGCAGCTTGCGGCCGCCGCGGATCAGTTCGATTTGACTGGCAACTATCATGGGTGGGATCTGCTTGCTCAAAATGGAGGAGAAAAACTGGCGCGGATCTTACGTGAAATGACGCTGATTTGCACTGTAGCGAAGGGCTGGCCACTGGCTGGCGCTGCAAAAACATGCCATAACAGAGAAACCAGTTTGGTAACGGGAGGTTAGCATGCATATCAGGGATATTATGACGACCCGGGTCGCCACCGTTTCAATGGATGATCGACTCAGTGTCATCAAGGATATCTTCGAGCAGGCTCACTTTCGCCACCTGCTGGTACTGGAGGAGGGTGAGCTGGTGGGGGTCATCTCGGATCGGGATCTGTTCCGCGCCATCAGCCCCTATCTCGACTCCGAAGCCGAGATGAGCCGTGATACCGAAACCCTCACCAAGCGGGCCCATCAGATCATGAGCCGCCACCCCGTTACCATCGCTCCCCATCTCACCGTGCGCGACGGCGTCAAGCTGATGCTGGAGAAGGGGGTCTCCTGCCTGCCGGTGCTGGAGAATGGCGCCCTGGTCGGCATCATCAGCTGGAAGGATTTTCTCAAGGCGGCGTTGGAGAGTGACGCGCTGGTTTGAGCCGACGCTTATCGCCACTAGCTGATAGAGAACCAATATAGAGAGAGGGGAGCCAAGGCTCCCCTCTCTCTATATTGGCTTTGCCGACAATGCCGGTTTGCACGCCGCCAGCATCATCATGGCTCGGGCTGCCCTGCGACAAGGCAGGAGGGGCCGCTGTCGGAGAGGTGCGGCTGAAGATGAGTGCGGATCTCCTGCAGGGTGCGCTGGTACTGCTGGGCATGTTGATCGAGAAACGCGGGGCTGTGCTTGAGGCGCCGCTCCAGGGTATCGACCAGCAGCGCCACCCTGGGAGCGGCCATACCCGCAGGCCAGCAGTGTTGCAGCAGCTCCAGCAGTTGCCAGGCATCGCCCGGCAGGGCGGGGAACTCCTCCAGCAGCTGCAAACCCGCTTGCAGGGCTGTCTGATACTGGCTGGCCTGCATCGCCTTGTGGCGCAGTTGGCGCAGTTCGCTCAGCCTCTGCTCTCTCGCCGTCAGGCGCTGGCCCAGCTCGGCCACCAGATGGTGGAACAGCTGGCGGGTGAGCGGGTGGGGCGCCACCCTGACGCGGTATTGGGTCAGTTGGGTCAGGTAGCGCTGGGCGTGGTGGGGCAAACCGCAGAACTGGCTGACCGCAAAGCCGAGCAGCAGGGTGAGGTGGTTGTCGCTCCCCTCATCCGGCTGGTGGTGGGCAATCAGGATCAGAGCCTCGTCAAAGCGGTAATCCAGCCCCAGCATCAACGCTTGCAGCAGCTCATATTCGTGGGGTTGCAGGTGGACGGTGCGCTTGAGGTGCTCCCACTCCTGTTGCAGGGAGCGGATCCGGTTGCTGGAGGGGGCGTGCCACAGCACCGCCAGACTGGCATTGAGCATGAAGCTGTCGATGGCGAGCCGGACGCGCTGCTCGCTGAAGTGGCGCAGGGTCAGGCTGTTGGCCTGCTCCAGCACCTTCTCCTCATCCTGCAGCACCAGCCCGAGCAACATCGCCAGCTGATGCCAGCGCGGTTGATGGGGGCGGATCTGCAGCAGCTCTCCCATGGTCTCCCACGCCGCCAGCCAGTGATGCTGATGCAGCTGGCTGGCGAGTTGCAGCTCCAGCCGGGTGGCCATCGAGACGCTGGCCTGATGGCGCTGCAAGTCGGTCTGGGCGCTCTGCAATTTGCCGAGCCCCAGCATGGCGTAGAAGAGCCCGGCCCTTGGCCAGCTCGCCTGATACTCGTTGGCACAGAGGGCATAGTGCTGGGCGGCAGTGATCCGCTCGGCTGATTGCAGCAGCAGGTAGCCCTTGAGTCGATCCAGCCAGGAGGTCAACGAGCGATTCTCCCGTTGAAACAACAAGTCTTCACAGAGGGCGGTAGCAAGTTGCCACTCCCGCAGCAGAATGGGGGCGGCCAGCGTGCGGGTCAGGTTGCTTAACTTCACCAGCTGGCCGAGCACCGCGGTGAGCTGTTGGGTCATGAAGGGGAGGGGCAGATAGAGGGAGAAGTAGAGATCCGAGGGGAGAAACTCCTGCTCGCTCTGATCGGCATCGAGCAGCAGCAATACACAACCGGGTTGCAGCAGGCCGAGATAGTGCGCTTCGTGCAGCAGCCGGGCTCCGTCAAGATCCTGCTGCTTGTCCTGCTGACAGATGATGGCGTCGAAGGCGTGCTGTTGCAGCAGGGCCAGCAGGCCACTGCGCTCGTGGTTTGGATGGCTGTGGTAGTGGATCCGGTCGGCGGGCACCCCCTGTTCGGTCAGTTCCCGGGTGATGGCGCTACGGAGCAGGGGATCCTCTTCGAGCAGCAGTATCGTCATGCAGGTACTTCCTGTGAGCAAACCATTAGGTTGATTATGGTAGACCCAAGAGGAACATAGGCACAGCACTCGCTGAGTGAAAAGCTGACAGTAGCCAGCAGGGTGCTGGAGGGCGCACTATGGGCTGTTATTTCAATCGGTTATGCCACATCTCAGGGCGGCAACCTGTTACTGCCGAGGGCGGGCCTGCGCCCCGAAGGGGCAGTCGCTCTGGCGGATCAGCCGCGACCCCTTGCCCTGTTCCCCCAGCCAGCTTAATTCCAGTTTGCCGAGGCGGCCCAGATGGCGCAGCTCGAACTCGTAGCGCTGGCAGAGGTTGTCCTGGGGTAGGCTCGCCATCCCTGCAGGCAGTCGGTATTGATAGCGCAGGAGTGGCCCATCCTCCAGCTTGCTGGTCACCGGCACCAGCCCCTCTGGGGTGGGCTGCGGCACCCCGAGTGCACGGCGCAAACTGAGCGGTGCATCGATCGCCTTTTGATAGTGCAGGCCGTTCATGGCCGCCAGCTCCTCTTCCAGCCGTTGCAACTCCCCTTCCAGCCCATTGAGCGCGGCCCCCAGCTGCTGGTGGGTCGTTGACGAGGCGCAGCCGCCCAGCAACAGGGTGGCAAACAGCAGGGCGGCTCTGATGGGGGGCACGGCATCTCCTTGGCTATGACGATGAAGTGTGAAGCTCAGGTCGGCTGGCCCTGACTATAGCAGGGGATTGCTGGGGGGCGTCCCCTGCAGCAGTTGGGCCAGACGGGCCAGCCCTTCGCCGACCCGGGCGTCGGTGGCGGGCTGGCTCAGGCTCAGGCGTACCCCTTGCGGAGCGGCAAACTGACCGGCGGCGAAGTGTTCCCCGCTCGCCACACCAACGTCAAGTGCATCGGCGGCAGCGGCAAACTGCTGGCTGCGCCAGGGCTCCGGCAGCGGTAGCCAGGCGTGCATGCTGCCCGGCTGCCAGCGAGCGGCAGGCAGCAGGTGGCGCAGCAGTTCGCCACGGCGCTTGAGGATCTCCCGCTGCTGCTCGACCAGCGGCATGATCTGGCGCTGACTGACCATTTTGCAGGCGAGCTCGATCAGCAGCGGGCTCACCATCCAGCTCGACAGCCGCATGGTCTGGGCGAAGGCGCTGCGCAGTGCGGGGGGCGTGAGCACGAAGCCGACCCGCAGGCCGCCGCAGGCGATCTTGGCCAGACTGCCCAGATAGATGACCCGCTCCGGCGCCAGATTGACCAGAGGGATCACAGGTTGCTGTGGCAGCAGACCGTTGACGTCATCCTCGATGATCAGCAGATCGTGGCGACGGGCGATGGCGACGATGGCCTCCCGCCGCGCCAGACTCATGATGGCGGTGGTAGGGTTTTGCAGGGTCGGCGTGAGGTAGAGCAGCTTGGCCCGGCGGGTACGGCAGGCGGCGTCCAGCGCCTCGGGCAGCAGCCCCTCCTCATCCATCGCCAGTCCCACCACCTGATTCTTCAGTTGGCGAGCGTTGCCCAGCATGCCGGGGTAGCTCAGCCCCTCGCACAGGATGGTCTCCCCCACGCTGCCGGTCGCCAGCAGCGCCAGCATGATGCCGTGCTGGGCGCCGTGGCTGAACAGCAGGCGATCCTCACTGCAGGCCACCCCTTGCTCCGCCAGCCAGTTGACGAACTGCTGGCGCTGATCCGGTTGTCCCGCCTCCTTGTCATAGCCGAGCAGGGCGTTGAGATCCCCGTCCGCCACTTCCCCCAACATGGGGCGAATGATGGCCGCCCGATCCAGCTGTACCGGCAGGTTCTGCCACAGCTCGATGCGGTGCCCCTCCTCCTGGCGGATCACCCACTCATTGGCGGGATCCGTGTTCACTCCCTTGACCCAGGTGCCGTGGCCCACCCGGGCGGCCAGCAGGCCGCGCCGCTCCGCCTCGCTGTAGGCGCGGGTGACTGTGCCGACGGTGACACCCAGACGATCTGCCAGGGATCGGTGGGTTGGCAATCGGGTCTGCGGTGGCAGCTCGCCATTCACGATCCCCTGTTCGATCGCTTTGACCAGTTTGAGGTAGAGGGGGCCATCGAAGGCCGCAAGGTCGGGCGTCCAGATTGTCATGGTGACAATAAATCCATTGATCAAAAATTGTTGTCAATATAGCGTGAATTTCAACCTGATAACAACCAAATAGTACGCATTGTATCGATACAATGTGGCAAGCAAGGAGTCACAATATGACGATGGAGTGGTATGTCACCCTGTTCGGTTTTGCCGTACTCACCTGCGGTACGCCGGGGCCCAACAACCTGATGCTGACGGCCTCCGGCGCCAACTTCGGGGTGCGCCGCACCCTGCCACATCTGCTCGGGGTGGGGCTGGGGCAGCCGGTGTTGCAACTGGTGCTGGCGCTGGGGCTTTATCCGCTGTTCGAGCGCTGGCCCCTGCTACGGCTCGGTTTGCAGATCTTCGGCAGCCTCTATCTGCTGTGGTTGGCGTGGCGTATCGCGGTGGCCGGGGCGCCGGGGGATCCGGCCAGGAAGGCCCGTCCGCTAACCATGTTGGAGGGGCTGGGCTTTCAGTTCCTCAATCCCAAGGCGTGGATGATGGGGATCTCCGCCATCAGTCTGTTCAGCCTGCCCGGCGCCAGTTACTGGCCGAGTCAGCTGGCAGTGATGGTCATGTTTGTGTTGGTGGCCCTGCCGGTCTGCTTTGTCTGGGTACTGTTCGGCCATCAGCTGAGCAACTGGATAAGCTCGGATCGGGGCTGGCGGCGGCTCAACGGGTCCCTCGGTCTGCTGACGGCGCTCTGCGTAGTCATGCTCTGGTATTGAGCCGTGCTGCGCTGATGGGAGAGGTGGCCTAGAAAGAGGCATTTCTGACTTGTCGCCAAGGGGTTGGCTCTGCATATTAGAAGGCTTTCCCCATAACGGGGGCGTTGCATCGACAAGAGGTTGAGATGGATCTGAACTGGTTACTGCCCCTGGCGGGGTTTGCCCTGGTTACCTGCGGCACGCCGGGGCCCAACAATATGTTGCTCACCAGCGCCGGGGCTGCGCAGGGTTTTCGCCGCACGATTCCCCTGCTGGTTGGGGTGGTCGGGGGGATCAATCTGATGATCCTCGCTACCGCGCTGGGGCTTGGCGTGGTGTTCGAGAAGGTGCCGCTGCTGCACGACGGCCTCAAGCTTATCGGCTCGGCCTATCTGCTCTGGCTGGCGTGGAAGGTGGCGACCGCCAGCGGCCCGGCCGAGGGCAACCGTCCGCTCATTCCCGCCCATCAGGGGGCCATGCTGCAACTGCTCAATCCCAAGGCGTGGATGATGGCGCTCTCCGCCATCAGCGGTTTCACCCTGGCGGGGGAGGCTTACTGGCCCTCCGCGCTCTGGGTGTTGGTGATCTTCTTTATTACCGGCCTCTACACCGGGGCGTTCTGGGTGCTTTTTGGTGCCCAGGTGCGGCAAATCATCCGCACCGCCCGGGGCTGGCGGCGTTTCAATCTCGGCATGGGGCTGGCGACGGCCGCCTGTGTCGGGATGATCTGGATTTAGCCCGGGGTTGACCCGGGCCTTTACCGGCTGTCTTGTTGGCCCTGCGGGGCCTTTTTTATCTCGTCCGCGTGGCCTTGCCTGCAAGGTGGCGTGGTTCTGCCCTCACTTGGGATGAAAGGAGTTCCTATGAAATGTATCGGTCTGCTGGGTGGCATGAGCTGGGAGTCCACTGTGAGTTACTATCAGGCGCTCAACCGTGGGGTGCGGGCACAGCTCGGCGGTTTGCACTCGGCGCGGGTGCTGCTCAATAGCGTCGACTTTGCCGGTATCGAGAGGTTGCAGCATGCCGGTGACTGGCCCGCTACCGCCCGCCTGCTGGCGGCGGAGGCGCGCAAGTTGCAGGATGGCGGCGCCGATTTCTTGCTGATCGGCACCAACACCATGCACAAGGTTGCCCCCGAGATTGAGGCGGCCATCGATATCCCGCTGCTCCATATCGCCGATGCTACCGCGGCCAAATTGCAGGCGGACGGGATAACCCGGGTCGGCCTGCTCGGCACTCGCTTCACCATGGAGCAGGATTTTTACAAGGGGCGCTTGCAGGAGCGCTTCGGGTTGGCGGTGCTGGTACCCGATGAGGCCGGGCGGGAGCGGGTACACAGGATCATCTATGACGAGCTCTGTCTGGGGGAGATCCGCGAATCGTCGCGGGCCGAGTATCTGGCCATTATCGCGGGGCTGGCGGCCGCGGGTGCCGAGGCGGTGATCCTCGGCTGCACCGAGATTGCCCTGCTGGTGGGCGATGCCCGGGCGGCGGTGCCGCTCTACGACACCACTGCCATCCATGCCGAAGCGGCGGTCGCGCTGGCACTGGCATCCGATTAATAAACTGGTCAGATCTCACTATTCATGCTTGTCTCATACCCCTTGCCATAAAAGCGTGTAAAATTGCGCCCTGAATTTTCCCCGGCCAACGCGGGTTGGCTGCGGTTTCCTAGCATGCAAGGCTGACATTGTGACTGAAGTAGATAGATTCGCGGATATTCGCCCCTACCGCGATGAAGAAGTGCCTGCAGCCATCGAACGGCTGATCCAGGATGATGAATTTATCGGCGCCATCGCCAAGTATCGTTTCGGTTCCCTGATGAGCTGGCTGGGTTGGGCCATCCGCCCGATGATCCGCCTGTTCCTGCGCCGCAAATGGTCAAAAGTGACCACTGTGCATCAGGTCCAGATGGGGGTCACCCGGTACATGTCCCGCATGATCGCCACCTCCACCAAGGGGGTGACCTTCTCCGGGATCGAGCATCTGAAGAAAGAGCAGGGCTATCTGTTTGTCTCCAACCACAGAGACATCGCCATGGATCCGGCGTTCGTCAACTGGGGGCTGCACACCCACGGTTTCGATACCGTGCGCATCGCCATCGGTGACAACCTGCTGCGCAAACCCTGCGCCACCGAGCTGATGAAGCTCAACAAGAGCTTTATCGTCAAACGCTCCGCCAAGGGGCCGCGGGAGATGATGAAGGCGCTCGGCGAGCTGTCTGCCTATATTGGCAACTCGGTTCACGAAGGTCACTCCATCTGGATTGCCCAGAAGGAAGGGCGCGCCAAGAATGGCGATGATAAGACAGATCCCGCCATCCTCAAGATGTTCTACGTCGACGGCAAGAAGCAGAAGATCGACTTCGTCGACTACATGCGCAGCCTCAATATCGTGCCGGTCAGCATCAGCTACGAGCTGGACCCGACCGACAAGGCGAAGGCGCGCGAGCTCTACGAGAAGTCGGTCAACGGCAGCTACGAGAAGGGCGAGTTCGAGGATATCGAGAGTATCGTCGCCGGTATCGTCGGCATGAAGGGGCGGGTACACGTCTCCTTCGGTGCTCCGATTACCGAGGGCTTCAGCGATCCGGACGAACTGGCCGCGCTGATCGACAAGGCGATCTGGAGCAGTTACCACCTCTTCCCCAGCAACTATCTGGCGGCAGATGTCTCCGGCAAGGCCAATACCATCGAGCAGGCGGCCTTCCTGACCCGTCAGTCAGAGGTGCCGGAAGAGCACAAGGCGATCTGGCGTGCCATGTACGCCAAACCGGTAGAAAACGCCAAAAAGGCTTGAATGAAACCGGTTGTTAAACGGTTTTGCGAAAAAAACGGGCGCTGATGCGCCCGTTTTTGCGTCTGGTCAAAGTCGAGGAGGAAAGGGTGGTGAATAATATGGTTTCAGCTGGTACGATCACTATGAAAATGGGATTATGTCTCTTGGCAAGGTGCTGACGAGTGTGTAACAGTGCCCATATAGCTGAACATGAGCAAAAGCTCTAAACCGGTTTGCACGGATTGCAGACGGCATTATTGAAGGACCTGTCACAGGTCCTTTTTCATTGGTAGGAAAAGATGCCGCCCCGATATACCTAACAGGAAACAGACGCCATGATCACCGGTAGCCTGAACACCCTGCAGCGGACGCCGCTGCCCGCCCCGCTGGCCCGCATTATGGCCGAGGTGGTGAAGAGCGTGGCGCACTGGGGTGACGCTCCGCTCGGCAAGACCGAGATCGATGGCCTCAATCTGTTCTGTCTGGTGAGCGAAGATCTGACCGAGCCAGCCGCGGATCGCCGTGGCGAATTCCATCAGCAGTATCTCGATATCCAGTTGCTGCTGCGCGGTGAAGAGTGGATAGGTGTGGGCCCCCAGGACTACGTGAGCGACGGCGCCGACCATCCCCATCCCGACCTCTGGTTTGTCGAGGACGAGCAGACCAGCTATCTGGCGCTGCAACCGGGCGATTTCGCCATCTTCTGGCCGGGCGAGCTGCACCGCCCGCTCTGTACCTTCAACCAGCCCGCCAAGGTGAAGAAGCTGGTGGTCAAGGTACACAAGGATTTGCTGGCTATCGCCTGAGCATTCCCATTGAGGCGAGCCCTGCGCAGCTGATGCGTTGAGGCTCGCAAGCATAGAAACCAGTGATACGCACCACAAGTTGCGATGACTCTTTCAAGAGCAAGAATTGAAAAATTGGACGCACCCTCCTGCGACCATAAGCCCCCGGCAGGGGAATCCCATCCTCTTTTGGATGACACGACACTGTCGGCATAAAGCCGAAGCACAGGAAGATGTAGAAAATGAGCAAGTTGGTATTGATCCTTAACTGCGGTAGCTCTTCCCTGAAATTTGCCGTAATGGACGCCGAAACAGGTGAGGACATGCTGTCCGGCCTGGCCGAATGCTTCAATCTGGATGATGCACGTATCAAATGGAAACTCCACGGGGTCAAGGGCGAAGCCATGCTGGGAGCGGGTGCCGCTCACCAGGAGGCCCTCGACCATATCGTGGGTCACATCCTGCCGCAGGATCCGACTCTTGCCGAGCAACTGGTGGCCATCGGTCACCGAATCGTACACGGTGGCGAGCAGTTCTCCCGCTCCGTACGTATCGATGACGGCGTGATCGCCGGTATCGAAGCCGCCATTCCGTTCGCCCCGCTGCACAACCCGGCCCACCTCATCGGTATTCGCGCCGCGCTGAAAGTGTTCCCGCAGCTGTCCGAGAAGAACGTGGCCGTGTTCGACACCGCTTTCCATCAGACCCTGCCGCAAGAGGCATACCTCTATGCGCTGCCGCACAAGCTCTACCGCGAACACGGCATCCGTCGTTACGGTGCTCACGGTACTTCTCACCGCTACATTGCGGAAGAAGCCGCAAAAGAGCTGGGCAAGCCGTTGAATGAACTGAACATCATCAACTGCCACCTGGGTAACGGTGCCTCTGTCTGCGCCATCAAGAACGGCGAATCCGTAGACACCTCCATGGGTCTGACTCCGCTGGAAGGTCTGGCGATGGGTACCCGCTCCGGTGATATCGATCCGGCCGTGGTCTTCTTCATGCACGACCAGCTCGGTTACAGCGTGGAGCAGATCAACCACACCCTGACCCGTGAGTCCGGTCTGCTGGGGATGACCGAAGCGAGCAGCGATTGCCGCTACGTCACTACCAACTACGCTACTGACGCCGGTGCCAAGCGCGCGCTGGATGTCTTCACCTACCGTGTGGCCAAGTATGTCGGCGCCTATGCCGCTGCGATGGACGGTCGTCTGGACGCCGTGGTCTTCACCGGTGGTATCGGTGAGAACGCCGCCATGGTGCGCGAGATGGTGCTGAACCGCCTGGCTCTGTTCGGCTTCAAGGTGGACAAAGAGGCCAACAACGCCGCGGTACTGGGTGGCGAAGGTCGCATCACCACCGCCGACAGCCGTTGCGCCATGGTGATCCCGACCAACGAAGAGCTGGTCATCGCCCGCGATGCCCTGAGCCTGGTCTGCTAAGTCAGCCTCGCTTTGAAACAACGCCCGGCCGGTGCCGGGCGTTGTCATTTCTGGCGTACGCCGATTTGACATGGGGGAGGGGAGCGGTACCCTGACCACCACTGTTTTTGCAGCCAGCGGGCTGCCCGGTTCGGGAGATAGCAATGAAAGAGGCGTTTTTTAACTGGTTGTCGGGCCTTGGGGTGGAAGTGACCAGCCTGATGGCGCTGGTGATCGCGCTGGGCTTTATCGTCATCACCTCGTTGCTGCTGCACATGGCGCTGCACCGGGTGCTGCTGGTCCGGCTGGTGGGGATCCTCGGCAAGGCCAAGCAGGTGTGGCTGCCGCCCCAGCTGCAACAGCGCCTCTTCAACCGGCTCGCCTTCGTGCTGCAAGGGGCCGTGCTGCTTGGTCAGGCGGAGATCTGGCTGCCCCGCCAATCGGATAGCCTCAAGCTTATCGAGATGGTGGCCCAGCTCTGGATCTTGCTGTTCCTGCTGCTGGCTTTCTTCGCCCTGCTCGACTGCGTTTTGTCGGTGAGCCGTTACACCCGCCTTGGTCGGGATTTGCCCCTGCGCGGCATCTTCCAGGGGGCCAAGCTGGTAGGCAGCATTCTGGTGGGCATCCTGATGATCGCCCTGCTGCTCGGCAAGTCGCCGCTGTTCCTGTTCAGCGGTCTGGGTGCCATGACCGCAGTGCTGATGCTGGTGTTCAAAGACCCCATCCTCGGGCTGGTGGCGGGGATCCAGCTCTCCGCCAACCGGATGCTGAGCGTCGGTGACTGGCTGCAGATGGACAAGTACGGCGCCGATGGCGAAGTGACCGACATCGGGCTTACCACGGTCAAGGTATCGAACTGGGACAAGACCATCACCACCATTCCTACCTATGCCCTGATCTCCGACTCTTTCAAGAACTGGCAGGGGATGACCGAGTCGGGCGGCCGCCGCATCAAGCGCAGCGTCAATATCGACATGACCAGCGTGCGTTTTCTGACGGCCGATGAGCAGTTGCAGCTCAAACAGGCGCAACTGCTGGCTCCCTATCTGAGC
Source organism: Aeromonas sp. R1-2 (assembly GCF_040908505.1). Classification (NCBI taxonomy): domain Bacteria; kingdom Pseudomonadati; phylum Pseudomonadota; class Gammaproteobacteria; order Aeromonadales; family Aeromonadaceae; genus Aeromonas; species Aeromonas sp. R1-2. The sequence goes on along the minus strand of NZ_JBFODU010000001.1, from coordinate 19,312 downwards.
CGCAAGGAGCAGGAGCTGAGTGCCTACAATCAGCAGCTGAGCGATGCCCTGAGCTGCCCCATCAACGGTCGTCACCTCACCAACCTCGGTACCCTGCGCGCCTATCTGGATGCCTACCTGCGTGCCCACCCCGGCATTCGCAAGGACATGACCCTGATGGTGCGCCAGCTGGCACCCACGTCAGACGGTTTGCCGCTGGAAATTTACTGCTTTACCGCGACAACGGCATGGGCCGATTACGAAGGGATCCAGGCCGATATTTTCGACCATATCTTCGCCATCATTGAGCAATTTCATCTGCGGTTGCATCAATCTCCCACAGGTTACGATATGCGTGCCTGGCAACGGGGATAAACAGGGAAATGGGGCGGGTCGAGGACGCGGAAAAAACCGCATATTAATCATCGACCCGTCGCCACTTGTCAGTTGAAATTTGCCGTGCAGAGGAGAAAAATGGCGGCCTTCTCTTCGCGCCCCTGATCCCCTCTTGATCAGCTGCCAGCCCAGAGACGTCACTTCAAGTCATCATCATGGGAAAGTTATGAAGCTCCTTCGCAATAGTGTGGCAACACTCTGCTACAGCCTGCTGCTGACCGCTGCGCCGGTTTTCGCTGTTGAATATGCTCTGCCTGCGGCCAACAGCCGTCTGGTAGGGGAAAATCTGGAATACGTGGTTCCGGCCGAAGAAAACGGCCAGCCGTTGGAGGCCATTGCGGCCAAATTCCAGCTGGGGCTGACCAACATGACCGAAGCCAACCCCGATGCGGATCCCCTGCTGGTACAGACCGGCGAGAAGCTGGTGATCCCCCAGCAGCTGATCCTGCCGGATGCACCCCGTGAAGGGATCGTGCTGAACGTGGCCGAGATGCGCCTCTACTACTACCCCAAGGGTAAAAAAGTGGTGGAAGTGCTGCCCATCGGCATCGGCCAGCTCGGCACCGACACCCCGGAAAACTGGGTGACCAGCGTGCAGCGCAAGAAAGCGGGCCCGACCTGGACCCCGACCGCCAAGATGCATGCCGAATATGCCGCCCGTGGCGAGAGCCTGCCTGCGGTATGGCCGGCCGGCCCGGACAACCCCATGGGTCTGTTTGCCCTCTACATCGGAAAGATGTACGCCATCCACGGTACCAACGCCAACTTCGGCATCGGCCTGCGGGTGAGCCACGGCTGTGTGCGTCTGCGCAACGACGACATCGCCTACCTGTTCAAGCAGGTACCGGTCGGTACTCGCGTCCAGTTCGTCAACCAGCCGATCAAGGCCTCTCTCGAGCCCAACGGTGTCCGCTATCTGGAAGTGCATCAGCCGCTGTCGCGCAGCGAAGAGGAGTTCAACTCCAAGCTGCCGGCACCGCTGCCGATGACCCCGGCGGTGACCCGCTTCATTGCCCACGCCGACAGCGACTCCCAACTGGTGAAGCAGGCGCTGGAGCAGCGCAACGGCATGCCGATGGCGATCAACCGCTAAGGGCAAATCCCCGTCACGACAAAGGGCGAACAGCATGCTGTTCGCCCTTTGTGTTTCTGCTAGGTTGACTCAGTTTCGCAGCAGATTTGCCTGCAGCTCGCTGCCGATCTGGTCGAGCAGCTGATAGCGCGCCTTGTAGCTAGCCCGCTTGCGGGAGGGGATCTCCTCCAGCGTCTTGCGGGGCACCTCCAGCGGCAGGCTCATCCAGAGTTCATCCTGCACGCTGCCCTGATGCTCCTGCCACAAGCCGTCGAGGTCGAACTTGACCCGATCGGCAGTGCGCTTGCTGCTCTGATAGACGTGGCTTTGGGTGCGGATCCCGAGCAGGCTCTTGCACGCCAGCCCCCGGGCCAGCTCGGCGGCCATATACACCAGCAGGGACATGGGGCGCAGCCCGCCGCACGCCTTGGTGACCTGCTTGATCTCCTCGCTCTGCCCCTTGCCGCCCTGCAGCGAACAGATCTCGAGGGTCGGGTTCGGCGCGGGGCGCAGATTGAGGGCCATGTAATAGAGCGCCGCGTCACCCAGCTTGAGGGTCAGGCTCATCTCCCCCTCTTTGCCCATGTGGGTTTGGTAATCCAGTTGCAGGGTGAGGGGGGTCGTCAGCTTGTCGCTCTGCCACTGGGCCAGCAGCAGGCCGCGCCCGCTGTAGATTGCCAGTTGTTGCGCCTTGGGCAGCTGACGTGCCAGCTGCTGGTAGTGGCCGCTGATAAGCCCGGCTCGCAGGCGCTTGCGGAGCCCCTTGTGGCGATAGGGGTGGATCGGCTTTTCCAGAATATCGGGGAAGCGGCTGATCGCCTGCGCCAGCAGCGGTTGCTCCTGCTGCTGGCGATAGAGGGCGCGGGCGCCGGGATTGAGCCAGAGACGCCCCACATACTTGGCCCGTCGGATGAGATGACCCGACTCCTCCACCGGGTGAAGGTGGCGGGCGAGGGTTCGCAGGTGTGACAGATGAGATGACATGGTGCCGACCTCTGACTGGTGTAATGAGACAGGGCGGGGAGTGTAGGAGCGGGGCGCTGGCTTGTAAAAAAATGGATAGTAACAAAATGTGAAAACATAACGCTCAGTAGCGGCTGGCGCTGCGAGATGACCATCACGGCAACGGCAGGAAATCTGGCGCCATCCTCTTGATGCGGCAGATGATTTGATGCGCAAAGGTTTTTATTGTGTTTTGTGTTTGTTAAAAGTGGTTGAGCTGGCGCGAACGGCTGATTAAGCTAGGCCGGTTTTTTAGGGATGAGCCCGTCACCAGAGCGGGCAGAAAATGACACAAAACGGAGTTTTGCATGACAGCTAGCACACCCATGTTAATCACCTTCCTGGTGTATATCCTCGGAATGGTGTTGATCGGCTTCGTCGCCTATCACGCCACCCGCAACTTTGATGACTACATTCTGGGCGGCCGCCGGATGGGGAGCTGGGTCACCGCCCTCTCCGCCGGCGCCTCCGACATGAGCGGCTGGCTGCTGATGGGCCTGCCCGGCGCCGTCTTCGTCAGCGGCATCTCCGAGAGCTGGATCGCCATCGGTCTGGTGATCGGTGCCTACCTCAACTGGCGCTGGGTAGCGGGTCGTCTGCGGGTACATACCGAGAAGAACCGCAATGCCCTGACCCTGCCAGACTACTTCACTTATCGCTTTGAAGATCACAGCAAGGTGCTGCGTATCCTCTCGGCGCTGGTGATCCTGCTGTTCTTCACCATCTATTGCGCCTCCGGCGTGGTGGCCGGTGCCCGTTTGTTCGAGAGCACCTTCGGCATGGATTACAACACCGCCCTCTGGGTCGGTGCCGCTGCCACCATCACCTACACCTTTTTCGGCGGCTTCCTCGCGGTGAGCTGGACCGACACGGTGCAGGCGACCCTGATGATCTTTGCCCTGATCCTGACCCCGGTCTTCGTCATCATCGCCGTCGGCGGGGTGGATAGCGCCATGATCGAGGTGGCCGCCAAGAGCGCCACCAACCTCGACATGTTCAAGAATCTGGACGTTATCGCCATCATCTCCCTGATGGCGTGGGGGCTTGGCTACTTCGGTCAGCCACACATTCTGGCCCGCTTCATGGCGGCCGATTCCCACCACTCCATGGCCAATGCCCGCCGTATCAGCATGACCTGGATGGTGTTCTGCCTCGCAGGCGCGGTGGCCATCGGCTTCTTCGGGCTGGCCTACTTCGCCCGCTTCCCGGAAGTGGCGGCAGGAGTGACCGGCAACCCGGAGCGGGTCTTTATCGAGCTCTCCAAGATCCTGTTCAACCCCTGGATCGCCGGTGTGCTGCTCTCCGCCATTCTGGCGGCGGTGATGAGCACTCTAAGTTGTCAACTACTGGTCTGCTCCAGCGCCATTACCGAGGATCTCTACAAGCCCTTCCTGCGCAAGAACGCCTCCCAGCGTGAGCTGGTGTGGGTGGGTCGCCTGATGGTGCTGCTGATCGCGGTGATTGCCATCGCCGTTGCCATGAATCCGGAAAACCGGGTGCTGGGGCTGGTGAGCTACGCCTGGGCCGGTTTCGGTGCCGCCTTTGGTCCCGTGGTGCTGCTCTCCGTGCTGTGGCCGCGAATGACCCGCAACGGCGCGCTGGCCGGCATGCTGGTCGGAGCCATCACCGTCATCGTCTGGAAGCAGTTCGGCTGGCTGGGGCTGTATGAGATCATCCCGGGCTTCCTGTTTGCGCTGCTGGCCATCGTGGTGGGCAGTCTGCTGGGCGAAGCGCCCTCAAAAGCGATGCTGGAGCGTTTCCGCGATGCCGAGGAGGAGTACAACACGCCGGCCGAGCTCGCGGGAGAGCCGGTCGTGGTGAACTGATCCCCCTTACCGCTTTCTGATTGAGAGCCCCGCCCCCGGATAAGGAGCGCCCTGGTTGGCCATCCTTGCACCGGTTTGGCGGGGCTTTGTGCTATCTGATTCACTCTTGGGCACTTTTTTATGTTCGGCCGGTGGCTCCCGGGTGCTCGCTTTCTTTTGTCTTGGCACCGAATATGGGACACTAGGCCGCCTGAAGGAGACCTAGTGCATGCGGCTATTCACCCTGATCCTGATCCTCCTGCTGGGGGGACTGCAATATGACCTCTGGCTGGGGAAGAACGGGCTATCCGATTATCAGAACCTGTCGGAGGCCATCTCGCAGCAACAGCGGGACAACCAGACTCTCAAGGATCGTAACGACCTCATTTACCGCGAGATAGATGATCTCACCTCTGGCCTCGAGGCCATCGAGGAGTTGTCGCGCAACGATCTGGGTTACATCAAGCAGGGGGAGACCTTCTACCGGATCATCCCCAAAGAGAAAGACAAAGAGACAGCGCCGGACGATGAGCCCTACGATGACTGATGCCAGCCGGGTATCCGGCCTGACGGCGATCGTCCCTGCCGCCGGTATCGGCAGCCGGATGGGGGCCGATTGCCCCAAGCAGTACCTGCAACTGGCGGGTAAAACCATTCTCGAACATACCCTGGAGCGGCTGCTCTCCCACCCGGCCATCGCCCAGGTGATCGTGGCGCTGGCGCCCCATGATCACTGGTTCGAGGCCCTGCCCGTGGCGGCCGACCTGCGAATTGTGCGGGTAGAGGGAGGCGCCGAGCGCGCCTTTTCCGTCCTCAATGGTCTCCATGTGGCGCAAGGGGAGTGGGTGCTGGTGCATGATGCGGCCCGTCCCTGCCTGACTCACGGCGATCTCGATGCGCTGATTGTCGCGGCCATGGGCTGTGGCGGCGCCATTCTCGGCAGTCGGGTGCGCGATACCATGAAACGCTCCGATGGGGAGGGCAATATCATCGCCACCGTCGAGCGCGAGCAGCTCTGGCATGCCCTGACGCCGCAGATGTTCCCGACCCGTGCCCTGAAGCGGGCACTGGAAGAGGGGTTGCTGCTGGGCGCCACCATCACCGACGAGGCCTCCGCCATGGAGCGGGCCGGATTCACGGTGCGGATGGTGGAGGGGCGCGCCGACAATATCAAAGTGACCCGGCCGGAAGATTTGTCGCTGGCGGGGCTGTTTTTAAGCCAGCAGGCATAAGCCCCTCAGTCAGAACAGACCGTTCAGAGCAGAGCGTCTCGAACAAACAGGCCCGAACAAGGAGTTAGCATGATCCGGATTGGACATGGTGTGGACGTACACAAAATTGATGGGGTTGGTTTCAGCATGTTGGGAGGTTGCCGCTGATGATGCGCATTGGTCATGGTTTTGATGTCCATAAATTTGGTGGTGTTGGCCCCTGCATGCTGGGTGGCGTGCCGGTTCCCTACGAGCAGGGGCTGGTTGCCCACTCCGACGGCGATGTGGTGTTGCACGCGGTGAGTGATGCCCTGCTGGGGGCAATCGGTGCCGGTGACATCGGTCGCCACTTCCCCGATACCGCTGCCGAGTTCAAGGGGATCGACAGTCGCATTCTGCTGCGTGATGTCTTTGCCCGGGTACAGAAGGCAGGGTATGCCATCGGCAACCTGGATGTGACCATCATCGCCCAGGCCCCCAAAATGGCGCCCCATATCGACGCCATGTGCGCCGTGCTGGCCGCCGATCTGCAATGTGATTTGAACCGTGTGAACGTCAAGGCGACCACCACCGAACAGCTTGGGTTTACGGGGCGCAAGGAAGGGATCGCCACCGAAGCCGTCGTCCTACTGGTGAAACAATAATGCTGGAACAACTTGCCTATCTGCACGGGGCGCCCACCGCCCGCGGTATCCTCAAGGCCGAGGCCGCCGACTTCGTGGTGAATGAAGATCTCGGCTTCGAGCCCTGCGGGGAAGGGGAGCACATCTTCGTCCGGGTGCGCAAAACCGGCGAGAACACCGCCTGGGTAGCGGGTCTGCTGGCCGATGCGGCTGGGGTCAACCGCAATGCGGTGACCTGGGCGGGCCTGAAGGATCGCCACGCGGTGACCGAGCAGTGGTTTGGCATTCACCTGCCAGGCAAGGCCGAGCCGGACTTGTCGGTCATCGAGAGCGACAGCATCCAGATCCTGCAAGCCAGACGTCACAACCGCAAATTGCGGGTTGGCTACCTCAAGGGCAACCACTTCACCCTGCGTCTCACCGATCTGGAACAGGCCGACGGGCTGGAAGCGCGCCTGCAGGCCATCGCCACTCAGGGCGTGCCCAATTACTATGGTGAGCAGCGTTTTGGCCGCGATGGCAACAACCTGGAAGCGGCCAAGGCGATGTTTGCCGGCAAGCGGATCAAGGATCGCAACAAGCGCTCCCTCTACCTCTCTGCCGCCCGCAGCATGCTGTTCAACGCCATCGTCAGCGCCCGTATCGAACAGGGGCTGGCCCATCAGCTGCTGGCCGGTGATTGCGTGATGCTCAAGGGTAGCCACTCCATCTTCAGCGAAGAGAGCGTGACCCCCGAGCTGGAAGCGCGTCTCGCCTCCGGCGATGTGCAGCTCACCGCGCCCCAGTGGGGCCGTGGCCGTCTGGCCAGTCAGGGTGCCGCTGCCGAGTTCGAACAGGGCGTGCTGGCCCCTTACAGCGATTGGTGTGACGGGCTGGAGAAAGCCGGGCTGGATCAGGACAGGCGTCCCCTGCTGCTCAAGCCGGAGCAGATGAGCTGGCAGCTGGACGGCGAGGCGCTGACCCTCTCCTTCTTCCTGCCGGCGGGCGCGTTTGCCACCAGCGTGGTGCGCGAGTTAATGCAGGCCGAAGAGGCCGATCACGGTTTCAGGAATCAGACCGATGCGAATTCTGGTCAGTAATGATGATGGTGTGCATGCTGAGGGGATTCGTGCCCTCAGCGAGGCGCTGCGCGCCTGCGGCGAGGTCATTGTGGTGGCGCCGGATCGTAACCGCAGCGGCGCGAGTCACTCCCTGACGCTGGAAGTACCGCTGCGGGTTACCCGCATTGCAGAAAACGGCTTTAATGGGTGCGAGAGCTATGCGGTGAAGGGCACGCCGACCGACTGCGTGCATCTGGCGGTCAACGAGCTGGTGCGCCCTGAACCCGACATGGTGGTGGCCGGCATCAACCACGGTGCCAACCTGGGGGATGATGTCATCTATTCGGGCACAGTCGCCGCGGCCACCGAGGGGCGCCATCTTGGCTACCCCTCCATCGCCATCTCGCTGGTGGGCAAGACCCACTTCGCCACGGCGGCCCACTATGCGGCCCTGCTGGTGAAGGGGCTGATGAAACACCCCCTGCCTGCCGATCAGATCCTCAACGTCAACGTGCCGGACTTGCCCCTCGAGCAGATCAAGGGGATCAAGACCACCCGCCTTGGCAATCGCCACCGGGCGGAGTCGGTGATCTGCACCGAGGATCCCCGTGGCCAGCCCATCTACTGGATCGGCCCCCCCGGTAGCCAGCAGGATGCCGGTGAAGGCACCGATTTTGCCGCCATCGAGCAGGGCTATGTCTCGATTACCCCCCTGACCATCGATATGACTGCCTATGACAGTCTCGCCGGTCTGGGGGCCTGGTTAGATCTGCAGGGATGAGGGTGGTGTGATAGTACAGCGCCTGTTAAATCAGCTCATTGCGCAGGATATTCGCGATTTTCGCGTGCTGGCGACCATCGCGAAAGTGCCGCGCCAGCTGTTCGTGGACGAGGCCATGGCGCACAAGGCGTGGGACAACACCGCCCTGCCCATTGGCCACGGCCAGACCATTTCGCAGCCCTATATGGTGGCGCGAATGACCGAGTTGCTGATGCAAAACAATCCGGCCCATGTGCTGGAGATTGGCACTGGCTCGGGCTACCAGACGGCGATCCTCGCCCATCTGGTGGAGCATGTGTATACCGTGGAGCGGATCAAGTCGCTGCAGTTCCAGGCCCGACGCCGACTGCGCCAGCTCGATCTGCACAATGTCTCGGCCAAGCACGGCAACGGCTGGCTGGGGTGGCCCAACAAGGGGCCTTATGACGCCATTCTGGTGACGGCCGCGGCGAGCGAGATCCCGACGGCACTCACCGATCAGCTGGCCGAAGGGGGTCGACTGGTGTTGCCCGTGGGTGACAGCCAGCAGACCCTGCAACTGATCGAACGATCCGGATCCCAGCTGACCAGCCGTATTCTGGAGCCGGTACGTTTTGTTCCCCTTATTGACGGAGATGTTGAGTGAAGTTGTTTTCCCGTTTGTACGTACTGGTGATGCAGTGGGCTCGCCACAAGCATGCCCCCCGGTATCTCTCCATTACCGCTTTCATCGAGTCGGTATTCTGGCCGATCCCGGTGGATGTGATGCTGGCGCCGATGGCGCTCGCCAAGCCCCACAAGGCGTGGCACTACGCCACGCTGGCTACCCTCTTCTCTGTGCTGGGCGCCCTGTTTGGCTATGCCCTTGGCTATGCCCTGTGGGATCCGGTCGTGCTGCCACTGGTGGAGTCTGTGGGTTATCAGGACAAGATCGAGATCGCTCGCAACTGGTTTGAGCAGTGGGGGATCTGGGTCATTTTCATTGCCAGCTTCACCCCTATCCCCTACAAGGTGTTTACCGTGACGGCAGGGTTGTTGCAAATGGCTCTGCTGCCCTTCATCATCACCTCCCTCATCGGTCGTGGCATGCGCTTTTTCCTGGTTGCGGGCCTGATGCGCTGGGGTGGCGAGAAAATGGAACGCAAACTGATGCACTATGTAGATGTGCTCGGTTGGCTCTGTATTGGTCTGGCCGTGGTGGCCTATTTCTGGTTTAGTCGTTAAGGATCCATTATGCGTTCGCGTATTTGGCAAGGAAGCAGTGTCGTGGTGTTGTCATGGCTGCTGCTTGCCTGCTCCTCCAGTAAAAATGCAGCTCCGGTAGATGGTGTTGATGAGGGGCAGTTTGTCTCGACCATTCCGGCTCGCCAAAGCGGTGCCCAGGTCAGCGCCCCCATTCAGGGCGGCAGCTATGTGGTGAAGCGGGGCGATACCCTCTACTCCATCGCCTTCAACTCCGGCAATGACGTGCCGTCGCTGGCCAGCCTCAACAACATCAGCCCGCCCTACAACATCTATCCGGGGCAGCGACTGCGACTCGATGGTTCCAGCGCCAGTGTTGGCAGCAGCCGCAGTGCCGGTACCTATGAGGTGCGCCGCGGCGATACCCTGAGCAGCATCGGCCGCCAGTTCGGCATGACACCGCAGGCGCTGGCCCAGAGCAACAACCTGAGCGCCCCCTATGCGCTGCAACCGGGTCAGGTGCTCAATGTCCAGACCGCAGGCGGCGGTTCGACCCAGATGGTGGCTGCGACTCGTCCGGCAACCGTGACGCCGGTGGCCGTGAGCCGTCCGAGCAGCGGTCCGCGTCCGTTGGCCGAGCTGAGTGGATCTGGTCAGACCACGCCGTTCATCTCTCAGAAATCCGTTGCTCCGGCAGCACCGAAGGAATACGCTCAGTCAAAAGAACAAAAAATAAACAACTCCCAGTCGAGACTTGCTTGGCACTGGCCCGCAAAAGGCCGGATTGTCGAGGGGTTCTCTGTTGCAGAACAGGGTAACAAGGGGATCGACATAGCCGGCCAGAAGGGGCAACCCGTCTACGCCGCCAGCAGCGGTAAAGTGGTATACGCTGGCAGTGCTTTAAGGGGGTACGGCAAGCTGATTATCCTCAAGCATGATGATGACTATCTCTCCGCTTACGCACACAACGACGAGTTGCGGGTGAAGGAAGGGGACAGCGTCAAGGGGGGCTCGGTCATTGCCAACATGGGTAGCACGGACGCGCCGGATGTACGATTGCATTTCGAGATCCGGTACAGAGGCAAGTCGATCAATCCGATGAGCTATTTGCCAAAGCGTTAACCCCAGAGAGACCGTCTTACTCTGGTAACGTCAGGGAGACACACCATGAGCCAAGAACAACTGGTAATGCAGGATGCAGAGTTAGAGTTTGACGCTGAACCCGAATCTCACGAGGTAGAAGAGTTGCAGGAGGTAGCCGCCGAGGCGGAAGATATTATCTCCGATGAGTTGCTGGCACCGGAACTGAACAAGGTGATGGATGCCACGCAACTCTATCTGGGGGAGATAGGTTTCTCCCCGCTGCTCACTGCCGAAGAGGAAGTCTACTACGCCCGTCGTGCCTTGCGCGGTGACAAAGCCGCCCGCAAGCGCATGATCGAGTCCAACCTGCGACTGGTGGTGAAAATCGCCCGCCGTTACAACAACCGCGGCCTGGTGCTGCTGGATCTCATCGAAGAGGGTAACCTCGGTCTTATCCGCGCGGTCGAGAAGTTCGACCCCGAGCGCGGCTTCCGTTTCTCCACCTATGCCACCTGGTGGATCCGCCAGACCATCGAGCGGGCCATCATGAACCAGACCCGCACCATCCGTCTGCCCATTCATGTGGTCAAGGAGTTAAACGTTTACCTGCGCACCGCGCGTGAACTCTCTCACCGTCTCGATCACGAGCCGACCGCCGAGGATATCGCCTTCGCGCTGGATCGTTCGGTGGACGATGTGAACCGCATGCTCAAGCTCAACGAGAAGATCACCTCGGTGGACACCCCCATTGGTGGCGATCGCGACAAGGCGCTGCTGGATGTGCTCTCCGACGAGCGCGGCATGGGGCCGGAGCTGGAGTCACAGGAAGATGATATGCGCAGCAGCATTGTGCACTGGCTGGAAGAGCTCAATCCCAAACAGCGGGAAGTGCTGGCTCGTCGTTTCGGCTTGCTGGGTTACGAGCCGGCTACCCTTGAGGATGTGGGGGCCGAGATTGGCCTGACCCGCGAGCGGGTACGCCAGATCCAGGTCGAGGGGCTGCGCCGTCTGCGGGAGATCCTGCTGAGCCAGGGGCTCTCCATCGAGGCGCTATTTCGTACCAATTAAGCATCCGCACCAATTAAGTCCGCAGCAACGCAATACGGCATCAGCCAGATAGCACGAGGGGAGCAACTGCTCCCCTCGTTTTTTATTGCCTGTCGTCTGGCGATACCGATGCGGTTAGACCAGCTCGGCCAGCATGGTGTCGGCGTAGGGCACCAGCGCTTCGCCCTTCTTCACCTTGGTGAGGTAGTCCGGGTTGGCGATAAGCGGACGGCCGATGGCCACCAGATCGAAGCGGTTGGCCTCGATGGCCGCAGCCGCGCGCTCGGCGTCGTAGTTGCCCACCCCGACCAGATTGCCCTTGTAGTGGGCGCGCAGATAGTCGGAGGCGCGGCCACCCAGATAATCGAAGGTGAGGTTATCATCGAAGATGCCGAGGTGGATATAGGCCAGCGGGCGATCGTTGAGCTTGCCCAGCAGGTAGTCGAACACGGCGCGATCTTCCGGGCTGCCCGCCAGATGGACATAGGCTCCCGGGGAGAGGCGAATACCAACCCGATCACCGCCGATGCGGGCGCTGATGGCATCAACCACTTCCAGCGCGAAGCGGCTCATCTTTTCCGGGCAGCCACCGTAGTTGTCAGTGCGCAGGTTGGTGGAGTGGTGCAGGAACTGGTCGATCAGGTAGCCGTTGGCACCGTGGATCTCTACCCCGTCAAAGCCCGCCTCGATGGCGTTGGCACCGGCTGTTGCGTAATCCTGCACCAGCTGGGCGATTTCGGCTTCGGTCAGGGCGCGCGGCACCTGATAGGTGAGCTCGCGCATGCGGGGCACTGTGCCCTCGTGCGCCACGGCAGAGGGCGCCAGCACTTCCGCCTGATGGAAGAAGGGGTGGGAGAGGCGACCGACGTGCCACAGCTGGGCGAAGATCTTGCCGCCCTTGGCGTGCACGGCGCTGGTGACTTTCTTCCAGCCATCGATCTGCGCCTGGGTGAAGAGGCCCGGGGTATTGGGGTAGCCCTGCGCATCGGGTCGGATGATGACGGCCTCGGAAACAATCAGGCCGATGTCGGCGCGGCGGCCGTAATAGGCTGCCATCTGCTCGGTCGGCACCAGACCTGGGCCTGCCATGCAGCGGGTGAGCGGGGCCATCATGAAACGGTTGGCCAGGGTCAGAGTGTCATTGAGTCGATACGGCTGAAACAGGGTATTCATGATAGGTTGTCCTGAACGGGTTATTCTTGAACGTGCATTCAAGACGTTTTTTGCGTCGGGCGCAAGCTTTTTTTGAATGCGCGTTCAAGAAGGTTGGCCCGAGCGGGCGGCTGGGGTAAACTTGCCGCCCTTTCCAGCCACTCTTTATCGGCGGGCCCTGTTGCCCCTTGCCGGTGAACCATTTCCCACGGGAGGAACCATGCGCATAGCCGAGTTTGATCGGGACGAGGTACTGCGAAATGCCATGGAAGCGTTTCGCGCCAAGGGATATGCCAAGACCACCATGCAGGAGCTGGTGGCCGCCACCGGCCTCCATCCGGGCAGCATCTACGGCGCCTTTGGCAACAAGCGAGGCCTGCTGCTGGCGGCGGTGGATCACTATGTCGAGGGTAAACGCACCCTGCGCCGCTCATTGCTCGACAACCCGAGCCCGCTGGCGGGCCTTGCTGCCTATCTCGACCGGATTGTGGGGGAGGCGCTCTGCGGCTCCTGTCTGGTGACCCGCACCATGATGGAGCTGAGCGAGCAGGATGAGGAGCTGACCCAGCGGGTCAAGGGGATCTATGGCGAGCTGGAGCAGGATCTGGCCGAGTTGCTGACACAGGCGCAAGCAAAGGGTGAACTGGCCCCGGATAGCAATATCCACACCCTCACCGCCCTGCTGCTGATCAACCTGCAAGGGCTGGTCACCTTCGCCCAGTGCCGCCCCGATCGCCCCCTGCTCGACGACGTAGTTGCCCAGCTGATGCGGGCCCTGCGGGCGTAACGCGATACCGCAGAAACAACAGTGGCTCCCTTGGGAGCCACTGTTGTTTGCGGGAGGGTTACCTCGGCCCCACCAGCTCTTTCATCAAATCTTTCAGCCATACAAGCGCCGGTTGCTGTGCATGCACGGGGTGCCAGACGCAGTTGAGGTGGTAGTCGGGCACGTCTTCGGGCAGCGGCAGGCTTTTCAGGGGCCAGTGGGTGGCGAGCAGCTCGGCCACCATGCTGGGCAGCACCAGCAGGTGATCGCTCTGGCTGACGATGGCGGCGGCAGACATATAGCTCTGGCTGTTGACCGAGATGGTGCGGCTAAAGCCCTGACTCTTCAGATAGCGGTCTAGGCTCGCCTCCGAGGTGCCAAGGGGCGAGTGGAACACATGGGGCATGGCGATAAGCTGCTGCAGGGTGATGCGCTCCTGCCATTGGGCGGGATCATCCTCGGCACCGGCGGTGGCCGATTTGGCAATGGGCAGATCGGCGCGCACCAGTCCGGCCAGCGGCTCGGTGAGCCAGGTCTCCTTGCCGAGATATCCCGGCACCTGCATGTACTCGTCAAAGCCCAGCACCAGATCGATCTCGCCGCTCGCCAGCTCGGCTTCGGGCAGGGTGTCGCGCAGGATGCGGATCTCGATGGTGACCCCGGGCGCCAGCCCTCTGAGCCGCTGAATAAGCGGCGGGATCAGCACACACTCCACGTAATCTGTGGTGCAGAGCACGAAGCGCCGCTTCGACTGGCTCGGCTCGAACTCTTCTTCCTCCAAGAGCTGCTGCTCCAGCAGCCGCAGCGCCTGCTGCACCCCAAGATGCAGCCGCTGGGCGCGCGGGGTCGGCAGCATCCCCTGCGGGGTGCGCACCAAAAGCGGGTCGCCGAGAAAGGTGCGCAACCGGTTAAGGGAGTGGCTCATGGCGGGCTGGCTGATAAAGAGCGCTTCGGCGGCGCGGGTGACGCTGCCCTGCGTCATCAGGGCGTCAAACGCGAGCAGCAGATTGAGGTCGAGCTGGTGCAGTTTCATGGGGGGATTATTCGCCGTGTTTATGGGACAATCCATCCTATTCATTTGATGGATGGGGGCGCAACGTCTTAATCTGCGACCCACTGTTATTTTTCCGGGTTCCCGCGCCGCATCGGGCGTAAACGGGGGCCTCAATCCATGCAAGGAGCCTTGCGATGAGCATCAAGACCATTAACTCCACGCCGGCCGCCGACGGCTTCACCATGCCCGCCGAGTGGGCGCACCAGCAGGCCGTCTGGATGATCTGGCCGTTTCGCCCGGACAACTGGCGCGTAGCCGGTCGCTTCGCGCAAGAGACCTTCGCCAAGGTGGCCGATGCCATCGGTGGTGCTACCCCGGTCTTTATGGGGGTTCCGGCCCAGTTTATGGAGCAGGCTCGTGCCATCATGCCCGCCCACGTCACCCTGGTTGAAATGGACAGCGATGACTGCTGGGCCCGCGATACCGGCCCGACCATCGTTACCAACGCGGCCGGCGAGTGCCGTGGCGTGGATTGGGGCTTCAACGCCTGGGGCGGCCACAAGGGCGGTCTCTACTACCCGTGGAATCAGGATGAGGAAGTGGCAGCCCAGATGCTGACCCAACACGAGATGGCTCGCTACGATGCGCCGCTGATTCTGGAAGGGGGCTCCATCCACGTCGATGGTGAAGGCACCTGCCTGACCACCGCCGAGTGCCTGCTCAACGAAAACCGCAACCCGCACCTGACCAAAGAGCAGATCGAAGCTTACTTACGCGACTATCTCGGCGTCACCAGCTTTATCTGGCTGGACGAAGGCGTCTACATGGACGAAACCGACGGCCACATCGACAACATGTGCTGCTTCGTGCGTCCGGGTGAAGTGGCCCTGCACTGGACTGACGACCAGAACGATCCCCAGTACGCCCGCTCCGTGGCCGCCCTCAAGGTGCTGGAAGCGGCGGTCGATGCCAAGGGTCGCAAGCTGAAAGTGTGGAAGCTGCCCCAGCCGGGCCCGCTGTTCTGCACTGAAGTGGAGTCTGCCGGTGTCGAGAGCGGTACCGGTGTGCCGCGCGAGGCAGAAGGCCGTCTGGCCGGTTCCTACGTGAACTTCCTCATCACCAACGATCGCATCGTCTATCCGCTGCTGGATGCCGCCACCGATGGCGAAGCCCAGCGCATTCTGGAAGAGATCTTCCCGGATCACACCGTGGTCGGCGTGCCGGCCCGCGAGATCCTGCTGGGCGGTGGCAATATTCACTGCATTACTCAGCAAATCCCCTCAGGGAAATAAGAACCGGATGACGATCCTGCTGCGAAGCCGTGATCAAGGCTCATGTGCTGCTCGGAATCCTCATGTATTCACATACACTCCGGTTCCTGCGCTGCTCTTCACCTTGCTGACGGCCTCTCGCGACGGGTCGTAAACCGGTTCCGGTGAGTATTCCAAACCCCACGCCGTGGGGTTTTATCCCTTGATAGTGTGATGGTCGTATGCGTCGATGCGGCGATCATCATGACAAACAGTCACCCTTTTACAGGAGATCAAAATGATCGAAGTGACCGAGGTTTCCATTGCCGAGCTGCGTGCCGCGCTCGAATCAGGCCGCACCACAGCGGTCGAACTGGTCAAGGCCTATCTGGCCCGGATCGAGGCTTACAACGGCCCAGAGACTGCCACCAAACTCAACGCCGTGGTGGTCGCCAATCCCGATGCGCTGAAAGAGGCCGAGGCTTCCGATGCCCGCCGTGCCCGTGGCGAGACTCTGGGCCCGCTCGACGGCATCCCCTACACCGCCAAAGACAGCTATCTGGTCAAGGGGCTGACTGCCGCCTCTGGCAGCCCGGCCTTCAAGGATGTGGTGGCCCAGCGCGATGCCTTTACCGTTGAGCGTCTGCGCGCCGCCGGTGCCATCTGCCTTGGCAAAACCAATATGCCGCCGATGGCCAATGGCGGTATGCAGCGCGGCGTCTATGGCCGTGCAGAGAGCCCCTACAACGCCGACTACCTGACCGCGCCGTTTGCCTCCGGCTCTTCCAACGGCGCCGGTACTGCCACCGCCGCCAGCTTCTCTGCCTTCGGTCTGGCGGAAGAGACCTGGTCGAGCGGCCGTGGCCCTGCCTCCAACAACGGCCTGTGCGCCTACACCCCGTCCCGTGGTGTCATCTCGGTGCGCGGCAACTGGCCGCTGACCCCGACCATGGATGTGGTGGTGCCTTATGCCCGCACCATGAACGACCTCTTGGAAGTGCTGGATGTGGTAGTGGCTGACGATGCCGACACCCGTGGCGATCTGTGGCGCATGCAGCCCTGGGTGCAGCTGCCCAAGGCCTCCGAAGTGCGTCCGGCTTCCTATCTGGAACTGGCAGCCAAGCCCGATGCCCTCAAGGGCAAGCGCCTCGGCGTGCCGCGCATGTTTATCAACAAGGATGAACTGGCCGGCACCAGCGAAAACCCCGGTATCGGCGGCCCGACCGGTCAGCGCATCCATACCCGCGAGACTGTGATTGCCCTCTGGGAAGATGCGCGCAAGGCGCTGGAAGCCGCTGGCGCCGAAGTTATCGAAGTGGACTTCCCGCTGGTCTCCAACTGCGAAGGGGACAGACCCGGCGCGCCGACTGTGTTCAATCGCGGTATCGTGAGCCCGGAGTTTCTCAACGACGAGCTGTGGGAGCTCTCCGGCTGGGCGTTCGACGACTTCCTGCGCGCCAATGGCGATCCCAAGCTCAACAAGCTGGCTGATGTCGATGGGCCGAAGATCTTCCCCCACGACCCGGGCACCCTGCCGAACCGCGAGGGCGATCTGGCGGCGGGCATGGACGAGTACGTCAATATGGCCAAGCGCGGCCTGAAATCCTGGGACGAGATCGCCACAGTGCCGGACGGCCTGCGCGGTCTGGAGAAGACCCGCAAGCTGGACTTGGAAGACTGGATGGACGGGCTCAAGCTCGACGCCGTGCTGTTCCCCACCGTCGCCGACGTCGCCCCGGCTGATGCGGATGTGAATCCGGCCTCCGCCGATATCGCCTGGAGCAACGGCATCTGGGTTGCCAACGGCAACCTCGCCATTCGACACCTCGGTGTGCCGACCGTTACCGTCCCCATGGGTGTGATGGCCGATATCGGTATGCCGGTGGGGCTGACCTTCGCCGGTCGCGCCTATGACGACAACAACCTGCTGCGCTTCGCCTCGGCCTTCGAGTCCACCGGCAGCAAGCGTATGGTGCCGCCACGGACGCCGCCGTTGGCTTGAGCGTCGCCGCTTGCCTGATAGTTGTTAGATCAGGCACAAAGAGAGAGGGAGGCATCATGCCTCCCTCTTTTTTCGTCCATGTTCTGGCTCTGGCCATCACACCCGGATGTTCTGGCTCTGGCCATCACACCCGGATGTTCTGGCCCGCACCCATTTCGCTTTTTGTCACAGGCGGGGTCTGCTCATCTTGGGACAAGCTGGCCTCCCACTCGTGGGCCTTCTCCAGCAGATCGGCGAGGCTCTCCCTGATCTGCTGCGGACGATAGTTCCCCAACGCGAGCTGGGAGAAAAACGATACCTGCTCGGTGCCCGGATAGATGCCGACCCCGTAGCCATGGCGCAAGGGGGCGAGGGCATGCTCGCCAAAGCGCAGGAACAATTCGCGCGACAGGCGCTCGGGAAGAGCGCTCGCCGTGGTCACCGAGAGCACCAGTGCCATTTCGTCGGGCTGAGCCACGATATTGACCACAAAGGGGGCGCTCGCTTCCTCTGCTGTTCGCTGGATCTCGAACGTGCAGACGCCGTTTTCATCGAAGGCCAGCGGTTCGACCGACAGCTCGGCCACGATTTTCTGATAGATATCCAACACAACACTCCAGTCCGGTTGCCCGGTCGTCTTCGAAGGGGCAGGGCACGATCACAAAGAGACGGCCCGCCACCGAACGGGCCGTCATCAATATTCATGGCAAGGGTTACACCTTGATATTGAGTGCTCGGCCCTCTTCCAGCTCGAACACCCGGACATCGCTCACCGGATTGTCGTTAAAGCGCACGCTTTTCTTCATCTTGGCGGCGACGTTCTCCCCGTCCGATGAGCCAGTGTGCTCTTCGACCAGCGGTGAGGTCTTGTTGGCGCGGGTGTTTGCCTCGGTCAGGGCGTCCAGCTCGGCGTTGGCTCTTTGCTCAAACAGCTGGACGAAGCTGCGATTGAACTCGGCATTGACCTTGGCGTTGAACGCCTCCGATTCATGGCCCAGCGTATTCAACGCCGAACTGAGTGCCTCACCCGAGAGTGACTCGTGCAGGGCGAACGTCCGCTCGATCACCCGACTGCTCAGCATGCTGAAGATGGCATCTTTACCGTTGATAAAGCTGGAGAAGTGCTGCTGCACAAAGCTCAGGGAGTCCTTATCCAGCGTCTCCAGACCGAGGCGCTTCTTGTTGGCATCTGTGATATCGGCCATGGTCGCCGTTTTGGGGTCGCTACCCGGCTTCAGATATTGGGCCTCGTTCTTGAACTCGCTGACGGGCTGATTAAAGGCTTGCTGCACAATCTTCTTGGCTTGGCCAAGTTCGGTCAGCTGCCGCTGTACCTCGGACTGAATTTGAGTGGCCCGGGTGGTGAGCGCACCCTCCCCCTTGGTGGTGGCGCGGCTAAAGAAATCGACCACCGCATTTTTGATGCGGCCCAGCGTGCTTAAATGGGCCAGGTCCCGTTGTACGGAGACATCTCCACTCTTGCCGATATGAATGGTGTACTCCTTGCCTTCACCCAGATGAAGGGCAAGCTTCTGATTGCTGCCGGGATTGACGCTGGCGAGCTGCAGGCTGTCGATAGCCTTCAACATCACCGGGGTAGCTCCATGAATAGCCATGACCTTGGTTCCTTATCTCACTAACAAGCGATACATCTGGCCTGCATCATACCCGTCAGTGAAAACGCCGTTTATTAGCCATGGTTGCACTATTTTAGTTTGGGGTTGGTCTGCGCCGGAGGCTCCTGTGATGGATACAAGCTGCTGCGCTTCGCCTTGGCCTTCGAGTCCACCGGCAGCAAGCGTATGGTGCCGCCACGGACGCCGCCGTTGGGGTGATTGGTGGCCGAGGCTAAAAAGCCTATTGTGGTTCAGTAGTTGTCTAGTCCTGAAATAGGTTTACACATTTTCAACTAACATTTCTCTACTCAGAACCCCCTATGTACCGCATCGGGGGTTCTGTATTTCAACGC